>NZ_JBAMMI010000018.1:50785-53111 GCF_039793865.1 Thermus sp.
GCTTCCCGTTTTGGTAACGCCGGGCCTCTACACCTCGGACCAGGACTTCTCCGAGGCCCAGGCGGTGCTGAACCACCTGGGGGATGAGGGGAACCCGGGGCTTGTCCTCCGGGGCCCCAGGGAGGGGGAGAGGGTGATGGTGGACCTGGTTTATTTGGAGGAGGTGCGGAGATGGTGGAGCACCTGATCGTGTTCAATGCCGAGGCCTCGAGGGAGGAGGTCCTGCGCATGGCCGAGGAGGCCCGGGAGGTCCTCTTGCGGATCCCCGGGGTGGTGGGGCTCCGCTTTGGGGAAGCCCTGGGGGAGGGGCCGAGGTACCGCTACTTCCTCTCCGTGGTCTTCTCGGGACCGGAGGTGGTGGAGCGCTACCGCCACCATCCCCTGCACGTGGAGTTCGCCGACCGGGTCTTTCGCCCCATGGCCAAGGACCGGATCACCACCGATTACCGGGTCCTCCTGGAGGTGCCCCCGTGAGGGAGCTGACCTACCGGGAGGCCGAGGCCAAGGCCGTGAAGGTGCTGGCGGACGGGGTGGGGGAGGGCCTCGTCCTCCTGGGGGAAGGAGGGTACTACGCCCTCTACTACTTCTTCTCCCTCTACGGCCGGAAGGCGCCCCACCCCGAGGAGACCCCTGACTGGGTGGAGGGCCCGAAGCCCTCGCCCGAGGGGTTTCGCCCGCCCTACGACTAGGCCCGCTGGTTGGAGGCCCATGGCTACACCCTCTTCGTCAACGAGTCCAAGTAGGAGGTGAGGTGTGGAGTACGACGAGCTTCCCTACGCCAAGGCCAAGGCGATGGCGGTGAAGGTGCTGGAGGACGGGTATGGGGACGCGGTGGTCCTGAAGGACGAGCGGGGCTTTTACGTCCTCTACTACTTCTACGGGTTCCAGGCCCCGCCTCCCACCGCCCTGCCCCACTGGATGGAGGGCCCCAAGGCCTCCTTGGAGGAGGTGCGCCCTCCCTACGAGGCCAAGCGCTTTTTGGAGGAACACGGGGAGCCCGACTACCTCAACGACGTAGACTAAGGGGGTGAAACGGGACGCTTTCCGCCTTCTCCAGAGCGCCGAGACGACCATCTACCTCTTCGCGGGCTTCCTCATCGCCGCCGGGGCGGCGGCGCTCCTCCTCACCGCCTTTTGGGAAGGGGTTCTTCACCTTCTGCAGGGGGATTACGGGAAGGTGGCCTTGGGGCTTCTGGACCGGGTGCTTTTGGCCTTGATGCTGGCGGAGATCCTCTACACCCTGCTTCGCTTCGCCAAGGAGGGGACCATCGAGGCCACCCCCTTCCTCGTCATCGGCATCATCGCCGCCACCAGGCGGGTCCTGGTCCTCACCGCCGAGGCGGTGGAGAAGTTCGATCTGGAAGACCCTGCCTTCATGGCGGTTCTGGCCGAGCTCGGGCTTCTTTCCCTCATGGTGGTGGCCTTCGCCCTGGCCATCCGCCTGGTCAGGACCGGAGGAGGGCAATGAGGGTCTGGGCCGCCGGGTTGGCCACCCGCTTGGGGTAAACCAGCCAGAAGTAGCGGCGGATCTCCCCCACCGGCGGGGCCAGGCGCAGGGCCCTGAGGTTGCCCACCTTCAGGTTGGGTTGGACCACCACCCGGCTCACGATGCCCACCCCGGCCCCCGCCAGCACCAGCCGCTTGGTGACCTCGTTGTTGTCGGTGTAGAAGGTGGGGTTGAGCTCTAGGTTGGCCTGTTCAAAGGCCCGCTCCAGGGCCCGCCAGGTCATGGAGCCCGGTTTGCGCACCACCAGGGTTTCCCTTTGAAGCCAGTCTGGGGGCACTTCCTCCCGGCCCGCCCAGGGGTGGTCCGGCGGGACGATGACCACCAGTTCGTCCTCGTAGAAGAGGTGCCGCTCGTAGCCTTCCCAGCGCTCCACCCCCTCCACGATGGCGAGCTCCAGCTCCCCCATCAGCAAGCGCTCCGCCAGGCGCTCGGAGCTCCCGCTTTCCAGGTGGACCCGTACCCCGGGGTGCTCCTCGTGGAACTTCTTCAGGAAGAAGGGGACCACGTAGGTGGCCATGGTGGTGGAGGCTCCCAGGGTGACCTCCCCTATCTCCAGCCGGCCCATGGCCTGGGAGATCCGCTGGAACTCCTCCAGGGCCTGCACCACCCGCCGGGCCTCGGGAAGGAGGGCTTCCCCTACCCGGGTGAGGACCAGGTGCCGTCCCTGGCGCTCAAAGAGGGGATGGCCCACGTGGTCCTCGAGGGTCCTGAGGTACTGGCTCACCGCCGGTTGGGTGATGCCCAGGGCCAGGGCGGCCCGGCCCACCCCCCCTTCCTCCACCACGGTGACGAACACCCTTAAGGCGGCAGGGTTAGGCA
>NZ_JBAMMI010000019.1:0-9202 GCF_039793865.1 Thermus sp.
TTCTTAGAGGGGTAGAGTTGCAAACCACATAGCCCCGTAAGGGGATTGCGACTTAACTTCAGACCTGTCGTCTAGATATTTTGGATAAAAGAGTTGCAAACCACATAGCCCCGTAAGGGGATTGCGACGTAGCTTTTTTTCATTTTTCACCTCCCCACACCCTCATGTTGCAAACCACATAGCCCCGTAAGGGGATTGCGACTCCAGGCTCCCCCGATGAAGACCGCCCTTTGCTTCAAGGTATGGTTGCAAACCACATAGCCCCGTAAGGGGATTGCGACACTTCCCTTCTTCGATTCGACCGCTGTACACTACTGGATTTGTTGCAAACCACATAGCCCCGTAAGGGGATTGCGACGCCTAGGAACGGAAGAATCTTTGGAGATAGCAAGATACCGCCAAGTTGCAAACCACATAGCCCCGTAAGGGGATTGCGACACATCCCCCTCGGGGTGGTACCGGGGGTCCTGCCGGAGGAGGGTTGCAAACCACATAGCCCCGTAAGGGGATTGCGACCCCCAGACCGCCACCCGGAGGGTCATGAGGGGGAGGACGGTTGCAAACCACATAGCCCCGTAAGGGGATTGCGACGAGGCCACTGCCTCCAGGTGCTCCTGGCGGAAACGTATGTTGCAAACCACATAGCCCCGTAAGGGGATTGCGACCGGATCGCCTTGGCGATGGCCCGGGCCTCCAGTTCCCCCGGGTTGCAAACCACATAGCCCCGTAAGGGGATTGATACTGTCTTGAGCGTCAAGCCACCCCCTGGGCCAACCGACCGGCGTAGTACTCCCTGAGCCTTCCCATCATCCGCCTGAGGAGCTTGTGGGCCACGGCCATCTGGGCTGGCCCTTCCTTTCGCGACGGGGGTATACTGGGCTCTCAAAGAGCCCATGGCGCCCGGCCCGGTTTACCTCTCCCTTTTGGGCAACGACCCGGCCCCCGCCTACCTGGGGCTGAAGACGGTGGCGCGAAGGGCGGGGGGCGTGGCCAAGGCCATCTTCTACGCCCTTAGGGCGTGGGGCGAGGGCTACGAGGCCAAGCGCCAGGCCCTCTTCGCCCTCCTGGAGGAGAAAGGCATCCCCCACGAGGTTCGCCCCCTTTCCGAGGCACCCGCCCCGGAGGAGGGGACAGGGGAGGTCTGGGCCAACCTCACCGGCGGCTCCAAGCTCTTCGCGGTGCGCCTGCTTGGGCGCCTGCGGCGGCCTGGGGCCCGGGTCTTCCTCCTCGAGGCCCACCGCCCCCTCGAGGCCCCCCGGGCCCTCTTCCTCTGGCCCGAGGAGGGGGCTTTTCCTCTGGAAGCGGAGGCCCTCACCCTGGAGGAGTACGCCCGGCTCTACTTGGAGCCCTTGGGGGAAGCGTGGGCGGAAACGCCCCCGCCCCCGGCCTTCCCCTTCCCCAAGGGGGCCCGGACGGCCCGGCTTCCCCGAAGGGAAGGCGGGCTCTTCGTGGTCTACCGGGGGCGGCCCTACTGGTTTCGGCCCTTTCTGGGGAGCGAGGCCAAGGACATGGCTCGGAAGGCTCTCGCCCGCTTCGCCGAGGAGGCCAGGGAGCTTGGGGGCCAGCTCTGCCTTCCGGTGGTGCCCTACCACGCCGCCAACCTCCGAAACTACCGTCCAAACGAGCGGGAGAAGGTCCTCGCCCGCTGGCGGGCCTGGGCGGAGGAGTACGGGGTCTTCCTGGTGGACCCCGGGCCTCCCCTGGAGCGGGAGGTGGCCTCCCTCTTTCGGGAAAAGCCCCTCCCCAAGGCCCCGCCGCCTTCCCAAGGACCGGTTCTCCTCGCCCTGGTCTCCGAGCAGGCCGCGCCCCTCTACGGGGCCTACCTCTACGCCCGCCCCAAGGAGGCCTACCTCCTCACCACCCCCGAGATGGCAGACCGCCTGCGGTGGGCGGAGGCCTTCTTCCGCGACAAGGGGGTGCGGGTGCACGCCGGCCTCCTCCCCGGGCCCTGGGCCCTTTGGGAGGTGCGGGACCTCTTTTCCCCCGTGGTGGAGGAGGCCCTCAGGCGGGGCCACCCCGTGCACGCCAACCTGAACGGCGGGACCCACGCCATGGCCCTGGGGCTCTACCTGGCCCTGAGGGAGGGGGCCCGGGCCCACTACCTGGAGGGGGACCGCCTCCTTTTCCTGGAGGGAGGGGAGGCCCGGGTGCCCTGGGAGGAGGGGCGGCCCGAGGACCTCCTCGCCCTCCGGGGCTACCGCCTGCAGCAGAGGTGCCCTTCCCTTTCCCCCGACCCGGAGGTCCTGGCCGCGGCGAAGGGGATCCTCCGGCGCTGGGCCGAGGTCCAGGCCTCCTGGAAAACCTCCCCCGTGGTGGACCAGTTCCTCCGCCTCTTCGCCCGGCGCCTCGGATGCGCCTTTCCTCCGAAGGAGCGGGAGAGCCTCAAGGGGCTTGCCCTGGAGTATTTCGTCTACTTCCACCTTCACCAACACCTGGTCTCGAGGGGAGGGACGGCCAGGATGGGCGGGCACCTGGTGCCCCTCGGGGACGGGGCCCTGGCCCCCCAGTCCACCGAGGTGGACGGGGTCTTCTTCCACCGGGGCACCCTCTGGTTCGTGGAGTGCAAGCCCGATGCGGCCAGCCTCAAGGGGCGGGCTCCCCTGATGAGGAACCTGGTGGCCTCCGTGGGGGGAAGCCGGGCCAGGGGGCTCATGGTGGCCCGTTCCTGGGAAGGGGGTTCTGCGCCCTCGAGCCCCAACCTGGTCTACATGGCCCTCGAGGTCGGGGAAGGCGTCCAGGGGGTCTACCGCTTCCCCCAGGACCTGGAGGAGGCCCTAGGCTTGGCGGGGCTCTAGGGTGCCGGTATACTAGGGCATAACCGGAGGGCTTATGGATCACCTTCTCGCTATCGCCCTGGGCCCGGTGCAGGAGTTCATCGCCACCGCCCGCAGGACCCGGGACCTCTTCGCAGGAAGCCGCCTCCTCTCCGAGGCCGCGGCCCGCGCCGCCAAGGCCCTCGCCAAGGAGGTGGGGGTACAAAACCTCATCTTCCCGGCCCCCGAAAGCGAGGCGGCGCTTGAAACCCCAGTCCCGGCCCCCGAAAGCGAGGCAACGCATAAAACCCTGGCCGAGGCGGGCATCCCCAACGTGCTCCTCGTCCGGGTTCCCGAAGGGAAAGACCCAAAGGGCTTGGGGGAAAAAGCCCTAAAGGCCGCCAAGGACTGCCTTCTCGCGCGGGCGAGGGAGGTTTTCACCCCCCGCAAGGACCACCTTCTTTGGGAAGAAGCCCTGGAGCAGGTCAAGGACCTCCTGGAGGGGTACTACGCCTACCTCCCCCTAAAGGGGGACTACCCCGGGGCCCGGGAGCGGCTCATGGCCCTCCTCGCGGCCCGCAAGAACACCCGGGACTTCGCCCCCGCCTCCTGGGGAAGCCCGGCCTACAAGAGCTCCCTGGACGGGGCCCGGGAAAGCGTCCTCCGCCTGCCCCAGGAGGGGGCGGACCGCCTCCGGGTCCGGCTCGGCCTGCGCCCGGGGGAGTACCTCTCGGGCCCGGACCTGCTCAAGCGCTGGTGGCAGACGAAGCACGGCTTCCTCAGCACCACCCACGTGGCGGCCCTCCCCTTCTTTGAGGGGGTGAGGAGGGTGGGCCAGGAGGGGCTGCTGGAGGAGGCCCTAAAGGACCTGGCCCGGATGGCGGGCGAGGAGGCCAGGGCGGGAACCTACCACCCCGTTCTGCGGGACACCCCCTTCGCGAAGTGGGACGTCCGCCTCCTCTATGAAACCCGCCTGGCCGAGTTCCCCGCCCTCGCCGAGGACTCCGGGCTTTTGGAAAGGGCCCGGGCCCGCCTCCGGGAGCTTTGGAGGGCGCTTTCCCAAAAAGGGGTGAGGGCGCCCCCCGGGGCCTACTACGCCCTCCTCCACGCCGACGGGGACCGGATGGGGGAGGCCCTGGACCGCCTAAAGACCCCGGAGGCGCACCGGCGCTTCTCCAAGACCCTGGCCCTCCAGTTTGCCGCCGAGGTGAAGGGCCTCGTGGAGGCCCACGGGGGCGCCCTGGTCTACTCGGGGGGGGACGACGTTTTGGCCCTCCTTCCCCTCCACAAGGCCCTCATGACCGCCAAGGCCCTGGCGGAGCGTTTCCGAGAGGTCATGGCCCCTTTTGGCGGGCCGGAGAAAGCCCCCAGCCTCTCCGTGGGCCTCGCCGTGGTGCACCACCTGGAGCCCCTCCAAGACGCCCTGGACCTGGCCCGCCGGGCGGAGAAGCAGGCCAAGGAGGGAAAGCCCCAGCGCAACGCCCTCTGCGTGGCCTATAGCCCCCGCTCGGGCTCGGAGCGGATGGCGCGGGGCCGCTGGGACGAAAAGCCCCCCCTTACCCGCCGCCTCCTCCGCTACGCCGACCTCCAGCGTGCGGGGGAGGTGCCCTCGAGGGCCGCCTACGAGCTATCGGCCCTGGTGCGGGAGGCGGGCGACGCCCTTCCCGACGAGGCCCTGGTGGCCGAGGCCCTGCGCATCCTGGGGAGGAGGGAGATGAGGCAGGCGTACCGGGAGGAGCTTGAGGCGTGGCTCCGCACCGGCGAGGACGTGCGCCGCTTGGCGGGGGAGCTCCTCCTTGCCCGGCCCTTCGCCGAGGCCCTGGACCAGGCGGGCGTGCCCGTGGAAAGCCGGGAGGTGTGGGATGCTCATTGAGCCTAGGGACCCCCTCATCGTCCGGGACGGAAGGCCCTTCACCAACAGCCCAGGCGCCCGGGCGAGAAGCCTTCCCTTCCCCTTGCCCCAGACCCTGGCCGGGGCCTACCGCACCCGCCGGGCCCTGCTGGAAGGCCTTCCCCTGCCCGAGAGGGCCGAAGAGGTCCTCCGTTGGGGCCTGCGGGGGCCCCTCCTCGCGGAGGAGGGGAGGGAGGGGTGGCGGCTTCTACTGCCCCGGCCCCTAGATGCCCTGAAGCTTGGGGAAAGGGTCTACCCCCTCCGCCCCCTGGAGCTTCCCGAAGGGGCGGGGACCAACCTCCCCGAGGGTCTTCGCCCCGTGGGGCTTCCGAGCCCCTCCCTCAAGGAGAAGCCCGCCCCCCTCAGCGCCTTCTGGTACTGGGAGAGCTTTCTAGAGTGGATCCTAAAGGATTCCCCCGAGGGCTTCTCCCCGGAAGGCCACGGCGGGCCCACCCCGGAGGTGCGCACCCACGTGGCCCTGGAGGGGGCCACCCAGACGGCCCGGGAGGGCTTCCTCTTCCAGACCTCGGGGCTGGAGTTCGCCCGAGGGCGGAGCCGCCTCGCCCTGGTCCTCTGGCCCGAAAAGGAGCTGGAGGGCATCTTCCCCTTGGGCGGGGAGAGGCGCCTCGCCTTCTGGCGCAAGGGGGGCCCTGGGGTGCCCCCCCTGCCCGAGGCGTTGGTGCAAGGCCTGGTCCGGTCCAAGGCCGCCCGCATCCTCTTCCTCACCCCCGCCTTCCTGGAAGGGGCCTACCTCCCCAAGGGCGGGGCTTTCGGCGGGGCCCGGGTGGAGGCGGCGGTGGTGGGGAGGCCCCAGGCGGTCTCGGGCTGGGACCTAAGGGAGGGGAGGCCCAAGCCGAGCCGCCGGGCGGTGCCCGCGGGAAGCGTCTACTTCGTGCGGCTTCCCGAGGCCTGGGGCGAAGGGGAGATTCGGGCTTGGGCAGAGAGGATTTGGTTCCAGAACCTCTCCGATGAAGAGCAGGACCGGAGGGACGGCTTTGGCCTGGCCGCCTTGGGGGTTTGGGACGGGACGCTTTGGAAGTGGGAGGGAGCATGAGCCGGAAGGTCCGGGCCTTTGAGGAGGCGTTCGCGCCCAGGCGCAAGGAGGGGGAAGGGGCGCTTTTGCGGCGGGACGGCGCCCGCGTTCTCACCTGGGAGCGCACCTACACCCTGCTCACCCCCCTCTTCGGGGGCGGGGTGGAGCCCAGGGAGGCGGACCCCGTGAGCGTGGTGCGGGCCACGGAGGTGCGGGGGCAGCTCCGCTTCTGGTGGCGGGCCCTGAGGGGTTGGCAGGCCAAGGGAAGCCTGGAGGAACTCCGAAAGCTGGAGAGCGCCCTCTTCGGAAGCGCGGGGGAGGGTGGGGCTTCCCCCGTGGCGGTGGAGGTGGAGATTTTGAAGAGAGGCCAGGATGATTGCCCTTTCACGGACGTTCCCGGAAAGAAGTTCCCCCGGGCCCATCCAGAGGTGGCCCACCCCTATCTGGCCTTCCCCTTGCGGCGTACGGAGAAGGACCCCAGGAACTACCCCGTGCGCGTGGGCGTATCCTTCCGTCTTCGCCTTCGCTTCCCCGAGAAGGTGGGGGACCTGGACTTCCGGGAGGAGCTCGAGGCCGCCCTCTGGGCCTGGGAGACCTTCGGGGGGATCGGGGCCCGCACCCGGCGGGGGTTTGGGGCGCTCTTGCGGGAAGGGTCCAGGCCGCCGAAGGAAGGGGAGGTCCGGGAAGGGCTTCGGCGCCATAGCCGCCAGGGGGGCTGGCCCGAAGGGGTGCCCCACCTCACCCCCGAAAGCCTGGTGCGGGTGGTGCCCCTGTCCTGGAGGGAGCTAGCCGAGCGCTACCAGGCCTTCCGCCAGGCCCGCCCTGGGGGAAGCCCGAAAAGCCCAGGCCGCTCCTTCTGGCCCGAGCCCGACGAGGTGCGGCGCCTCACGGGGCGGCACGCCGCCCACCACGCCCCCAGGCATCCCGTGCGCAAGTTTCCCCGGGGCCAGTTCGGCCTGCCCATCATTTTCCACTTCAAGGACAAGGGCGACCCTCCGGATACCACCCTCAAGCTCCCCGAGGCCGAGCGCCGGGCGAGCCCTCTCCTTTTCCGTCCCCTGGCGGAGCGGCTTTCGGTGGTGGCGGTCCTCGAGGGGGCCCGGTTCCCCGGGAAAAGGCTGGTCCTGGAACATGGGGGCCGCGCTTGGGAGGTGGACCCCTGGCTCACCCTCGAGGAGGCCAAGGCCATCCCGCCCCTAAGGGGCCAGGTGGACCCCGTGCGGGCCTTCGTGGAAAGCCTTTGAAGGAGGTTTGGATGAGCCAAACGGCGCTACTCTTTCTTCACGCCCTCTCCCCCCTGCACGCGGGGACGGGGCAAGGCATCGGGGCCATAGACCTGCCCATCGCCCGGGAGAAGGCCACGGGCATCCCCTACCTGCCGGGAAGCTCCCTAAAAGGGGTCCTGCGGGACCGGGCCGCTTCCTGGGACCGGGACACCCTCTTCGCCGTCTTCGGCCCGGACACGGAGAGCGCCTCCGAGCACGCCGGGGCGGTGCAGGTGGGGGACGCCAAGCTCCTCTTGCTCCCGGTCCGGAGCCTCTACGGGGTCTTCGCCCTGGTTACGAGCCCCTACCTCCTGGAGCGCTTCTCCAGGGAGGCCGAGATGGTGGGCCTTCGGATTCCCGGGGTTCCCCAGGTCCCAGACGCCGAGCACGCCCTCCTCGCCCCGGGCTCCCGGGTCCTGGGGCATGGGGGCAAGGTCTACCTCGAGGACCTGGACCTTAAGGCCCGGGAGGAGGGGGGGATTGGGGCCTGGGAGGACTGGCTCGCCGAGCGCCTCGAGGTCCCGGTGAGGGGCCGCCTGACCGTGGTCTACGACGACCTCATGGGCTACCTCCTGGAGACGGCCACGGAGGTGGTGGCCCGCATCCGGCTGGACGACGCCACCAAGACCGTGGCCAAGGGAGCCCTCTGGTACGAGGAGAGCCTGCCCACGGAGAGCGTGCTCTATGGCCTCCTCCGGGCCGAGGCCTCCCGCAGGAAGGGGAAGGACCTCCCCGCCGAGGCCGTTTTCGCCCTAGTGAAGGGCCTCTTGGAAGGGGCGGTCCAGCTTGGGGGCAAGGCCACGGTGGGCCGGGGCCTGTGCGCCCTTAAGGTGGTGGAGGGGCAAGCATGAGGACGAGGGCCCAAAGGTGGGCGGAGGACGCCTACAACCGGGTGAAAGCCCGCGCCCAGGGAGACAAGGAAAGGGCCAAGAAGTACCGGGACATGGCCCTGAAGTTCCCCGTCCTGGTGCGCCAGGCGGGGCTTTCCCAGGCCCTGGCCTTCGTGGCCTCCCGGGGCGAGGAGGCCCACAAGAACCTGGTGGGGGACCTGGCCCAGACCCTGGGCCGCAAGGGTCTGGAGGCCCTCGCCGAGGAGGCCCGCAAGGCCGAGCTCCTCGCCTACCTGCGCCTCACCCGGGAGGTCTTAGGGGCGGCGGAGTGGTACAAGCGCTTCGCCCAGGCGCTCATAGAAGGGGAGTAGCCATGGGCCGCAGATCCGCGCTTGAGGGTATCCGCCTCCCCCGAGGGAAGGAGCCCCACCGGGGCCTCTGGCTGGACAAGTTCTTGAGGTCCACCGCGAGGGAGGACGCCGAGGCCAAGCGCTCCCTGGTGCGGGAGGTGGTGGGGATAGAAGAGCCCAGGGAGTACGCGGCGTTTTTCGAGCGGTACCGCAAGGCGCTCGTGGCCCTGGGCGCCGAGCTTCGCGAGGCCAAAACCCTCTCCCGCCTCGTGGTGGGGCTAGGGGGCGAGGGCGTGCTGGAGACCAGCCTCACCCTCCACCGGGCCTACGGGGTGCCCTACATCCCGGGCTCGGCCCTCAAGGGCCTGGCGAGCCGCTACGCCCACCTCTACCTCGAGGGCGAGGCCTGGCGGCGCAACCTGGCGCAGTTCCAGCGCGGCGAGGCCCAAACAGCCCTCTTCGGCACCACGGAGGAGCAGGGCCTGGTGGTCTTCTTTGACGCTTTGCCCCTTCCCGGAAAGTGGCGCCTCCACCCCGACATCCTCAACCCCCACCACCCCCTCTACTACCGGGGGGAGGAGGAGCCCCCGGCGGACTGGGACAGCCCTACCCCCGTCCCCTTCCTCTCCGCCACGGGCACTTTCCTCCTGGCCCTCGCCCCCGCTCCGGGCGTGGACCGGGAGGCGGCCCGCCCCTGGCTTACGGCCCTCTGGCGAATCCTCGCCTGGGCCCTGAAGGAGGAGGGCGTGGGGGCCAAGACCTCCTCGGGGTACGGGCGCATGGCCTTGGCCGAGCCTGGGTTCCCGGAGGCAGGAAGGGGCTCCCCGGCGCTAAGCCCGGCCCTCGAGGGCCTCCTTACCCGGGTCCGCTCCCTCCGTTACCCGGAGGTGCCCCGCTTTTTGGCCTCACAGGCGGAGGTCATCCTGGCCCTGTCGGCGGAGGAAGCCCAGGCCCTGCGCCAGGCCCTAGAAGGGAAGGGCTTTCTGTGCAACCCGCAGGACCTCAAGCGCTGGCTCAAGGAGCACCCTGGTCTGGAGAGGGTTTGGGCGAAGCTGGGCCTCACCTAGCCTATTCCTGCCT
>NZ_JBAMMI010000020.1:0-1137 GCF_039793865.1 Thermus sp.
TAAGTTACCAAAAGCTTTATACCGAGTGCAAGACTAAGGGCCGGTGTAGCATGGGAAGGGAGGTTTCCTATGCGCTTTCGCGACCGCAGGCACGCGGGGACCCTTTTGACGGAGGCCCTGAAGCCCTTGGGCCTGGAGCGGCCCGTGGTCCTGGGCCTGCCCCGGGGCGGGGTGGTGGTGGCCGACGAGGTGGCCAGGCGCCTGGGCGGGGAGCTGGACGTGGTCCTGGTGCGCAAGGTGGGGGCGCCGGGGAACCCGGAGTTCGCCCTGGGGGCGGTGGGGGAGAAGGGAGAGCTTGTCCTCAGGCCCTACGCCCACCAGCACGCTGACGGGAGCTACCTGGAGCGGGAGGCGGCCCGGCAAAGGGACCTGATCCGCAAGCGGGCGGAGCGCTACCGGAAGGTGCGGCCCAAGGTGCCCCTCAAGGACCGAGAGGTGGTCCTGGTGGACGACGGGGTGGCCACGGGGGCCAGCATGGAGGCCGCCCTCTCTGTGGTCCTCCAAGAAGGCCCCAAGCGGGTGGTGGTGGCCGTGCCCGTGGGAAGCCCCGAAGCCTTGGAAAAGCTGAGGGAGCGGGCGGAGGTGGTGGCCCTCTCGGCCCCTCAGGATTTCGCCGCCGTGGGGGCCTACTACCTGGACTTCGGCGAGGTCACCGACGAAGACGTGGAGGCCCTTTTGCTACAATGGGCCCCATGAAGCCCGTGGTCAAGCAGGCGGCCCACGTGGAGGCCCGCCCCGTGGAGCGAGGGGAGAAGGCCTTCATCCAGGTGCTCATCGGTCCCGAGGACGGGGCGCCCCACTTCATCCTGCGCAAGTTCACCCTGCTACCCGGGGGGCGTATTCCCAAGCACAAGCACCCCACCATCGAGCACGAGCAGTACGTGCTTTCGGGGCGCATGAGGGTGGTGTTGGGGGACGAGGTGCGGGAGGTTTCCGCAGGCCAAACCGTGTATATCCCTCCGGAAACCCCCCACGCCTACGTCAACGAGGGAGAGGAGCCCGTGGAGTTCCTCTGCGTCATCCCCAGGACCAGCGCTTACGCCACGGAGTGGCTGGAGTGATACCACCCCAGGCTGGCTTGTGCCAGCCTGGGGGCCCCGGGAAAGAAGGCCTAGAGAGGCCTTATGGCCTTGGCTT
>NZ_JBAMMI010000021.1:0-9133 GCF_039793865.1 Thermus sp.
CGGGGGGAGGGGGTGAAGGTTTATGCGGGGTATGCGGGAGGTGCAAGTTTTGAGTTAATGCATGGACGCTTAGAGCGCGCAGAACAGGCTGTGGTATCCGCAAGGTGTTCCCCATGGGGGAAGCAGCTTCATTGGGCCTCCCTAGTCACCGGCTGCTTTCCCGTAGGGAAACATCTTGAGGCCCATTTTATCGGGGATCTTCAACACCGCGTAAGTCCAGTTTCCCGTCAGGGAAACCCCTTGCGGGCGTGGAGGTAGCGCCAGAAGGGCCTAGGCTAAAGGGTGACCACCTGGTCCACCCGCCCCTCGAGGGCCCGGTACAGGTCGGGGAAGCACCCCACCTCCACCCCCTCCACCACGTGGGCCGCCACCCGGCAGTCCCCGGGGGTGGTGCGCCCCTCCCCTTCCGGGGTGCACCAGCGGGGCTCCCCCTGGGCGAGGCCCCGCTCCAGGGCGCAGAGGTCGTACATCATGAGGGAGGATCCCCCTCTCCTTGGCCACCTTGGCGAGCCTCTCCCCGATGGGGTTCCCCTTCTGCAGGACCAGGACGTTGTCGTCAAAGAAGAAGATCCCCGCCACCTCCGCCCCGTGGACCCCGGCCTCCAGCTGGGGCAGGATCATCTGGGCGAGCTTGTGGCTCGCGGCCCTGGGACTTGAAAGGAGGTAGGCCACCCGCATCTTTGCGCCTCCTCCTAGTGCTCCACGCCCTCCACCTGGAAGAGGGCGATGTTCCTGGGCTTGCCTCCCACGGAGAAGCGGCCAGAAACCTGGAAGCGATCCAGTTCTACCCGGACCACCTCCCCCCTTACGGGATCGGTGACGAAGGCCACCCCGTGGCCCACAGCCATCCTCGCCGTGGACGCGCCCTGGGCTTCCGGGCTCACCGCCTCCAGGCTCGCCACCACCCGCCGCTCCTTGGGGTCTAGGCGGTGGAGGCGGCCGTCCGCGGTGAGGACATAGAGGGCTTTCCCGTCGGGGTCAAAGGCGAAGGCCAGAGGCCTTGCGGGAAGAGGAAGGGCTTCCAGGCGCCCCTCCTTGGGAAAAACGAAGAGCAGCCCCTGTCCGAAGTTCCCCACCAGGAAGGGGTGGGCGGGGTGGGAAGCGAGGACGCCCACCCGGGCTCCCTGGGGACTGCCGGGAGGGTAGGGCAACTTGCGCCCTACGAGGCCCCGGCCCCTTTGCTCCACCAGGAGGACCCCATCGGCGCAACCGAAGGCGGCCACTTCCCCCAGCACGGCCTCCCCGTGAAGCCTGGGGCAGGCCTCGGGAAGGGCGAGGACCCGGGTTCCCCCAAGGGTGTAGGCCTCCACCCTCCCCCCTTCCAGAGTCCCCACCAGGAGGGTCTCCCCCAGGAGGACCACGGCCCCGTGGTCCGCTCCCCCGGTGGCGACGAGCCTAGGGGTGAGGTCCAGGCCAAGCCTGCGCAGGTCAAAGAGGGCCACGGTCCCGTCGCCGTCGTGGAAGACGGCAAGCCAGGGTTCCCCCACGTGGGCGTGGGTGGGCTTGGGGCCCGTGCGCAGGGTGGCCGCCACGTAGGGGTTTTTCGGCTTGACGTCCTTATGCTCCCCGTGGTCCTCGAGGTCCAGTCCTCCGTAAAGGAAGCCCACCGCGTCCCCGTCCCGGTGCACCATGAGAACGTACTGGCCACCGGGCAAGGAGTAGAGGGCCGCGGGGGAAGGCACCGTGAAGCGGCCAAGCTCCTTCCCCTCCTCGTCGTACACGGCCACCACCGGCTTTTCGGCGTCCGCCACCGCCACCCGGGTGTAGAGCTTCTCGCCGCCGTGCCCGTGGTCCTCTTGGCCCTCGGCCAAGGCCAAAGCCAAGACCAAACCCAAAAGCGCGCCTACCCAACCTTTCCGCATACCTTACCTCCTTTGCGCTACCTCGCAGAGCCTTTCCCGGTTCCACCGGAGGAGGTCCAAGTAGGTGGGCACCCTCCGGTCCAGGGCATCGGTATAGAGCACCACCAGCCTGGCCCCAAGCTCCTCGGCCAGGCGCCTTAGGGGAGCGGGGTCGTACTGGGGCTCGGCCACCACCAGGTCCACCCCCTTGAGGCTGGCTTCCTGGAGAAGGGCGATGCGGCCGCGAACCCCCATGTCCTGCCCCAGGGCGTCCCGCAAGACCCCCACCACCTCCAGGCCGTAGCGGCGGGCCAGGTAGGAGAGGGAGAGGTGGGCCACCACCACCCGCAACCTGCGCCCCTGCAGGCAAGCCCCCAGGGCCCTGTCCTCCTCGAGGGCCCTTTCCCGGAAGCCGGCCAGGTTCTTCTGGAAGCCGGCCTCCTCCCCCGGAAAGAGGCGGGCAAGCTCAGAGGCGATGACCTCGGCGTAGCGCACCCCGTAGGTGGGGTCCAGCCACATGTGGGGGTCGCAGTCCCCGTGGAGGTGGACCCCCTTCTCCTTAAGCCCCAAGAGGCCGCAAATGGGGTCGGGCATGGCCGGGGCAAGCTCCACCACCCGCGCCCCCGGGGGCAGGAGGGCCCTGAGCTTGGGGAGGTAGGGCTCGAGGCCGAGCCCGTTGGCGATGAGGAGCCTCGCCCGGGAGAGCTGCAGGGCGGTGGAGGGCCTGAGGTCAAAGGCGTGGGGGTCGGCCCCGGGCGGGACCACGCTTTCCACCCCGATCCGTCGCCCCGCCACCTCCTGGGCGAGGCTGGCCAAGACGGCCGTGGTGGTCACCACCGGGGCCTGGGCCCAGGCCAGCCCCAAGAGGACGAGGGCTAGGCCTACAACGCGCTTCATTCGCCAGCTCCTCCCTCTTCCTCAGGGAAGAAGGCCTTCCAGTCCTTCACGTGCCTCCTCGCCCCAGGGGGAAGCCGCCTCAGGAATCGGCCCCGCCCCTCCCCCCGCAGGGCCGCCACCCGGGCCTCGTAGCCCCGCAGGAAGGGGAGGAGGTGGGCCAGGCCCTCGGCGAAGGGAAGGGGCTCGGCCCCAGGGTGGACCTCCGGCGGGTAGGGGGGAAGGAAGGCCCGGTAGAAGCGCTCCTTGGGCCGGTGGTAGAGGACCCCCCGGTACCAGATTCCCGTGGAGTGGAGCACCGCCTCCTCCCCCAGGTAGAGGCTGGAGCCCACGCCCTGGGGGTGGGGCCGCTTGGCAAACCCAAGCGCCTCCAGGAGGCCATGCTCCGCGTCCAAACCCATGAGGTACATGACCACGGGCATGGGGTTCATGGCCGCACCAAGACGAGGCGGGTGGGGCTTCCCCCGGTGCGGAGGTAGCGCACCACCCTGCCCTTGGCCACGTCCACCTCCGCCACCAGCCCCAGGTGGGGCAGGCTCACGTAGGCGAGGCCTCGCTCGGGCCAGAGGGCGAGGTCGGGGTAGATGGCCCCACCCGTGTCCTCGTCCATCTCCGGGAAGGGCCTTGGGGAGACCCGCACCTTGAGGAGGAGCCTGCCCTCCTTCGCCTCCCGCACCTGGAGGGTGCCTTCCGTGAGGAGGACGTAGAGCCTCCGGCCGTCCGAGGCTCCCCTAAGGAAGACGCCCTCGAGGGCGATGGGGACAAGGGTAAGGCCCGCGGGGTCCAGGCGGTAGAGGTGCCGCACCCCGTCGGAGTACCCGTAGAAGACCCCTTCCCCCTCCAGAAAGGCCCCGATCCGCTCCCCGGCCACGGGGTAGGGGAGGCGGGCCCGCTCCCTTCCCCCCTCCAGGACCAGCACGTCCCGGGCGCAGGCGAAGAAGCTCCGCCCCGTCCCCGGGTGGAAGGCCTCTCCGTGCTCCACGGGGCAGGGGAACCGCCCCGCCTCCTCCCCGCCCAGGCCCTTGGGGTAGAGGACCACCTGCCCCCGGGCGAGGAGGGTGAGGTAGGCGCCCTCGGGGGCCTCCACCAGGTGGTAGTGGTCGGGGTTCGGGAGGCGGACCCGCTCGTGGAGGAAGGCGGCCTCGGGAGAGAGGGCCTCCTCCCCGAAAAGAAGGGCCTCGGCGGTCCTCTCGGAGAAGGCCAGGAGGCGCCCCCTGTGGGTGTAGGGCTCGCTCCCGTGGCCAATGTTCCAGCCCTTACCGAGGAGGAGGCTCTTGGCCACCACGGGCCGGCTCCAGCGCCCCTCCTCCTTTCCGGTCCAGACCACGGTGAGCCACTGCCGGTCCGTGTCCCGGCCGCGGGCGACCAGGAGGTAGCGGCCCGAGGGAGTGGCCACCAGGCTCATGCCCTTGGGGGGCAGGGAGAGCTCGGCCACCACCTTTCCCTCGGGCAGGTCCAGGGAGAGGAGGCGGCTTCCCTGGGGGCCGTTGTCCAGGGCGAAAAGCCGCGCCTCCGCCGGGAAAGCCTCCTCCCGCTCCGGTACGGTACCGTGGGCCAGAACGGGGAGGAGGGCCAGTCCTAGAAAGAGGGCCAACTGCGGTCTTGGCATAGCGCACCTCTGGGGAACGATAATGACATAGCATTCTCATTAAAGTCAACCGGGAGGGCTACGGGGCAGGACTTGCCCCCTTGCCGCACCTATAGCGCCCTACCCCTTTTGGGCGGGCTACACCCTGCGGGTGACCTGGGGGTGGGGCTCTTGTCCACGCCTGGAGGTGGCCCCGGCGGACCCGAACCCGCCCCTCAGCCGCCCGCCGCGCTGAGCGCCGCCAGGGCCAGGGAGAGGTGGTCCTTGAGGACCAGGGGGCCAAGGCCGTGTTTGGCCCGAAGCCTTTCCAGGTAAAAGGCCCGCTCCTCCCGCCTGGCCCCGTAGCTCTGGTTGGTCCCGTGGACCCTCACTCCCAGGTTCCGCCCCTTCAGGTAGTGGAAGGGAAGTCCCACCCGGTAGGCCCGAAGCCAGAGGTCCCAGTCCCAGTAGTCCCCCATCGCCGGGTCCAGGCCGCCGAGGTCCAAGAGGGTCTTCTTCCTGAGGGCCGTCCCCGAGGCCAGAAGGAGGTTGTCCTTTAGGAGCCCTTCCCCCACCTCCCCGGGGCGGAAGGGCACCTCCTCGCCGGGGAGGAGGAGCACCCCCTCCCCGTAGACCACGGCCTCCTTTCGGTCCAGGGCCCGCTGGACCCGGTAGAGGTAGGCGGGGTCCAGGAGGAGGTCGTCGTCGTCCAGGAAGAGGACCACCTCCCCCTGGGCCATTTCCAGGGCCTTCTGGCGCGCCTCCACCTGGCCCCGCCCCGGGTTCGGGAAGGCCCGGAAGCGGGGGTCTTCCCAGGAGGCCACCGCCTCGAGGCCCTCCCCATCCCCGTCGTCCACCACCAGGGCCTCAAAGTGGGGGAAGGTCTGCCGGAGGAGGGAGGCCAGGGCCTCGCGGAGGAGGTGGGGCCTCCCCTTGGTGGGGATGAGGACGCTAATCATCGGCCAAAACGGGCTGGAGGCGGGCCTCGTCGGTGAGGTCCAGCCGGAGGGGGGTGGCGGCGATGAAGCCCTGGTCCACCGCCCAGCGGTCCGTCCCCTCCTCGGCCTCGGCCCGGGGCTTGGCGGCGAACCAGTAGAAGGGGCGGCCCATGGGGTCCTCCCCCGGCACCACCACCCCCTCGTAGGCCCGCACCGACTGGCGGGTCCAGAGGAAGCCCTTGGGCCTCAAGGGGAAGTTCACGTTCACCAGGAAGGGCCTCTCCAGCCGGAGGAGGGTCTCCAAGGTGCGGAGGAGCCAGGGCCTGAGGGCCTGGAAGTCCGGAGCCTCCCCGTTGAGCCGCACGCTGAAGGCCGCGGCCGAAAGCCCGAAGAGCCGCCCCTGCTTGGCCGCGGCCACGGTCCCGGAGTGCCAGATCTCGTGCCCCAGGTTGCTCCCGAGGTTCACCCCCGAAAGCACGAGGTCCGCGCCGCCAAAGAGGTGGAGGCCCAGGGCCACGCAGTCGGCGGGGGTGCCCCGGACCCGGTAGGCGGGGAACTGGGGGGTGGAAAGGGGCGCGGGGTGGGGGTAGGCCCGCACCGGGTGGGCGATGGTGATGGCGTGGCCCGTGGCGCTCTGCTCCGTGTCCGGGGCGGCCACGAAGACCTCCCCGAAGCGGCTTGCCGCCTCGGCCAAAGCCCAGAGGCCTGGGCTGTAGATGCCGTCGTCGTTGGTCACCAGGATCCGCATGCCCTCACCCTAGCCCTCCCCTGTCAGAAAGGGGTCAGGGCCGGGGCCCTTGCCCCGGCCCTGGCCCTATGCCCCTAGCGGGCCGCCACGCTCCGGTTGTAGCGCTCCAGGGCGGCGTCCGCCTTGGCCTTGGCCTCCTTGAGGGCCTCCCCTGCGGCCTTGCCCTTCAGGATCTCCTCCCAGGCCGCCTGGACGTACTGGCGGATCTCGGGGAAAGCGCCCATGAGGCAGCCCGCGCTTTCGGCGTTCACCTTGCTGGTGAGGAGCTGCTGGATGGCGGTGGTGTAGTTGGGCTGGCGCACGTGGGCCTGGCGCACCTCGGGGAGCTCGGCGACCCCCTTCACCACGGGGAAGTACCCGGTGGCCAGGTGCCACTTGGCCTGGGTCTTGGGCTCCAGGAGGAAGCGGACGAAGGCCCAGGCCCCCTGGGTTTCCGCCTCGGGGAAGCCCTTGAGCACGTAGAGGGCCGCCCCGCCGATGGCCACGCCGTTCCGCCCCTTGAGGAAGGGGTAGTAGGCCGTGCGCAAGGGGAAGCGCCCCCCGATCTGGCGCAGGACCCCGGTGAGGCTCGCCGTGGAGTAGGCGGCGATGGCCGCCTGCCCCTGGGCGAAGAGGCTCTGGGAGTCCGCCCAGTTGCGCCCGGTGTTGGCCGCCACGCCCTCCCGCACCAGCCGGGCGTACATGTCCAGGAAGGCCACGGCCGCCGGGTTGTCAAAGGTCACCGCCGTGGCCCGGGCCTTGCGGCCGTTCTCGTTGTTGCAGAAGGTGTAGCCCGAGTTGTAGGAGATCTGCTCCACGAACCAGGAGTCAATGGGGATGGAAAGCCCGTAGCGCACCGTGCGCCCTTGGGCGTCCTTCTTGGTGAGCTTGCGGGCCGCCTCCTCCAGGTCCTTGAGGCTCCAGGTGGGCTGGAAGGGGATCCCCGCTTCCTGGAAGGCGGCCATGTTGAAGTAGAGGATGGGGTTGGAGGAGTTGAAGGGGAGGCCGAAGAGCTTCCCCTCCACCGTGTAGTAGTTGCGGGGCTGGGGCAGGAAGCGCTCCAGGTCAAAGCCCTCCTTGCGGGCCAGGTCCTCTAGCGGCACCACCGCTCCCGAGTCGGCCATGATGCGGGCCCCGATATCATAAACCTGGATGACGTGGGGGTAGCCCCGCCCCGCCCTCAGGGCCGCGAGGAGCTTGTTGATCCCGTCGTCGTAGCTCCCCACGTACTGGGCCTTGACCTGCACCCGGTTCTGGCTGGCGTTGAACTCCTTCACCAGGGCCTCCGTGACCTCGCCCAGGACCCCGCCCATGGAGTGCCAGAACTCCACGGTCACGCGCTGGGCCTGGGCCCCCCCTAGGACGAGGGCGAGAAAGAGAGCCGTACCGATGCTTTTCCGCATACCGCCTCCTATCCCTTCAGCCCGCCCAGGGCGATGCCCCGCACGAAGGCCCTCTGGGCGAGCAGGAAGGCTATGAGGGTGGGGAGAAGGACCAGGATGGCCCCGGCGGCCACCACGTTCCAGCGGGCCACCTCCTCGTTGAGGATGAAGCTCACCGCGATCTGGGCCGTCTGCATCTCCCGGCTTTTGGTGACCACCAGGGGCCAGAGGTACATGTTCCAGGTGCCGATGAAGGTGAGGGCCGCCAGGGCCCCCAGGGCCGGGAGGGCCAGGGGCAGGGCCACGTGGCGGAGCATCTGGAAGTGGCCCGCCCCGTCTATGCGGGCGGCGTCAAAGTAGTCCTCGGGGATGGTCCTGAGGAACTGGCGCAGGAGGAAGACCCCGAGGGGGCTTGCCAGGAAGGGCACGGTGAGGGCGGGGTAGGTGTCCAGCCACCCCAGGCGGTCCACCAGGAGGTAGAGGGGGAGGAAGGTGGCCTCCCCCGGCACCAGGAGGAGGGCCACGGCGAGGCCGAAGAGGGCCTCCCGCCCCCGGAAGCGCATCCGGGTGAGGGCGTAGGCGGCGAGGAGGCTCGTGGCCAGCACCCCTAAGGTGACGGCGGTGGAAACGAGGAGGCTATTCAGGAGGAAGCGGAAGAGAGGGTAGCGGGCCAGGGCTTCCCGGTAGGCCTCGAGGGTGGGTTGGGGAGGGAGGAGGCCCGGGGCGTAGAGGTCGGCCTCGCTCCGCAGGCTGGCGGAGAGGAGGGTGAGGAGGGGAAGGGTCAGGAGCAGGGCGTAGAGGCCCGCCAGGAGGTAGGTGGGAAGGAGCTTCCTGAGGCTACGCATAGTGCACCTTCCGGCCCAGGAGCCAAAACTGGAGGCCCGCCAGGAGGAGGAGGACCAGGAAGAGGAGGAGGGCCTCAGAGGCCGCGAGGGGCACCTGGAAGTTGAAGAAGGCGTCCTGGTACACCCGGTAGATGAGGACCGTGGAGCTCTCCGCCGGGCCGCCCCGGGTGAGGAGGTGGATCTGGCCGAAGGCGGTGAGGCTACGGAGCACCACCAGGAGGCCCACCAGGAAGAGGGTGGGGGAGAGGAGGGGGAGGGTGATGCGGAAGAAGCGGGTTAAGGGCCCGGCCCCGTCCACGGTGGCGGCCTCCAGGACCTCCTCGGGGATGTTCTGGAGCCCGGCGGTGAGGAGGATGGCGGTGAAGCCCACCCCCGCCCAGGCCGTGACCACCGCCAGGGTGGGGAGGGCGAGCTCGGGGGAGGTGAGCCAGGGCTGGGGGGGAAGGCCGAGGGAGGCCAGGGCGCGGTTGGCCCACCCGCCCACGGGGTGGAGGAACCAGCCCCAGGCCACGGCGGCCACGGCGGTGGGCACGGCGGTGGTGAGGAAGAAGAGGGTGCGGAAGAGGGCCACCCCGGGGTAGGGACGCCACACCAGGAGGGCGGCCAGAAGGCCCAGGAGGAGCTCCAAGGGAGCCACCATGAGGGCGAACTTCAAGGTGAGGAGGGCGCTCTTCCAGAACTCCGGGCGGGAGAGGGCCTCCTGGTAGTTGGCGAGGCCCGCCCAGGCCCGCCCCCGGCCGAGGAGGTTTTCCCGGTGGAGGGAAAGCCAAATGGCCTGGAGGACGGGCAGGACCATGAAGAGGAGGAAGAGCCCGTAGGCGGGGAGGAGGAAGGGGAGGGCCTCGAGGGAGGCGCGCCTTCCGCGGCGTTGGGCTTTGCTCAGGGCCACGGCCATGCTGAGGCCACCCTAGGGGCTCTTCGTCAGGAGAGGGTCATAAA
>NZ_JBAMMI010000022.1:0-9976 GCF_039793865.1 Thermus sp.
TAGGCTAATGGCCGTGGTCCATTCCCTCCCCAAGGAGCCCCGCGTGCTTGGCCAGGAGGGCCACCAGGTTCATCTCGGGAAGGGGGGCGAGGTCCAGGAGGGTCTGGAAGCTGTAAAAGTGCTGGCGCCCGTGCTGGGCCCTGTTCTTCTCGGCGAACTCCTGGGCCGCCTTCGGGCTTGCGAAGGCCAGAAGGTGGGCGTTCATCACCACCATCATCCTCTCCCCCCAGTAGTAGGTGGCCGACCGGGCGGGAATCAGGCGAACCGTCTCCTGGGGGCGGGCAGGGTCGTAGCTTCCCCGGTCGGTGACGTAGAAGGTGGCCTCCTCCCCGTCCTTGATCCCGTGGACCCAGGCGTAGTTCACCATGCAGGCGATGCTCTCAAAGTGGAGGGCCTCCACCTGTTGCTGGGGGTCGTGGGGAGCAGGCCGGGGCTCGGCGAAGGCGATCTGGGAATAGGTCTGCTCAAAAAAGCCCTTGGGGAAGGTGCGGCCCCGCCACGAGCCTTCAGGGGTCTTAATGGGCATGCCGCAGAAGGCGCACGTCCCCGCCTCCCAGGGGATGGGCTTGGGGGGCACCGCCCGGCCCGAGGGCCTGGAGCCGGCCATCACGGGGTTCCCGTGGCCCATCTGGGCCAAGGCCGGTGCCGTGAGCGCCAGACCCGCCAAAGCCTTCACCACTTCACGCCGATTCCTCATAGAGCACCTCCATTAGCCAGGGGATGCGTTCTCCCCTTTGGCCCAAAACGAGCTGGGGCGGCCCCTCCTCCAGGAGAACGCCCCCCTTGAGGAGGACCAGGTGCTGGGTTTTGTAGGCCTCCTCGAGGCTGTGCAGCGCCACCGCTACAAGCCCCTGCCCCTTGGCCTCCACCCAGGCCCAGAACCGTTCCCTTCCCTTTGGGTCTAGGGCGGCGGTGGGCTCGTCCAGGAGCCAAACCGCCGGGTTGCCCATAAGGCTCGCCGCCAAGGCCAGCCGTTGGCGCTGGCCCCCCGAGAGGGCGCCCACCTTCCGGTCCATAAACCCCTCCAGGCCCATCCGGTCCACCGCTTCCTCTAGGGCCTGGGGGCCGAGCCCCTTGATCCGCTGGGCCAGGACCAGGACCTCCCTTGCCCGGAGGTGGGGGAAAAGCCTCGGGGTTTGGGGCAGGTAGGCGCGGAGGGGAAGGAGGCCCGGGTCCCTGGGAGAGCGGCCCAGGAGCAGGGCCCGCCCCCTGTCGGGCCTGAGCCTTCCCGCCAGGAGGGCGAGGAGGGTGCTCTTGCCCGCCCCGTTGGGGCCGAGAAGCCCCACCACCCCTCCGGAGAGCCTAAGGTTTAGGCCCTTAAGCCGCCCCCGCTTGCTCAGCTCCTCCACCACCACCACAGGCCACCTCCCAAAAGGGCCAGGAGGAAGAGGGAAGGGGAAGAAGCTCCTTGTTTGGCCAGCTTCTTGGGCCTGGGGTCGGCAAGGCGCGCGAGCCTAAGCCCCGGCACCTGGGCTTCCGCCCCTTCCCAGAGCAGGACCCCCGGGGCAAGGGCGAAGAGGGAAAGTTCGGGCTGGCGGGCGAGGAGAAGGGCGAAGCTGGAGGTGGGAAAGTGAGGGACGGGGAGGCCCGAGGCCCGGTCGTAGGCGTTGCCCACCACCCGGGCCTTCGCCTCCGGGTCGTCCACCAGGAGGTCGTAAAGGTTGCCCCGAAAGGCGTTTCCCTCCACCAGGGCCGAGTTCCCCCCCCGTTCCCGGGTGATGCGTAGACCCGTGCCGTTTTCCAGAAAGCGGTTCTCCCGCACCGCCACCTCTTTGGCGTCCATGAGCACCAGGCCCAGGGTGTTTTCCTGAAAGGTGTTGCCCCGCACCTCGGTGCCCTTTTCGTCTTGGACCAGGAGGCCGTAGCCCACGGGGCTTTTTTGACCCGAAAGGCGGTTGCCTACCACCCGGTTGGCGGCCCCGTGCATGACGGCGTTGCCCACGGCGTTGTTGCGGCTGGTGTTCGCCTCTACCCGCACTTCCCAGGAGAACATCACGTGAAACCCATAGCGCCCGTTCCCCTCCAGGAGGTTTTCCCGGATGGCGGTACCGGGGCTGTACTCCACGTAGACCGCGTCCATGTAGCCCGAGAGGCGATTTCGGGCGATGAGGGCGTTCGGGCTCCGGTAGACCAGAACCCCAGGGGCGGGAGAGTCCGGTCCGCGGGCCTCGAGGCCCACCACCCTGGCCCCTGGGGAGTCCTCCACCCGCACCGCCGTAAAAGCCCCCTCCACCCTCACCCCTTCCAGGGCACAACCCGCGCACCCTCCCAGGTAGAAGGCGGCGTCGGGCTCAAAGAAGTCCTGCCCTGCTCCGGCCCCCACCACCCGCAGGCCCCGCACCCGGATGCCGGGGGCGAGGAGGAGGACCGCGTGTCCCTTTCCTCCCCGGACCCAAGCCCCCTTTCCCTCCACCTCGAGGCCCGGCGTGGAGAGGACCAAGGGTCCAGGGATTTCCCCGGAAAGCTCCAGGACCCCGCCTCCGAAAGCGAGCCCGAAAAGGGCGAAGAGGCCCAGGAGGCGCATACACTCCAGGGTAGCGCCCTTTCCGGAACAAATGTACTTCTCACAGGCTCTTGGGCTACAAAGCTTTTCTTGACGCCCTTACCCCCATTTCCCGGGGTTTAAACTGAGGACATGAGGCGTTTGGCGGTTTTCCTTCCCCTGGCTCTCCTCGCCCTGGCCCAGGTGGCGGTCTTCCCCGGTTGGGTCCGCCTTGTGCCCCCCGTGGTGCCGGACACCACGGCCTACCTCACCGTGGAAAACCGGGGCAAGGTACCCTTGCGCCTGGTGGGGGCGGAAACCCCTGTTGCCCGCCGGATCTCCCTGCACCGGGACTACCGGGAAGACCGAGGAGGGCAGGTGGTCTTGGGCATGCGCCCCCTCCCCTACGTGGAAATCCCCCCAAAGACTCGGGTGGCCTTCCGGCCCGGGGGCTACCACCTCATGCTGGAAGGGCTCAAGGCTCCCCTCAAGGCAGGGGAAAAGGTGGAGCTCACCCTCCGCTTTCAGGACGGCACCCAGATTAGGGTGAGTCTACCCGTGGAGATGCGATGAAGCGCTTTTTGCCCCTCTTCCTCTTCCTCGGCCTCCTCGCCCTCGGGTACCTCCTCCTCCCCAAGGGCCATGCCTTCTACGGCACCAGGCTTCTCCACCCCAAGCCCGTGGACTTCGCCTTGGAGGGCCCCGAGGGCCCCGTGCGCCTCTCCCAGTTCCAGGACCAGGTGGTCCTCCTCTTCTTCGGCTACACCCACTGCCCTGACGTCTGCCCCACCACCCTGCTTGCCCTGAAGCGGGCCTACGAGAAGCTTCCCCCGAAGGACCAAAAGCGGGTCCAGGTGATCTTCGTGAGCGTGGACCCCGAGCGGGACACCCCAAAGATCGCCGACCGCTACGCCAAGGCCTTCCACCCCCGCTTTCTCGGGCTTTCGGGAAGCCCTGAGGCCATTCGGGAGGTCGCCCAGGCCTTCGGCGTCTACTACCAGAAAACCCAGTACCGGGGCCCGGGGGAATACCTGGTGGACCACACCGCCACCACCTTCCTGGTCAAGGAGGGGAGGCTTGTTCTCCTCTATAGCCCCGACAAGGTGGAGGCCACGGACAAGGTGGTGGCGGACCTGAAGGCCCTCCTGTAAGATGGGGCCATGGACCCCAAAGCCTTCCTGGAAAAGGCCAAGGAGCTCGCCCGCTCCGCCGCGGGAGAGGCGGAGAAGAGGCTTGCGGAGCTCAAGGAGAGGCTAGACCGGGACGCGGACGGCCGCCCCGACCTCTTGGAAAAGGCCCTGCGGGAGGCGGAAAAGGCCCTGGAGGAGGCCCGGGCTTGGCTCTCTGAGCTGGACCAGGACAAAGACGGCCTGCCCGACAGGCTCAAGGACCTCTCCGAAGCCGCCAAAAGGGCGGCCGAGGCCGCCAAGGCCAAGGCCGAGGAGGCCGCCCGTCTTTTCCGGGAGCGCCTGGGGGGCAGGTAAAAAAGACCCGCAGGGCCGCCAGAGCGAGCCCTTAGCCAAGGGCCACGTCCAGGGCCATCATCACGGCGAAGCCCGTCATGACCCCGAAGGTGGTGGTATCCCCGTTCCCCTCCGCCTGGCTTTCCGGGATCACCTCCTCCACCACCACGAAGACCATGGCCCCCGCCGCCATGGCCATGAGGTAGGGGAGAAGGGCCATCATCTGGGCCACGAGGAGGGCCCCGAGCACCGCGCCCAGGGGCTCCACGATGGCGGAAAGCTGCCCGTAGAACCAGGCGAGGCCCGCCCCGATCCCCACCCGCCGCAAGGGCCAGGCGATGGCGAGCCCCTCGGGGAGGTTCTGGAGGCCGATGCCCAAGGCGAGGGCGATGGCCCCGCCCAGGGTGGCCGTCCCCGTGGGGTCTAGCCCTGCGGCCCCGAAGGCCACCCCCACGGCCAGGCCCTCGGGGAAGTTGTGCAGGGTGATGGCGAGGACGAGGAGGGTGGTGCGGCGCCAGAGGGTCTTGAGCCCCTCGGGGGCCTCCTTGGGGCCCAGGTGGAGGTGGGGCAGGTAGCGGTCCAGGAGCCGAAGGAGCCCACCGCCCAGGAGAAACCCCACCACCGCCGGGAAAAGGGGGTTTTTCCCCTGGGCCTCCGCCATCTCCATGCCCGGGACGAGGAGGGAGAAGACGCTGGCCGCGAGCATCACCCCGGCGGCGAAGCCCAGCATGGCGTCCAGAAGCTTGCGGCTCGGCTCCCTTGCGAAGAAGACGCTCGCCGCCCCTACCGCCGTGAGGCCCCAGGTGAAGAGGCCGCCTAATAGGGCGTAGAGGAGAAAGGGCTCCATGTCCCCCCAGTTTAGGTTAACCTAAAACCGGGGTCAAGGGCTGGGTGCGCTATCCTGAAAGCAGGTATGCTGGATAAGCTTGAACGCCTAGAGGAAGAGTACCGGGAGCTGGAGGCGCTCCTTTCCGACCCGGAGGTGCTGAAGGACAAGGGGCGCTACCAGAGCCTATCCCGCCGCTACGCCGAGATGGGGGAGGTGATCGGCCTCATCCGGGAGTACCGCAAGGTCCTCCAGGACCTCGAGGAGGCGGAAAGCCTCCTTGACGACCCCGAGCTTAAGGAGATGGCCAAGGCGGAGCGGGAGGCCCTCCTCGCCCGCAAGGAGGCCCTGGAGAAGGAGCTGGAGCGCCACCTCCTGCCCAAGGACCCCATGGACGAGCGGGACGCCATCGTGGAGATCCGCGCCGGCACCGGGGGAGAGGAGGCCGCCCTCTTCGCCCGGGACCTTTTGGAGATGTACCTCCGCTTCGCCGAGGAGATGGGCTTTGAAACGGAGGTCCTGGACTCCCACCCCACGGACCTCGGGGGCTTCTCCAAGGTGGTCTTTGAGGTCCGGGGCCCTGGGGCCTACGGCACCTTCAAGTACGAGAGCGGGGTCCACCGGGTGCAGCGGGTCCCGGCCACGGAAACCCAGGGCCGCATCCACACCTCCACCGCCACGGTGGCGGTCCTCCCCAAGGCGGAGGAGGAGGACTTTGCGCTCAACATGGACGAGATCCGCATAGATGTAATGCGGGCCTCGGGGCCTGGGGGGCAGGGGGTGAACACCACGGACTCGGCGGTGCGGGTGGTCCACCTCCCCACGGGGATCATGGTCACCTGCCAGGACTCCCGGAGCCAGATCAAGAACCGGGAGAAGGCCCTCATGATCCTCCGTAGCCGCCTTCTGGAGATGAAGCGGGCCGAGGAGGCGGAAAAGCTCCGCCAGACCCGCCTCGCCCAGATCGGCACCGGGGAGCGTTCGGAGAAGATCCGCACCTACAACTTCCCCCAGTCCCGGGTCACGGACCACCGCATCGGCTTCACCACCCACGACCTCGAGGGCGTCCTCTCGGGACGCCTCCAGCCCCTTTTGGAAGCCCTCAAGCGGGCGGACCAGGAGCGCCAGCTGGAGGCCTTGACGGAAGCGTGATGCGCCGGGAGATCCTGGTGGTGGCCGCCATCCTCCTGGACCGCCAGGGGCGGGTGCTTCTCGTGGGGAACGACTGGAGCCGAAGGGGCCAGGTGCGCTACACCCTCCCCGGGGGCACCGTGGAGCCCGGGGAAACGGCCCTGGAGGCCCTGGTGCGGGAGGTGCGGGAGGAGACGGGCCTAAGGATCAAGGCCGTGGACCACCTGGCTTACGTCATCCAGGTGGAGGACCGCCGCAAAAACGAGCGCACCCTGGCCATGGCCTTCCGGGCGAGCTACGAGGGGCTTTTAAACCCCAAGGACCCCGACGGCCACATCGTGGAGGCCCGTTTCTTCACCCCGGAGGAGGCCGCCCAAAGGCTGGCCAACCACCGCCCCCTCCAAGAACCCCTGCTGGACTACCTGAGAGGGGAGCGGGGGCGCTTCTACGCCTACCCGGGGTGGGGCCCCCCGGGGGTGCGGGTTTAGGGGCCGAGCTTGCGCTTGAGGTAGGCTACAAGCTCCTCCAGGGTCCTGCGGAGCGCCCTTTGCTCCTCGGCCAGGGCCTCGAGGGGGTCTTTGGCGGGCTCCAGACCCGCAAAGGTCTTGAAAAGCAGGGTGGCGTTGCCGCACCTGGGGCAGGCCACCTCCGTGGGCCGGACCGAGGGCGCGTAAAAGACCCGGGTACCGCACCGGGGACAGAGGAGGTACTTGGCTCCCAGGGCCTCCCCCTTGCGCACCGCTTCTTCCAGCTCCATGGCCTCCTCCCGGGGGAAACCCAGGAAGTAGTCCTCCCCCACCTTAAGGGGGCCCAGGCCCTCCTCGGTGCTCCTTAGGTCCCCCCGCTTTCCCTCCGGCACCTCCCAGGTGAACCCGTTCCAGCGGAAGTGGCGGAGGTGCTTGCGCCCCTCCAGCTCCTCGATCTCCAGGATGAGCTGGAGGCTTGGGTCCTTGGGGTAGTAGTAGAGGCGCACCGCCTGGACCCCGGAGAGGGCCTTGGCGCGGGGGAAGGTATAGGTGAGGGGCCCTTCCCCCTTGGCGGGGTAGCCCACCAGCCGCTCCACGTCGTAGATGGTGAGGCCAGGGCGGCTCACGTCCCCAAAGAGGAGGCGCTCCACGTACCGGAAGGCGGCCTCGAGGCCGGGATCCATGAATCAAAGTCTACCCCGGGGTCCGCCTCCGGGGTAGCGAGGCCCTAGGGCCAGGTGACGCAGTAGGGCTTGAGCAACGCGTACTTCCCGCCCCCGTACCGGGAGAGCATGGCCTCCTGCACCCCCTTCTCGGGCCAGAGGTAGTCCACCACCAAAGGCGCGTCCTCGTTCTCCGCCCCGCCCAGGTTCCACGGCCCCGCCTCCTTGCCCACGGGCCGGAAGTGGTCGGGGCCGTAGCCGTCCTGGCTGCCCACCAGCACATAGAGGCAGACCCTCTGTCCCGGGGCGGGGTTGAAGTACCTCTTCTCCAGCTGGACGATCACCTGCTTGTCCGCGGGGTTGCTCCCCACCACGATCCCGTCGGCGGTGTCCGTGCCTTCGGGGAAGCCCACCCGTTGCCCGTACTGGGGCCAGCCCGCCGCCTTGAGGAAGAGGTCCCAGGGGTGCTCGGGGTCAAAGGCCACCTTGGCCCCCTTGGCGAAGGGGTCGGTGCGGCCCCCCTCCTTGAAGTCCAGGTAGACGTTGAGGAGCTGGTGGCTGAAGCCCGCCGGGGCCCCCCAGGGGTTGGTCATCTCCTTGAAGGCGAAGACGAAGGTCCAGGTGGCCCCGCTGTCCAGGACCCGCATCTCCAGGAGGTCAAAGAGCCCCTTAAAGGGAGCGAAGGCCTGGTCCTTGGGGTAGGTGTAGGTTCCGGGGCCGTGCTCGTCCCCCTCGGGGTCCTTAAGGACCAGGACCTCTCTTCCCGTCAGGCGCTGGGGCAGGGCGAGGGAGAGGGGGTTGGCGTTGGGGACGGTGTCCAGAACCTTGCCGCCCTTCTCCAGGACCACGGCGAGGCGCAGGGTGTCCCCGGGCTCGGCCTTCAGGGTGGTATAGGGGATGCGCATCTCCACCACCTCGCCCACGTAGGCCCGCCGCCCCCGGAGGTCGGCGGGGGAACTGGCCAGCACCCAGGCCCCGTCCCGGTAGGCGTAGCGCACCAGCACGGCCTCCCCTTCCCCCACCTGGTCCAGGTCCAGGGTGATCCGCTGCTGGAGGGGGAAGCCCAGGGAGACCCGGCTGCCTTCCGGAAAAGCGGCCCCGCCCTCCTCCCCTGGGGTGGTGGCGTAGACGTGGAGGCGGAAGCCCTGCCCCACCAGGTCCCGGGGGAGGACCCCGTCCCGGAGGTCCACCCGCAGGTAGACGTTCCCCTCGTCAAACCCCACGTAGACCCCCCGGAGGAGGTCGTCCGGGGTCTGCATGGCGGCCCCGTCGGGGTCGGGCAGGTAGGCTGCCCCCTTCCACTCCTCTGGCTCCGCTTTTCCGTCCAGGGTGGGCTTCACCCGGCCCGGAGCGCCCTGGGGGGCTATGGGGGGCCGCGCGGCGACGAAGAGCTCCTCGGGAGGCTCCTTCCCCAGGGTCTTGTAGACCGCCTGGAGCAGGGCCCGGAAGGCTTCGTCAAAGGGAGGGTTGTTGGGGAAAGCGGTGTCCTGGCCGTACCACCAGAACCAGTCGGAGGCCTCCGCGGCGTAGACCAGGCCCATGGCCTTCTCCGCCACCTTGGGGTCCCCGCCCGCCTCCTTGTAGGCCAGCACCGCCCGCCGGGCGCGGCTTAAGCGGTCCCAAGCCTCGTTCTCCTCCGGCTCCCCCGCCCACATGGCGAAGTCCCCGGCCCAGCCCCCGGTGGCGAGCCGCGGGATGGCCACCGAGGGAAGCCCCAACACCTCGGAGAAGCGCACCGTCTTGAGGGTGCCCTTCCTCTGCTCCTCGGAAAGGCGCCGGTAGAGGAGGCGGCGGAAGGCGTTGCCGTTTTCCGGGTAGTTCTCCCAGGCGTTCTCCCCGTCCAGGGCGAGGGTGAGCACCGCCTCGGGGTTTTGGCCGATCACCTGGCGGCGGATCTCCAAAAGGGCGGCGATGAGGTCCTCCACCGCCCGCTCGGCGGGCATCTGGCTGTAGCTAAAGCCGATCCGGTCCGAGAGGTCCCGGTGCCGGAAGAAGAGGACCAGGCGCTTGCCGTCTTTTTCCACGTGGTAGGGCCGGGTCAGGGTGAGGGGGTTCACGGGGAAGCCGCTTCGGCCGAGGATGGCCTCGTCCGTCACCAGGAAGCCGATCCCCTCCTCGGCGTAGAGCTCCGCGGCCTTCTGGCTCACCGCCCCCTCGGGGGGCCACATGCCCAAGGGCTCCTTCCCGAAGAGGGCCTGGAAGTAGGCCTTCCCGGCCCGCACCTGCCAGCGGGCGTCCTCCGGCCAGGCGATGGGCTCCTTGGGGAGGGCCAGGGCGGGGTTGGACTCGCGGATGGCCTCCTTATCCAGGAGGATGGGGAGGATGGGGTGGTAGTAGGGGGTGGTGAGGAGGTCAATCCGGCCCTCCTCCCAGAGCTTCCGGTGGAGGGGAAGGATGGTGGCCATGAGCTCCAGGTGCTTCCTCAAGACGTAGTTCAGGTCCTCCTGGGTAAAGCCCCGGTCCTTCTTCCTCAGGGCCTGGAGGCCGGGGTCCTTGGCGATGTAGTCCCGGTTGATCCAGAGGAGGTTCCAGAGGACCCGGAGGTCGGTGAGGTCCTGGTCGGTGAAGGCCTCCCCCCGGTTCTTTTTGGCCTGGAGCTCCTGGTAGCGGGGGCTTTCCGCCACGAAGCGGGGGTTGATGTCAAAGAAGCGCTCCACCACGAAGGCCCGCTCCTCGGGGGTGAGGGCGCTTGCGGGCTTTTCCGAGACCCGCCAGTAGGCGTCCTTGGCCTTGCCGGAGAGGTAGTCCTGGATCTGCTTGAGGAGGGTGGAGGTGTAGTCAAAGCTCACCCGGATCTCGGGGAACTCCAGGAGGACCTCGGCCATCCAGGGGTAGTCGTTCACCCCGTGCATGCGCACCCAGGGCCCCTCGTACTGGCCCGTGAGGGGGTTCTCGTAGGGGGGCTGGTGCTGGTGCCAGAGGATGGCCACCTTGAGGGGCTGGGC
>NZ_JBAMMI010000022.1:10076-20040 GCF_039793865.1 Thermus sp.
TCTCGTAGGGGGGCTGGTGCTGGTGCCAGAGGATGGCCACCTTGAGGGGCTGGGCCAGGCCCGTGGCCAGAAGGAAAACCGCCGCCCAAAAGCGCTTCTTCACGGCATCACCTCCAGGCGCTTCCTCTTGGAAGGAGTTCCATACGCACGCCCCATTCTACAAGGGCCACCCTGGGGATAATGGTCCCATGACCCTCCTCTTTACCCCCCTAAAGCTCCGAGAGGTTAGGCTCAAAAAACCGCCTGGCCATGTCCCCCATGTGCCAGTACTCGGCCACGGGAGAAGGAGAGGTCACGGACTGGCACCTCCTCCACTACCCCACCCGGGCCCTGGGCGGGGTGGGGCTCGTGATCGTGGAGGCCACGGCGGTCCTTCCCGAAGGGAGGAACAGCCCCTTTGACCTTGGGATCTGGTCCGAGGACCACCTGCCGGGGCTTAGGGAGCTTGCGCGGCGCATCCGGGAGGCGGGGGCGGTGCCGGGGATCCAGCTCGCCCACGCCGGGTGCAAGGCGGGGACCGCCCGCCCCTGGGAAGGGGGGAAGCCCCTGGGCTGGAGAGTGGTGGGGCCGAGCCCCATCCCCTTCGCCGAGGGCTACCCCGTGCCCGAGCCCCTCACGGAGGAGGGCATGGCGCGGGTCCTCGAGGCCTTCGTGGAGGGGGCCAAGAGGGCCATCCGGGCGGGCTTCCAGGTCCTTGAGCTCCACATGGCCCACGGCTACCTCCTTTCCTCCTTCCTCTCGCCCCTTGCCAACCGGCGGGAGGACGCCTACGGGGGAAGCCGGGAGAACCGCATGCGCTTCCCCCTGGAGGTGGCGAAGGCGGTGCGGGAGGCGATACCCCCTGAGCTTCCCCTTTTCGTGCGGGTCTCGGCCACGGACTGGGCGGAAGGGGGGTGGGGCCTCGAGGACACCCTGGCCTTCGCGGAGAGGCTCAAAGCCCTCGAGGTGGACCTCCTGGACCTCTCCTCAGGGGGCGTGGTGCCAGGGGTGAGGGTCCCTGTGGCCCCGGGCTTCCAGGTGCCCTTCGCCGACGCCGTGCGGAAGCGGGTGGGGTTGCGGACGGGGGCGGTGGGCCTCCTCACCACGCCGGAGCAGGCTGAGACCCTTCTCCAGGCGGGAAGCGCCGACCTGGTGCTTTTGGGCCGGGTCCTCCTCCGGGACCCCTACTTTCCCCTGAAGGCGGCCAAGGACCTCGGGGCGGAGGCCCCCGTGCCCCCCCAGTACCAGAGGGCCTTCTAAGTGCCCCTGGCCCGCTAAGTACCCCACTGCAGCTTTTGCCGCGGTAGGGGCCCCAAAAGAGCCTTCCCAAAGCCCAAGCTCGGGCATCCCATGTTGCAAAGCCAAGGTGCGGGCACTTAACCTCCCCGGAGGAGGTCCAGAAGGGCCTTCCGGTAGGCCTCGTGGGCCGCCCGGCCCTCCGGCGTGAGGGCCACCCAGGTCAAGGATCGGCGCCCGCCCCTTTCCGTTAAACTCTCCCCATGAAGGCCGTAAGGGTCTACCAGGTGGGCGGTCCGGAGGTCTTGAGGCTGGAAGAGCTTCCTCTCCCCAAGCCCGGGCCCGGGGAGGTCCTGGTGAGGCTTTCCGCCATCGGGGTCAACTACATTGACACCTACAAGCGGAAGGGCCTCTACCCCATGCCCCTCCCCTTCACCCTGGGCGAGGAGGGGGCCGGGGTGGTGGAGGAGGTGGGGGAGGGCGTGGTGGGGGTGAGGCCCGGGGACCGGGTGGCCTTTGCCAACGTGCAAGGCGCCTACGCCGAGTACCAGGTGGTCCCGGCGGAGAGGCTCGTCCCTGTCCCCGAGGGGCTGGACCCGAAGCTCGCCGCTGCGGCCCTCCTTCAGGGGATGACGGTCCACTACCTCCTCAAGAGCACCTACCCCGTGGCGCCCGGGGACCAGGTCCTGGTGCACGCCGGGGCCGGGGGGGTGGGGCACCTCCTCATCCAGTGGGCGAGGCGCCTGGGGGCCACGGTCTACGCCACCGCGAGCACCCCTGAGAAGCGGAGGCTCTGCCTCGAGGCCGGGGCCCACTACGCCCTGCCCTACGAGGGCTTCGCCGAGGCGGTGAAGGCCCTTTCGGGGGGCGGGGTGGACGTGGTCTACGACGGGGTGGGGAAGGACACCTTTGAGGGGAGCCTCGAGGCCCTCCGCCCCCGGGGGATGCTCGTCCTCTTCGGCCAGTCCTCGGGGCCCGTGCCCCCTTTGGACCCCCAGGTCCTGAACCGCAAGGGAAGCCTCTTCCTCACCCGCCCCACCCTCCACCACTACACCGCAAGCCGCAAGGAGCTCCTTTGGCGCGCCGGGGAGGTCTTCCGGGGGGTGGTGGAGGGGTGGCTCAAGGTGCGCATCGGGGCGGAGTTTCCCCTGGAGAGGGCCAAGGAGGCCCACGAGGCCCTGGAGGGGAGGAGGACCACGGGCAAGGTCCTCCTAATCCCCTAGGAAGCGCCCCTTCCAGGCCCGAAGCCCCTCCTCGGGAAGCCCCGCCCCCCGCACGGTGCAGGCCAGGGCGGAGAGGGCCACCGCCCCCCTTAGGGCCGCCTCCAGGTCCTCCCGGGCAAGGGCCCGGAGGCTTTCCCGGCCAGCACCGACCCCCCCCAAGGCCCCCGCGAAGCGGAGTGGGTTTTCCCCCTCCAGCACCAGGTCCACCAGGGTTTCTCCCGCCAGGGCCAGCACGATGCCCCACTTTACACTCTCCCCGGGACCCCGTGGTATAATCCCCCTAAATCCAAGCGAGGACCCGGTTCCGTCGCGCGGCGATGTCTACCCTGAAGGAGGTGCGGAATGCTCGGAGGATACGCCCACAGGTTGGCCCGCATTGACCTCAGCGCGGGGAAGGTGGAGTACTTCGCCCCCGACCCCAAGGACCTGGAGATGTACGTGGGGGGAAGGGGCCTCGGGGTGAAGTACGTGTTTGAGAACGGCCCAAAGGTGGACCCCCTGGGCCCGGAGAACCTCCTCTGCATCATGAACGGCCCCCTCTCCGGCACCCGGGCCAAGATGTCGGGAAGGCTTGCCGTGGTCACCAAAAGCCCCCTCACGGGCACGGTTACCGACAGCCACATGGGGGGCTGGACCGCGGCCAAGCTCAAGTGGGCGGGGTTTGACGGCCTCCTCATCAAGGGGGCCGCGGAGAGGCCCGTCTACCTCCTGGTGAAGGACGGGGAGGTCTCCATCCACGACGCCTCCGACCTCTGGGGCAAGACCACCCACGAGGTCCACCGCATCCTCCGGGAGCGGCACGGGGAGGAGGCCGACGTGATGGCCATCGGCCCCGCCGGGGAGAACCTGGTGCGCTTCGCCAACTGGGTGAACAACGACGAACGGGCCGCGGGCCGGGGCGGCACCGGGGCGGTGGCGGGAAGCAAGAAGCTCAAGGCCATCGTGGTGGTAGGCCACCACGACAAGACGCCCCAGCCCAAGGACCCCGAGCTCTGGAAGGAGGCGGACCGCCTGGCCTCGGCCACCATCAACGACCCCAAGAACGTCACCGCTCCCAAGAAGGGCGGGCTTTCCCTCTTTGGCACCAACGTCCTCATGAACATCACCAACGTCATGGGGGCCCTGCCCACCTACAATGCCCAGCACACCTGCATTGAGGGGGCGGAGAAGATCTCCGGGGAGTACATCCGCGAGCACCGCCTGGTCAAGGACAACACCTGCCACGCCTGCCCCGTGGCCTGCAAGAAGATGGTGGAGGTCCACATCAACGGCAAGGCCATCCGCTTTGAGTCCTACGAGTACGAGTCCGCCTGGGCCCTCGGGGCCCATGCGGGCCACACGGACACCGACTGGACGGGCTACGCCATCTACCTCTGCAACGCCTACGGCATGGACACCATTGAGGCGGGGAACGCCATCGCCGTCCTCATGGAGGCCACGGAGAAGGGCTACTACCAGGGCCCGGACGGGATCCGCTTCGGGGACAAGGAGGGGGAGGTTAGGGTCCTCGAGGCCATCGCCCACCGCAAGGGCGTGGGGGACATGCTGGCGGAGGGCCCGGCCCGCTTCGCCAAGGCCATCGGCCACCCGGAGATTGCCCTGGAGGTCAAGGGCCAGTCCATCCCCGCCTACGACCCCCGGGGCCTCAAGGGCATGGGCATCGCCTACGCCACCTCCAACCGGGGGGCCTGCCACCTCCGGGCCTACACCCCGGCCTCGGAGATCCTGGGCGTGCCCTACAAGACCGACCCCCTGGCCTGGGAGGGGAAGGGCAAGCTCACCAAGCTCTTCCAAGACCTCTCGGCCTTCACCGACTCCCTGGACCTTTGCAAGTTCAGCCAGTTCGCCGAAGGCCCCGAGGAGTACGCCAAGCAGCTTGCCGCCTACTGGGGCCGCCCCGTGACCCCCGAGGAGATCCTGCGCATCGGCGAGCGCATCTACAACCTGGAGCGCTACTACAACAACCTGGCGGGCTTTGCCGAGGGCTCGGACTACCTGCCCGAGTGCTTCCTCAAGGAGCCCTCCGACTGCGCGGGCTCCAAGGGGCAGGTCACCGAGCTGGACCTGATGCTGGAGGAGTACTACCGGGAGCGGGGCTGGGAGCGGGGCGTGGTGCCCCCCGCCAAGCTCCAGGAGCTCGGCATCCTCTCCCAGGCGGCGGACGACTAACACCACCCCATGCTGGCTTGGGGGCCCCGGAAAAGAAGGCCCAAAGAGGCCTTGGCTTAGGCGAAAGATCCGGTCAAAGGGGTATAGGGCAAGGCCCCGGCCCCTAGGTCGGGGTTTTCCCGTAGACTTCTCCTATGCCCAAGGTGAACCTCTACGCCACCTTCCGCGGCCTTACCGGGAAGAGCCAGCTCGTGGTGCCGGGAGCTACCGTGGGGGAGGTGCTCGCCCGCCTGGTGGAGGCCTATCCCGCCCTAAAAGGGGAGCTCTTTGAGGGGGAGGAGCTTGCGGAGCGGGTTTCGGTTTTCCTGGAGGGCCGGGACGTGCGCTACCTCCAGGGCCTTTCCACCCCCCTCTCCCCCGAGGCCACCCTGGACCTCTTCCCCCCGGTGGCGGGCGGGCTTGCCCAGACCTTCGGGGCGCTTCCTTCCTGGCTTCTGGAGCGCTACTTGGAGGAATGGGGCGGGGTTAAGGAGGGAGAAGGGGTCTACCGCCTTCCCGGGGCCCTGGTGCGCTTCCGGGAGGTGGAGCCCCTCCGGGTAGGGAGCCTCGCCATCCCCCAGCTTTTGGTGGAGGTGGAAGGGGAGGCGGCGGAGGCCTGGTTTAACCGCCTCGCCTTCGCCGCGAGCCGGGGCGGGGGCTAAGTACCCCAAAAGAGCAGCCCAAGCTCGGGCATCCCATGTTGCAAAGCCAAACCCCTTTTTCGGCTTGGGCGAAAGAGCGAGAAAGGCCCGGGAAGGGCGCTACCGAGGCGGCACCCAGGGCTCCCCGCGGAAGAACCCGTAGACCAGGCGGCCCACCACCCCGCCCAAAAGGACGAGCCCCAGGAGGTTGGGAATGGCCATGAGGCCGTTCAGGGTGTCGGAGACCGCCAGGAGGGCCTCGAGGCCCCCCAAAGGACCCACGAAGGCCAAGGTGGCGAAGGCGAGGCGGTAGGGCCAGCGGATCCCTTCCCCGAAGAGGAAGGCCGCGGCCTCCTCCCCGTAAAACCCCCAGGAGACCATGGTCCCGAGGGCGAAGACCGCCACGGTGAGGGCCAGGATCGCCCCGCCCAAGGGGTGCGCCTGGAAGAGGGCCTGGGCGGCCTCGGCGGCGCTTCCCCCCTTCTGCCAAAGCCCGGAGGCGACGAAGGTGAGGGCGGTGAGGGAGGTCACCAGGAAGCTCACGAACATCTCCGTGACCCCCCAGAAGCCCTGGCGCACGGGGTGGTCCACCTGGGCCTGGGCGTGGGCGATGGGAGCCGAACCGAGGCCCGCCTCGTTGGCGAAGATGCCCCGGCCAAGCCCGGCGTTGAGGGCGGCGAAAAGGCTGTAGCCCGCCGCTCCCCCCAGGGCGGCCTCCGGGCTGAAGGCGGCCTGGAGGACGAGGGCCAAGGCCTCGGGGATCCGGGCCCCGTAAAGAACCACGAGGGGCCCCACCGCTACCAGGAAGAGGAGGAGCTTCAGGGGCACCACCACCTGGGCGAACCGGGCCACCCACACGATCCCTCCCCCCAGGACCACCCCCACCAGGAGGGCCAGGAAGAGGCCCACCAGGGCGGGAGGCGCCCCCAGGGGAGCGAGGGCCCCCCCCACGGCCCCGGCCTGGGAGAGGTTGCCGATGCCGAAGGCGGCTAGGGCGGCGAAGAGGGCGAAGAGGTGGCCCAGGAAGCGGAGGCGGGGAAGCCCCCGGGAAAGGTAGTACATGGGCCCCCCGGAGACGGAGCCGTCGGCGAAGCGGCGGCGGAAGTGGACGGCCAAGGTGGCCTCGGCGAACTTGGTCCCGGTGCCGAAGAAGTAGCCCACCCACATCCAGAAGACGGCCCCCGGTCCCCCGAGGAGCACCGCCGCCAGCATGCCCAGGAGGTGCCCGGTACCCAAGGTGGCCGAAAGGGCCACCATGGTGGCCTGGAAGGGGGTGATCTGGCCGCCGAAGCCAAAGGCCGGCTCGCGGATGGCCCCAAAGGTTTCGGCGAAGGAAACCCGGAGCATCCGGAGGGGGGCTTGGAACCAGCGGATCTGGAATATAACCAGATAAGCCCCCACCAGGAGGTAGACCAGCTTCATGGGGAAGCCATAAACGATCCGGTTAAGATACTCGTTCAGGGCCAGGATGTCCATACCTACACCTCCGGCACCGCCTCCACCTTATCCCCCCGGCGGAGGCGGAGGCGCTTTAAGTCCTCCTCCAGAAGCCCGAGCCGCCCGGGAATGTTGGGCCTGGGACGCACCTCCATCGCCGCCTCCCGCCCTAGAAGGCGCAGGCGGAAGCCGTGGCGGATGGCCCGGGCCCACTCCGCGTACAGCGCCTCGTCCACGTAGGCCACCCCGGAGCCTGGACCGTAGATGGGAAGGACCAGGAGGGAAACCGGGGGCACCTCCACCCGGGGGACGGCCTCGAGGGCCTGCACCTGCAAGAGGGTGTGCAGGAACCGGGCCAGGCGCAAGACCCCCGGGCCCGTGAGGACTTGGGCGATGGTTTTCCCTTCCACCTGGGCCAGCAACCGGAGGGTCTCTGGAGAAAGCTCCGCCTCCCCACCCTTAGGGTTCAGGCGAAGAACATAGCCCCAGTCGCTGGGCAGGCTGAGCCCTTGCCACGCCGCCTGGGCCTCGGCGAGGCGGGCGGGTACGGCGAGCCCGCCCAGGAGGGTGGTATGGGGGGGAAGGGCCTCGGGCTCAAAGGCGAAGGGGGCCCGCCTGAGGCCCACCAGGAGGTCCAAGGCCTCTTCCCCCTCCAAGGAGCGCTCCCCCGCCTGGACCCTGGCGTGGACCACCTGGCCTCCCCGGAGGTAGACCTCCGCCTCCAGAAAGGGGGGCTTGAGGACAAGCCGCCCGGTGCGCCCGGCGCTCATGAGGGCGCCTACCAGGGAGGGGAAGGGAAACTCCGCGAGGTTGCCCGCAAGCATTCCCCCCCGTTTTACCACGCTCCTCCCTTGGCGTCCAGGAGGGGTATGCTGGGGCATGCGCCTCCTCCTCCTCCACGGGTTCACCTCCCACCCCGTCCTCACCCTGGGCCCCCTGCCGGAAAGGCTTAAGGAGGCGGGCTTTGCCGTGAGCCAGCCCGCCCTTCCTGGCCACGGCACGAGCCCTGAGGACCTCCTTAGGGTGCGCTTTCAGGACTGGCTCTTGGCGGCGGAAAGAGCCTACCTGGGGCTCCCCGAGCCCCGGGGAGTGGTGGGGCTCTCCATGGGGGGGCTCCTCGCCGCCCACCTCGCCGCCCGCCATCCCACCCAGGCCCTCGTGGCCCTGGCCCCCGCCTTCGCCCTGAAAAACCCCTTGGCGCCCCTGGCCCCCTACCTCTCCTGGCTCATCCCCCGCTTTCCTGGTCCTCGCTCCATAGAGGACCCCGAGCTCCGGAAAGGCAACCCCAACTACCCCTACTTTCCCACCCGGGCGGTGGGGGAGCTCCTCGCCCTCATGCGGAAGACCCCGGAGGTCCTGCCCCGGGTGCGGGCGCGGGCCTTGGTGGTGGAGGCGGGAAAGGACCGGGTGGTGAAGGGGGTGCGCCGGTACTTTGAGCTTCTGGGGAGCGCCCCAAAGGACTACCTCGTCTTCCCGGAAAGCGGCCACGACCTCCTCCTGGACCGGGACCGGGAGGAGGTGGCCCGGGCGGTGCGGAACTGGCTAGTTGCGATTAGTAATCACTTGCAATAAACTGGAGGCCATGGACGCCCTGCCCGTCTCTCCCCTAAGCGTCTTCCTCTACGCCCTTCTCACCGCCATCGCCACGGGGTTAGGAGCCCTTCCCTTTCTCTTCACCCGGAAGGTCCTAAGCCGGCACCTGGGCCTGGCCAACGCCGCTGCCGCCGGGCTCATGCTGGCCGCGAGCTTCGGCCTGGTTTACGAGGGGGTGAACTACAGCCTGGGGCGGACCCTCCTGGGGGTGGGCCTCGGCCTTCTCTTCATCCTCCTCTCCCACCGCTACCTCCGGGGCCGGGACGTGAGCTTCGGCGCCCTAAACGGCCTGGACGCCCGCAAGGCCCTCCTGATCGTGGGCATCATGACCCTCCACTCCTTCGCCGAGGGGGTGGGGGTGGGGGTGGCCTTCGGGGGTGGGGAGGCCTTAGGGGTCTTCATCACCCTGGCCATCGCCGTGCACAACATCCCCGAGGGGCTCGCCATCAGCCTGGTGCTGATCCCGCGGGGGGTGAGCGTGCTCGGGGCCGCCCTGTGGAGCGTCTTCTCCAGCCTTCCCCAGCCCCTCATGGCCGTGCCCGCCTTCCTCTTCGTGGAGGCCTTCAAGCCTGCCCTGCCCGTGGGGCTCGGCTTCGCCGCCGGGGCCATGATCTGGATGGCGGTGGCCGAGATCCTCCCGGACGCCCTCAAAGAGACCGAGGCCGAGGAGGTGGCCACGGTCCTCACCTTCTCCGCGGCCCTGATGGTGGCCTTCCAGATCCTCCTTGGGGGCTAAGCCAGACCCAGGGGAGGGGGGCCTCGAGGCGGAGGGCTTCCAGGGTGGGGCGCACCCGGAAGGCGAGGAGCGAGACCCCGGCCTCCAGGGCCTCCTGGGCCGCCTGGAGGAGGGCCCGGTCCTCGGGGTCCAGGGCGAAGGCCTGGGCCAGGGGGTGCTGCACCACCCAGACGGCGAAGGCCCCGTAGCCCTCCCGGGCGAGGCGGGCGAGGAGGCGGAGGTGCCGGGCGCCCCTTGCGGTAGGGGCATCGGGGAAGAGGGCGAGGCCCTCCTCCACCCGGTTGCAGTTCTTGGCCTCCAGGAAGGCCTCCTTTCCCCCAAGCCTCGCCCGGAAGTCCAGCCTCTCCCCCGCCACGGGGACTTCCCTTTTCAGGGCCTCCAGGGGCCCGAAGAAGCCCTCTTGCAGGAGGACCTCGAGGACCCGGGCGGCCAGGGAGGCGTCCACCCCCACCAGGACGCCTTCCCGCTCCACCAGGTAGAGGCGCCCCAGGGTCTTGGGGGTGGGCCTAGGGTGGTAGTGGCACGGGGTGCCGGGCAGGAGGAGCTCGGCCATGCGGCCGCTGTTGGGAAGGTGCAAAGGCCCCACGTCCGCCTCCACCAGGAAGCGGTTCCGCCGCCTCAGGAGGCGGCAAGGGGAAAGAGGGGGTAAGGGCACCACGGCCAAGGAAAAGGCCCGGGAAGCCCCGGGCGCTTGGCGGAGAGGGCGGGATTCGAACCCGCGGCACCGGTTTTCCCGGTGCAACACCTTAGCAGGGTGCCGCCTTAGACCACTCGGCCACCTCTCCAAGCCTTTGGCGGAGGGTGAGGGATTCGAACCCCCGGTGGGGAAGACCCCACAGCGGTTTTCAAGACCGCCGCCTTCAACCGCTCGGCCAACCCTCCAAGGTATGGCCGCAAGCCTTACTATGGGGCAAGGCCCTCTCCCTGTCAAGGGCTTGTGGTTTTGTCTCCGCAAGTCCTCAACGGCGATG
>NZ_JBAMMI010000022.1:20140-44548 GCF_039793865.1 Thermus sp.
CCCTCTCCCTGTCAAGGGCTTGTGGTTTTGTCTCCGCAAGTCCTCAACGGCGATGTGGGCCTTCCTTGCTCCTCGCCAAACCGCTTTGCCAACCGTGGGACCTCCTTCTGGAGTCTTTTTACCCCAGCCTAGGGTCCCACATGTGTTGGTCCGGGTTCAGGGGGTTGAGGGGACCCTTATAAGGACCGCTGGCGCAGGGCCTCGTAGAGGAGGAGGGCGGCGGTCACGGAGACGTTGAGGCTGTCCGCCTGGCCCCGCATGGGGACGCGCACCCGGGCGTGGGCCCTGGCCAGCCATTCCGGAGGCAGGCCCTGGTCCTCCGCCCCGAGGAGGAAGGCCACCCCTTTCCGGTAGTCCTCCTCCCAGTAGACCCTTTCCCCTTGAGGGGTGGCGGCCACCAGGAGGAGGTCCTTTTCCAGAAGAAAGCGGGCCGCCTCTTCCTGGGGGACCGGAAAGACGGGGAGGGAGAAGACCACCCCCGTGGAGTTGCGGATGGCCTGGGGGCTATAGAGGTCCACTCCCTCGGCCACCAGAACCAAGTCCGCTCCGGCCCCATCGGCGCTCCGCAGGATGGCCCCCAGGTTGCCCGGCTTTTCCACCCCCAAAAGGACCAGGACCAGGGGCTTAGGGGGGAGCCGCACCTGGGAGAGGTCCTTCTTGGGGATGCGGAAGACCCCGAGGACCTGGGCCGGGTGCTCCCGGCTGGAGACCCGCGCCAGGGCCGCCTCCCCCAGGCGCACCACCTCGGCCTTCCCCGAGGGGAGTGCCTCCATGTCCGCCTTGGGCCCGAGAAGGAGGGCCACGGGCTCGAGCCCCGCTTCCAGGGCCCGCCCCACCTCCCGCCTGCCCTCCACCAGGAAAAGCCCGGTCCGCTCCCGCTCCTTCCGCTCCTTCAGGGCGGCCCAGGCCTTCACCCGCGGGTTCTTGGGGCTAGCGATCTCCACCAAGGGCCACCTCGTACCGGGCCACCCGCGGGCCCGAAAGGGCGAGCTCCAGCCGCTCCACCTGGGGGAACTCCTCCAGAAGCCGGGAGACCCGGAGGACAAGCTCCTGGTAGGCCTCGAGGTCCGCCCGCCCCTCCAGGGGCTTGAGGAGCTCCCTCGCGTCCCCTTCCGTGAGGGGGGTGAGGCGGAGGCCCAGGGCCTGGTCCCCCAGGGGGGTGGGGAGGAGGAGGGTGAGGACGGGACCGAAGAGGGGGTGGGGGGCGGCGTGGAGCTTGAGGTAAAGCCCCTCCCCCTCCCCCAAGGGCAGGCCGAAGGCCTGGAGGAGGGCCTTGGCCTCCTCGGGGCTTAGCGCCTTCTTCCCCTCAAGAAGCCTCCTCGCCTCCTCCAGCCTCAGGTCCTGGAAGTCGGGGAAGAGGAGGGGCTCCTCCCGCCACCGCCGGTAGGTCCAGGCCCGGGCCAGGGCGATGGCCGCCGACTCGGGGAAGCGGTAGAGGACCGCCTGCCCCAGGAGCCTGGCCCGGGGGCCGTCCTGGCCCATGAAGCAGGCGAGGAGGAGCTTCTCCGTCCTGGCCTCCCGCACAAGGCGGGCCACCTCCTCCTCCCGGGCGAAGCCCATGGGCACGTAGAGGAGGAAGACGCTCCCCGCCTCTCCCCCAAGGGCCTCCCCCAGGGCCTTCCTGAAGTCCTCCTCCCGGGCCTCCGAGCCCAGGTCCACGTGCTCCACCTCTAGGCCCCCTTCCCGCAGGGCCTCGAGGGCCAGGTTGGAGGGTCCTGAGGCGTTGGAGACGAGGCGCACCCGCCCGTTCTCCGGGAGGCGGCCCGAGGCGAGGAGGGCGGCCACGTCAAAGGCCTCCTCCAGGCCGCTTGCCCGCACCACCCCCGCCTGGGCGAAGAGGGCCCTGACCAGGGGGTCGCGGGAGGGGTGGACCGCCAGGATGGGCTTTTTCTTCCCGATCCGGCGGGCGAGGCGGGAGAAGCGCCGGGGGTTGCCGAAGCCCTCCAGGTAGAGGAGGATGACCCCGGTGCGCTCGTCCTCCTCCCAGAACTGCAGGAGGTCGTTGGAGGAGAGGTCCGCCTTGGCCCCCAAGGAGACGAAGCTGGAAACCCCGAGGCCCATGCCCTCGGCGTAGGCCATGACCGCCCGCCCCAGGGTGCCCGACTGGCTGGAGATGGCCAGGACCCCCTCCTTGGGCAAGGGGGCGAGGCCCGCCGCCAGGCGCACCCCGGGGTGGGTGTGGACGAGGCCCAAGGAGCCCGGGCCAAGAAGGCGCATCCCTAAGCGCCTCGCCTTCTCCGCCAGGGCCTGGGCCTCCTTCGGGGCGAAGCCCGTGGTGAGGACGATGGCCCCCCGTGCCCCCCGGCGCCCCGCGGCCTCGAGGGCCTCCAAGACCCGCTCCTTGGGCACCGCCACCACCACGAGGTCCACCGGCCCCGGCACCGCCTCGAGGCCCGGGTAGGCGAGGAGGGGCCCCACCGTGCCCCCCTCCTTGCCGATGGCCTCGTTCACCGGGAAGACCGGCCCCTGGAAGCGGCCGAAGATGAGGTTCTCCAGCACCCGGTAGCCGATGCTCTCCGGGTCGCGGCTCGCCCCCACCACCGCCACCCCCCGGGGGAAGAAGAAGGGGTGGAGGCTCGCCAGGGTGGAGACCTTCTCCCGCCACTCAAAGCGCTCCGCCGCCTTCTCCTCCATGAGGATCCCGAACTCCACCTCCACCTCCCCTCCTTCCCGGTGGGCCCGGACCTGGAAGCCGCTTTCCTGGAAGACGCTGAGCATCTGCTTGTTCTCCGCCAGGACGAAGGCCTGGAAGCGGCGCACCCCCCGCTTGGCGGCGAGGAGGGCGAGCCTCTCCAGAAGCAGGGTGCCGAGGCCCTTCCCCTGGTAGGCGTCCTCCACCAGGAAGGCCACCTCGGCGGTGTCCTCCTCCTTGACCCGAACGTACTCCCCCGTGGCCACGATCCTCGGGGGCTCCCCGGCGAGGACCACCAGGGTCACCTTCTCCTCCTCGGGCTTGGCGGAAAGGAGAAGCTCCGCCGCCTTTTCCGGGGAGATGGGGGAGAAGAAGCGCATGCGCAAGGAGGCCGGGGAAAGCCGCCTCAGGAACTCCACGAAGAGGGGGAGGTCCTTTTTGGTGGCCCGGCGGAGGAGGGCGGTGCGCCCGTCCTTGAGGAGGACGGGGCCCTCCTCGAGGCCGTGCTGGGGGGTGGGGGGCGGGACGTAGCCCATGCCCTCATTTTCCCCCAAAGGGCTCGTGCCCCCGCACCACCTTAAGCCGCACCCCGGCCGCCGCGAGGAGCCCCCGGTAGCGGAGGGCCCGCTCCAGGGCGGGGGGCTTGCCGTGGACGGGCCTTCCCCTCTCCCCGGGGAAGAGGAAGTAGCCCTCGGGGAGGAGGACCAAAAGCCCCTCCCGGGCGCGGCGCGCCCCCCTAAGCGCCGCCTTTAGGAAGGCCTCCTCCGCCGCCTGGGTCAGGAGGACGTAGGTGCTCCCCCAGGGGGCCGGGGGCGGGAGGAGGGGCGTGGGGCTTGGGGCGAGGCGGGCGAGAAGCTCCAGGGCCCGCCTCAGGTGGGCCTTCCCCCGGCCCAGGGGCAGGACCGCCCCGGCGGAAAGCCCGTACCGCTCCCCCCTCCTTTCCGCCTCCAGGAGGAGCCCGAGGGCGAGGCTTGCCGCGTGGTCCAGGTAGCTTGGGTGGAGGCTCTCTGCGTCCAGGTGGAGGAAGAGGCCGCCTTCCAGCCTCCTTTCCACCTCCCGCACCACGGGGCGCCCCAGGCGGAGGCTCGCCTTGCGGGCGAGGAGCCTCAAGGGGTCCCCGGGGCGGTAGGGGCGGAGGCCCACCGCCTCCAAGGGGTCGGGAAGCCCCCGGGGGGCCCGCCTCCCCTCCAGGAAGAAGGCGGGGGCGGGAAGGAGGGGGGGAAGGGGCCTTAGGGCGGGGTAGACCAGGGCCTCCCCCAGGGGAAGGGCGAGCCGCCTCTCCCCGAGGCCGAGGACCCCCCGCGCCCGGAGGTGGAGGGTGGGCAAGGCGTGCGCCCCCCGGCGGCGGTAGCGGTAGGGGAGGGAAAGGCCTAGCCTCGCCCTCCCCCAGGCGAGGGCCAGGACCTCCCTTGGGGAGAGGCCCAGGGCCGCCGAGCCCCCCACCTCCACCCGGAGGAGGACGGGGAGGGGGGCCTGGACCTCCACCTCCACCCGCCCCTCCCCCGTTCTCCCGGGAAAGCCCGGGGGGAACCCGTGGACCTGGGCCTTGGCCCGGAGCCAGCGAGGGGCCAAGGCCAGGGCGAGGAGAAGGAGGAGGGCGAGGGCGCCCATCTACCCCGCCTCCACGGGGGCCGGCACCGCCTCCAGGGCCTCCTCCACCAGGCCTTCCGGGGTGAGGCCGGAAAGCTCGGCCTCGAGGGCGAGCAAGAGCCGGTGGGGGATGGCGGCCCGGAAGGCGGCCTTCAGGTCCTCGGGCAGGGCGAAGCCCCGCCCTTCCAGGAGGGCCAGGGCCTGGGCCAGGCGCTCCACCTGGAGAAGCGCCCGGGGCGAGGGGCCAAGCCGCACCCCCTCCCGCTTTCGGAGGAAGCGGGCGAGGGCGAGGAGGTAGTCGGTGAGCTCCTCCTCCACCCGCACCCGCCGCGCCTCCCGCCTCAGGGCCAGGACCTCCTCGGCGTCCGTGGCCGGGGCCAGGCCCTCCAGGGGGTCTTGGGCCCTCAGGGCCTCTAGAAGGGCCTTCTCGTCGGGGTAGCCCAGGGCGAGCCGCGCGGCGAAGCGGTCCCGCTGGGCCACGGGGAGGGGAAAGGTGCCCTCCTCCTCCACGGGGTTCTGGGTGGCCAGGACGAAGAAGGGCTCGGGAAGGGGATGGGTTTTCCCCTCCAGGGTCACCTGCCCCTCCCCCATGGCCTCCAGGAGGGCCGACTGGGTGCGGGGGGTGGCCCGGTTCAGCTCGTCCACCAGGAGGACCTGGGCGAAAATGGGCCCCCGCTCCCAGACCAGGCTCCCCTCCCGGTAGAGGTAGACCCCGGTGAGGTCCTGGGGGAGGAGGTCCGGGGTCATCTGGATGCGGCCGAAGGAGAGGCCCAGGACCCGGGCCAGGGCCTTGGCGAAGGTGGTCTTCCCCGTGCCCGGCACGTCCTCCAGGAGGAGGTGCCCCCCGGAGAGGAGGGCGGCGAGGGCAAGCCTAAGGGTCTCCTCCCGGAGGAGGACCCGGCCCCTTAGGGCGCTTTGGACCCTTTCGTAGAGCATAGCTCGAGCATAGCTCCAGGATACGCAGGGCGAGGGCCTCCGCCTCCTCCGCTTCCTCCCTCTCGGCCCTCCCCCCGTAGCGCACGGGGAGGTAGAGGGCGGTGAGGCGGGCGAGGGGAGGATGGGCCTCGGGGAAGGCCGCCCCCACCCGCTTCCCGTACTCCACGGGGCCTTCGGCAGGTCGCCTGGGAAGCCCGGCCCCCCTTAGGGCCTCGAGGGCCTCCAGGTAGGCCCGGCGCACCCGGCTTGCGGGGAGGGGCCTTTGGAAAGCCCTAGGGGAGGCGGAAGCCGCTTCCTCGCCCTCCCCTTCTTCTCCTCCCCGCCCCCGCCACGTCCAGGCCAAGAGGGCGAGGAGGAGGGCCAGGGTGAAGAGGGCGGAAAGCCCCGCCAAGGCTACCCCCACCTCCCCCAGGGCCCTGGGCCCGGGTACCCTCTCCACGGGGCCCTGGGGTGGGGGCGAAGGCGGGGGAAGGCTTCCCCCTTGGCCTAAGGCCCCCTCCCCGCCCCCGAGGCTTCCCAGCAGGAAGAAGAGGCCGAGAAGGAGGGGCAGGGCGAGGAGGAGGGGGAGGAGGTGAAGGCCGCGAAAGGGGGGAAGGCCCCTTCTTTGGCCCAGGAGGAGCAGGCCGAGGGCCAGGAGAAAGACCAGGGCGAGGGGGAGGGCGTAGGCCAGGAGGCGGTCCACCACCCCCACCCAGAGGGGAAAGCCCCCTTCCGGGGGCAGGTAGACGGCGCTTCCCCCGGGCCCCCCGCTTTCCCCGGGGCTTGCCCGGAAGGGAAGCGGGGCGGGGGCGGGAAGCGGGGGCTCGGGGAGGCCCGGCAGGGAGAGGTGGCCGAGCCCGAACCCCAAAGCCCCGAGGAGAGGGGGAAGAAAGGGCCCGAGCGCCACCCCTTCCGCCCGGGCCAGGAGGTGGAACCCGTGGAGGAGGCCCAAGAGGCCGAGGCCCCAAGGCCCCAGGGAGAGGGCGAGGGGGAGGAGCCAAAGGGCGGCCCAGAGGCCCTTCTCCCGGCTTAGGTAGAGGCCGAAGAGGAGAAGGGCCAAGGAGGTCTTGGCCCAAAGGAGGGGCCAGCCCGCCTGGGGGGCGTGGAGGAAGCCCGGCAGGAAGGCGAGCCACAAGAACCCCTCCGGGTAAAACCTCCGCCCGAGGAGAAGAAGGGGAGGGCCGAGAAGGGCGGGAAGGCCGGTCCCCAGGGCCAGGAGGAGAAGGACCCAGCCCATGAGAAAGCCGACCCAAGAGCGCCCCATACGCTTTATCGGTCCACCGGCCCCGGTAAGCTCCCCAGGAGCCTTTTGCCGGGGCCCCATCCTGGCGCAAGCCAGGATGTGCCCTCCCTTCCGCCTGAGCGCCCGGAGGGGCATGGGCTAAGGCCTAGTTTCCTCCGATAGAGGAAGCTCCGCAAGGGTGTAAACTGCACTCCATGCTCCGCCTGGACACCCGCTTCCTCCAGGGCTTTCCCGAGGCCCTAAGCCAGCACGCCTCCCTTTTGGAAGAAGCCCGGGAGCGCCTCCTCGCCAAGCGCAAGACCCCCGGGAGCATGCTCGGCTGGATGGACCTCCCCGAGGACACGGAGACCCTGAGGGAGGTCCGCCGCTACCGCGAGGCGAACCCCTGGGTGGAGGACTTCGTCCTCGTCGGCATCGGGGGAAGCGCCCTCGGGCCCAAGGCCCTCGAGGCCGCCTTCCACGAGGGCGGGGTGCGCTTCCACTACCTGGACCACGTGGAGCCCGAGCCCGTCCTCAGGCTCCTCCGCGACCTGGACCCCGGGAAGACCCTGGTGAACGCCGTTTCCAAGTCGGGGTCCACGGCGGAGACCCTGGCGGGCCTCGCCGTCCTCCTGAAGTGGCTTAGGGCGCACCTGGGGGAGGCCTGGCGGCGGCACCTGGTGGTGACCACCGACCCCGAGGAGGGCCCCTTGCGGGCCTTCGCCGAGCGGGAGGGGCTCAAGGCCTTCGCCATTCCCAAGGAGGTGGGCGGGCGCTTCTCCGTCCTTTCCCCGGTGGGCCTTCTCCCCCTGGCCTTCGCCGGGGCCGACCTGGACGCCCTCCTCATGGGGGCCCGCAAGGCCAACGAGACCGCCTTGGCCCCCCTGGAGGAGAGCCTTCCCCTGAAGACCGCCCTCCTCCTCCACCTCCACCGCCACCTCCCCGTCCACGTCTTCATGGTCTACTCAGAGAGGCTCCGCCACCTCCCGAGCTGGTTCGTCCAGCTCCACGACGAGTCCTTGGGGAAGGTGGACCAGCGGGGCCAAAGGGTGGGCACCACGGCGGTCCCCGCCCTAGGGCCCCAGGACCAGCACGCCCAGGTCCAGCTCTTCCGCGAAGGCCCCCTGGACAAGCTCCTCGCCCTGGTCATCCCCGAAGCCCCCGTGGAGGACCTGGAGATCCCGGAGGTGGAGGGCCTTAAGGCCGCCTCCTACCTCTTCGGCAAGACCCTCTTCCGCCTCCTCCAAGCCGAGGCCGAGGCCACCTACCGGGCCCTGGCCGAGGCGGGGCAGAAGGTCTACGCCCTCTACCTCTCCGAGGTCTCCCCCTACGCCGTGGGCTGGCTCCTGCAGCACCTCATGTGGCAGACCGCCTTCCTGGGGGAGCTTTGGGGGGTGAACGCCTTTGACCAGCCCGGGGTGGAGCTGGGCAAGCGCCTCACCTTCGCCCTGCTGGGCCGCCCCGGATATGGGGAAGGCTAAATGGAAGCGTGGAAGTCCCTTATAATGGGCGGGAGGAGGCCCGTATGGACCGCCTGAGCCATCTGGGTATAACGCCGAGAAAGCAGGTTTTCTGGAACACCGCCTCTCCCATCCTGGTGGAGCACACCCTGGCCCGGGGAGAGGGCTTCCTGGCCCATAAGGGGCCCTTGGTGGTGGACACCACCCCCTACACGGGGAGAAGCCCCAAGGACAAGTTCGTGGTGCGGGAGCCCGAGGTGGAAGGGGAGATCTGGTGGGGCGAGGTGAACCAGCCCTTTTCCCCGGAGGGCTTTGAGGCCCTCTACCAGCGGGTGGCCCAGTACCTTTCCGAGCGGGACCTTTACGTCCAGGACCTTTACGCCGGGGCGGACCGGCGCTACCGGCTGGGGGTGCGGGTGGTGACGGAAAGCCCCTGGCACGCCCTCTTCGCCCGCAACATGTTCCTCCCGCCCCGCCGCTTCGGGGCGGAGGACGAGGTGGAGGCCTTCGTCCCCGGCTTCACCGTGGTCCACGCCCCCTACTTCCAGGCGGACCCCGAGCGGGACGGCACGAGGAGCGAGGTCTTCGTGGGGATAAGCTTCCAAAGAAGGCTCGTCCTCATCGTGGGCACCAAGTACGCCGGGGAGATCAAGAAGAGCGTCTTCACCGTCATGAACTACCTCATGCCCAAGCAGGGGGTCTTCCCCATGCACGCCTCGGCCAACGTGGGGAAGGAAGGGGACGTAGCGGTCTTCTTCGGCCTCTCCGGCACCGGCAAGACCACCCTCTCCACCGACCCGGACCGCCCCCTCATCGGCGACGACGAGCACGGCTGGAGCGAGGAGGGGGTCTTCAACTTTGAGGGGGGGTGCTACGCCAAGGTGATCCGCCTCTCCCCGGAGCACGAGCCCCTCATCTACCGGGCCTCCAATCAGTTTGAAGCTATCCTGGAAAACGTGGTGGTGAACCCGGAAAGCCGCCGGGTGGAGTGGGACGACGACTCCAAGACGGAAAACACCCGCTCCTCCTACCCCATCGCCCACCTGGAGAACGTGGTGGAGTCGGGGATGGCGGGCCACCCCCGGGCCATCTTCTTCCTCTCCGCCGACGCCTACGGGGTCCTGCCCCCCATCGCCCGCCTCTCCCCGGAACAGGCCATGTACTACTTCCTCTCGGGCTACACCGCCCGGGTGGCGGGGACGGAGCGGGGCGTCACCGAGCCCAAGGCCACCTTCTCCGCCTGCTTCGGGGCGCCCTTCCTCCCCCTGCACCCCGGGGTGTACGCCGGGATGCTGGGGGAAAAGATCAGGAGGCATGGCCCCAGGGTCTACCTGGTGAACACGGGCTGGACCGGGGGGCCCTACGGGGTGGGGCGCCGCTTCCCCTTGCCCGTGACCCGGGCCCTCCTCAAGGCGGCCCTTACCGGGGCCTTGGAGGGGGTGGCCTACCGCAAGGACCCGGTGTTCGGGTTTGAGGTGCCCCTCGAGGCCCCCGGGGTGCCCCGGGAGCTTTTGGACCCCAGGGAGACCTGGGCGGACAAGGAGGCCTACGACCGCCAGGCGCAAAGGCTCGCGGCGCTTTTCCAGGAAAACTTCCAAAAGTACGCCGATGGGGTTTCGGAGGCCGTGCGCCGGGCGGGCCCCCGGGTAGGGTAAAGGCCAAGCGCCCACGCCCGGATTCCGAAGCGATGGCCTGTGCCCCGGGGCGGGGTGGGTTCCAAGCCGGGTGGGCCTTGCCAAATAGGGGCCAGGGGTATTAGGCTCCTAGCTGGTGGAAGTGGAAAGGACAAATGTACTTTACCTCCCTTTGGGCTCCTCTGCCATAATGATGAGCGTTACCGTCTGGGGGACGGGGTTTCTATGAGCCAGACCTCGCTTAGCCGCTACGCCTGGGGGGTGCTCTTTTGGAACGCCCTGGTGGCCCTTTGGGGGGCCTATGTGCGGGCCACCGGTTCGGGCGCCGGGTGCGGAGCCCACTGGCCCACCTGCAACGGGGAGGTGATTCCCCGCGCGCCCCAGGTGGAGACGCTCATTGAGTTCGCCCACCGGGCCACCTCGGGGCTCGCCTTCCTCTCGGTGCTGAGCCTCTTCCTCCTGGCCCGGCGTTTCCTTCCCCGGGCGCATCCGGCCCGCCTGGGGGCGGGGCTTGCCCTCCTCCTCATGGTCACCGAGAGCCTGGTGGGGGCCTCCCTGGTCCTCTTCGGCTGGACGGCCCACAACGTGAGCCCCGAGCGGGCCGTGGTCCAGATGGTCCACCTGGCCAACACCTACTTCCTCCTGGCCGCCCTCGCCCTCACCGCCTGGTGGGCCTCCGGAGGGGCCCCCTTGCGCCTAAGGGGGCAGGGGGCGGTGGGGCTTGCCCTTCTCCTCGGCCTCTTCGCCCTCCTCTTTCTGGGGATGAGCGGGGCGGTAACCGCTTTGGGCGACCTCCTCTTCCCGGTGCGGAACACCCTCGAGGCCCTGGAGCGCTCCCTGACCCCTGGGGAGCACTTCCTGGTGCGCCTCAGGGTCCTCCACCCCTTGATCGCCGTGAGCGTGGGGCTTTACGTGGTCTTCGCCGGGTATCTGGTGGCCCACCTGCGCCCTTCGCCCCTCACCCGGCGCCTGGCCCACGCCCTGGCCTACCTCTACGGGGCGCAGCTTCTGGCGGGGCTGGTGAACGTAGCCCTCAAGGCTCCGGTCTTCATGCAGATCCTCCACCTCCTCCTGGCCTACGCCATCTGGCTCCTCTTCGTCTTCCTAGCCGCCTCCGCCCTGGAGCGGGGGGCGAGGCGGGTGGAGCTCGGCGAAGGGGGGGCGGAGGTTCACCGGGGGACCGGGGGGGCCACCTGGCGGGACTACCTCGCCCTCACCAAGCCCCGGGTGGTGAGCCTCCTCCTCTTCACCGCCCTTTTCGCCATGTTCATCGCCGCCCGGGGCTGGCCGGGCCTAAAGCTCTTCCTGGTGGTGGCCCTGGGAGGGTACATGATGGCGGGGGCGGCCAACGCCATCAACATGGTGGTGGACCGGGACATTGACGCCCGCATGAGGCGGACCGCCAATAGGCCCACGGTGACCCAGCGGGTCTCCAGCCGGGATGCCCTCCTCTTTGCCCTCGCCCTCGCCTTCTTGGGGTTTATCGTCCTCTGGTGGGGAGCGAACCTCCTCGCCGCCACCCTAGCCCTCATGGGCCTCATCTGGTACGTGCTGGTCTACACCCTCTACCTCAAGCGGCGCACCTGGCACAACATCGTCATCGGCGGGGCGGCGGGGGCCTTCCCGCCCCTGGTGGGCTTTGCCGCGGTGACCGGGGACCTCAACCTCTTCGCCTGGTACCTCTTCGCCCTCATCTTCTTCTGGACCCCGGTGCACTTCTGGGCCCTGGCCCTCATGATCCAGGACGACTACCGGGCGGTGGGGGTGCCGATGCTCCCCGTGGTCCTGGGGGAGCGGGTCACGGTGATGCAGATCGCCCTCTACGCCCTCCTCACCGCCCTCATCTCCCTCATGCCCTTGGCCTTGGGGGAGCTCGGCCTTCTGTACCTGGTGGCGAGCCTCTTCCTCAACAGCCTGCTTATCTTTAAGAGCCTTGTCCTCTACCGCCAGCCCGAGCGCAGGACGGCGGTTTCGCTGTATAAATACTCCATGCTCTACCTGGCCCTCCTCTTCGTGGCCATGGCGGTGGATCGGGCGGTATAGGGAGGGAGTGGATGAAGAGAGGTCTTGCGGCGCTTAGTCTTTGGGGTTTGGCCCTGGCCCAGGAGGCCCACCGGGTGGCCATCACTCACCCGGGCGGCTCCTACAACCAGGAGGTGGCCTTCCTCTACCCCTGGGTCTACTTCTTCTCCTTCCTGATCTTCCTGGTGGTGGCCGGGTCCTTGGCGTACGTCACCTGGAAGTTCCGGGCCAAGCCTGGGGACGAGGGGGAGCCCCCGCAGGCCCACGGGAACGACCGCCTCGAGGTGGTCTGGACCCTGATCCCCCTGGCCATCATCCTGGTCCTCTTCGGCCTCACGGCCAAGGCCCTCATCCAGGTGAACCGGCCCATCCCCGGGGCCCTTAAGGTGGAGGTCACGGGCTACCAGTTCTGGTGGGACTTTAACTACCCCGAGCTCGGCTTTAGGAACTCCAACGAGCTCATCCTCCCCGCCGGGGTGCCCGTGGAGCTGGAGATCACCTCCAAGGACGTGATCCACTCCTTCTGGGTGCCGGGCCTCGCCGGGAAGCGGGACGCCATTCCGGGACAAAAGACTCTTCTCCACTTCACCCCCGAGGAGCCCGGCAACTACTACGGCTTCTGCGCCGAGCTCTGCGGGCCGAGCCACGCCCGCATGCTCTTCCGGGTCCTGGTGGTGCCCAAGGAGGAGTTTGAGCGCTTCGTGGCGGCGGCCAAGGCCTACACCCCCCCGGTGGCCGACGCCATGGGGCAACAGGTCTTCCAGCAGAACTGCGCCGCCTGCCACAGCGTGGCCCGGAGCATGCCCCCCGCGGTCATCGGGCCCGAGCTTGGGCTTTGGGGCAACCGCACGAGCCTGGGCGCCGGGATCGTGGAGAACACCCCGGAAAACCTCAAGGCCTGGATCAAAAACCCTGAGGGGATGAAGCCCGGGGCGAAGATGCCCGGCTTCCCCCAGCTCTCCGAGGAGGACCTAAACGCTTTGGTGCGCTACCTCGAGGGCCTGAAGGTGGAGGGCGTGGACTTCAAGGCCCTCCCCAAGTTCTAGGAGGTTAGGAGATGGCCATCGCCACCAAGCCAAAGACCGGTTTTTGGGCGGTCCTCTGGGACCTGCTCACCACGGTGGACCACAAGAAGATCGGCCTCATGTACACGGCCACGGCCTTCTTCGCCTTCGCCCTGGCGGGGGTCTTCTCCCTCCTCATCCGCACCCAGCTGGCCGTGCCCAACAACCACTTCCTCACCGGGGAGCAGTACAACCAGGTCCTCACCCTGCACGGGGCCACCATGCTCTTCTTCTTCATCATCCAGGCCGGGCTCACGGGCTTCGGCAACTTCGTGGTGCCCCTGATGCTGGGGGCGAGGGACGTGGCCCTCCCCCGGGTGAACGCCTTCAGCTACTGGGCCTTCCTCGGGGCCATTCTCCTCGCCCTCATGAGCTTCTTCTTCCCCGGCGGGGCCCCCAGCGTGGGCTGGACCTTCTACTACCCCTTCTCCGCCCAGTCGGGGAGCGGGGTGAGCTTCTACCTGGCGGCCATCCTCCTCCTCGGCTTCTCCAGCCTCCTCGGCAACGCCAACTTCGTCGCCACCATCTACAACCTAAGGGCCCAGGGGATGAGCCTGTGGAAGATGCCCATCTACGTCTGGAGCGTCTTCGCCGCCAGCGTCCTCAACCTCTTCAGCCTGGCCGGGCTCACCTCGGCGAGCCTCCTCGTCCTCCTGGACCGGAAGATCGGCCTCACCTGGTTCAACCCGGAAATCGGGGGAGACCCCGTCCTCTTCCAGCAGTTCTTCTGGTTCTACTCCCACCCCACGGTCTACGTGATGCTCCTGCCCTACCTGGGCATCCTGGCTGAGGTGGCCTCCACCTTCGCCAAAAAGCCCCTCTTCGGCTACCGGCAGATGGTCTGGGCCCAGATGGGCATCGTGGTCCTGGGCACCATGGTCTGGGCCCACCACATGTTCACCGTGGGGGAGAGCACCCTCTTCCAGATCGCCTTCGCCTTCTTCACCGCCCTCATCGCCGTGCCCACGGGGGTGAAGCTCTTCAACATCATCGGCACCCTCTGGGGTGGGAAGCTCCAGATGAAGACCCCCCTCTACTGGGTGCTGGGCTTCGTCTTCAACTTCCTCCTCGGGGGCATCACCGGGGTCATGCTCTCCATGACCCCCTTGGATTACCAGTTCCACGACTCCTACTTCGTGGTGGCCCACTTCCACAACGTCCTCATGGCGGGGTCGGCCTTCGGGGCCTTCGCCGGGCTTTACTACTGGTGGCCCAAGATGACGGGCCGGATGTACGACGAGAGGCTGGGCCGCCTCCACTTCTGGCTCTTCCTGGTGGGCTACCTCGTCACCTTCCTGCCCCAGTACGCCCTGGGCTACCTGGGCATGCCCCGGCGCTACTACACCTACAACGCCGACCTCGTCGGCTGGGCCGAGCTCAACCTCCTCTCCACCCTCGGGGCCTTCATCCTGGGCCTGGGCGGGTTGGTCTGGATCTACACCATGTGGAAGAGCCTCCGCTCCGGGGAGAAGGCCCCGGCCAACCCCTGGGGCGGCTACACCCTGGAGTGGCTCACGGACTCCCCGCCCAAGGCCCACAACTTTGACGTGCAGCTTCCCACCGAGTTCCCCTCCGAAAGGCCCCTCTACGACTGGAAGAAGAAGGGGGTGGAGCTTAAGCCCGAGGACCCGGGCCACATCCACCTGCCCAACAGCTCCTTCTGGCCCTTCTACTCCGCGGCCACCCTCTTCGCCTTCTTCGTGAGCGTAGCCGCCCTCCCGGTGCCCAACGTCTGGATGGGGCTCTTCCTCGCCCTCTTCGCCTACGGCCTCGTGCGCTGGGCCCTGGAGGACGAGTACAGCCACCCCGTGGAGCACCACACCGCCACCGGCAAGTCCAACGCCTGGATGGGGATGGCCTGGTTCATCGTCTCGGAGGTGGGCCTCTTCGCCATCCTCATCGCGGGCTACCTCTACCTCCGGCTCTCCGGGGCGGCCCAGCCCCCTGAGGAGCGGCCCGCCCTGTGGCTCGCCCTTCTCAACACATTCTTCCTGGTGAGCTCCTCCTTCACCGTGCACTTCGCCCACCACGACCTCAGGCGGGGCCGCTTCAACCCCTTCCGGTTCGGCCTTTTGGTCACCATCCTCCTCGGCGTCCTCTTCTTCCTCTTCCAGGCCTGGGAGTTCTACCAGTTCCACCACCACTCCTCCTGGCAGGAGAACCTCTGGACGGCGGCCTTCTTCACCATCGTGGGCCTCCACGGCCTGCACGTGGTGATCGGGGGCTTCGGCCTCGTCCTCGCCTACCTCCAGGCCCTCCGGGGCAAGATCACCCTGCACCACCACGGCACCCTCGAGGCCGCCAGCATGTACTGGCACCTGGTGGACGCCGTCTGGCTCTTCATCGTCACCCTCTTCTACATCTGGTAGGCCCAAAGGCTACCTGGCCCCTGCCTTCTGGCAGGGACCTTTGCTATGTAAAAGGAGATGCGGCTTTTGGTGGTGGACTTTGACTACTTCTTCCCCGTGCCCCAAGACCCCAAGGACCCCTTGGCCCCCCTCTTCGCCTGGGCCCACTTTGAGACCCCCTACTACCTCCTCGAGGCCTGGGAGGAAAGGGCCCTAGCCTTCCTTCTCCGGGGCCTTCCCCTTCCTGGGGCCCAGGGGTGGCGGGGCTTTTGGGGGCGCTTCGCCTTCGCCAAGGGGGCGGTGCTCTACTACGCCGACAGCAACGCCCTCGCCTTCCATCCCGAGGTGCGGCAGGGGGTGGAGGAGGTGGTCCTTTTTGACGCCCACCACGACGCCGGCTACCGCCCCTTGGGGGAGGTCCCGGCCTGCGACGACTGGATGGTCTTCTACCACCGCCTGGGGGCGCGGCTTCGGGTCTACTATCCCTCCTGGCGGGACCCCTCCTTGGAGCCCGAGCCCAAGGTGCCCGTGGCCCGGGAGGTGGACTCTGGGGGGAAGCTTCCGGGGGAGTTCCACCGGGTCTTCCTCTGCCGGAGCGGGGCCTGGGTCCCCCCTTGGGCTGACCCGGACTTCTTCGCCTTCCTGGAGGAGGCGCCCCTGCCCAGGGTGGCCCTGGAGCCCTTGGGGCCGAGGCCTTTGGACCTCGAGGCCCTGAGGCGGCGGGCGGGGGAGGAGGCCTTGGGGCTTTTCATCATGGAAAGCTTGCGCAGGCCCTTTTAGCCCCCTATAATCGGGAAGGCTTTGGGCCGTTAGCTCAGCTGGCAGAGCAACCGACTTTTAATCGGTAGGTCGCAGGTTCGAATCCTGCACGGCCCACCATCCTCGCCCCCTCCAGCTTCCCGGCCGGAGGGGGTTTCGCCCAGGGGTGAGGGCTTAGGATGGAGGGCATGGCGGAGCCTATGCGGGTGGTGGTGGGGCTTTCGGGAGCGAGCGGCATGCCCTACGCCCTGGACCTCTTGGACGCCCTAAGGGGGGTGGCCGAGGTGCACCTGGTGATCTCTCAGGGGGCCAAAAGGGTGCTCTGGGAGGAAATGGGCCTAAGCCCCAAGGACCTCCACGCCCTGGCCCACCGGGTCTACAAGGACCAGGACCTGGGCGCCCCCATCGCCTCGGGCTCCTTCCCCACCCGGGGGATGGTGGTCGTCCCTTGCTCCGCCACCACCTTGGCCAAGGTGGCCTATGGCCTCGCCGACACCCTCCTCACCCGGGCGGCCTACGTCCACCTGAAGGAGCGCCGCCCCCTGGTTCTCGTCCTGAGGGAGACCCCTCTGCCCCTCCCCACCTTAAGGGCCATGGTCCAGGCGGCGGAGGCCGGGGCCACCATCCTCCCGGCCAGCCCCGGCTTCTACCACCGCCCCAAGGAGGTGGGGGACCTCCTCGGCTTCCTCACCCAGCGCATCCTGGACCACCTGGGGCTTCCCGGGAAGCGCGCCCCCCGGTGGGGAGAAACGTGACGCTTTTTTGCCGACCCGCGATGTTACGATAGGGAGGATGACCCTCACCCAGGAGCAACGGCTGGTTCTGGACGCGGTGCGCCGGGTGGCCCGGGAGGTCCTCTACCCCCTCGCCCCCGAGTACGACCGGAAGGCCGAGTACCCCTGGCCCCAGCTCAAGGCCCTGGCCGAGCTCGGCCTCCTCGGCATGACCACCCCGGAGGAGTGGGGCGGGGTGGGCCTAGACTCCGTGACCTGGGCCCTGGCCCTGGAGGAGCTCGCCGCCGCCGACCCCAGCGTGGCCGTCATCGTCTCCGTGACCAGCGGCCTTCCCCAGTACATGCTTCTCCGCTTCGGCACCGAGGCGCAAAAAAGGCGCTACCTGGTGCCCCTCGCCCGGGGGGAGTGGATCGGGGCCTTCTGCCTCACCGAGCCCCAGGCGGGCTCCGATGCCAAGAGCCTCCGCGCCGAGGCGCGGCGGGTCAAGGGCGGGTTCGTGCTGAACGGGGTCAAGAGCTGGATCACCTCCGCCGGGCAGGCCCACCTCTACGTGGTCCTGGCCCGCACGGAAAGGGGAATCAGCGCCTTTTTGGTGGAGAAGGACACCCCCGGGCTTTCCTTCGGCCGCCCCGAGGAGAAGATGGGCCTCCACGCGGCCCACACCGCCGAGGTGCGGCTGGAAGGGGTCTTCGTCCCCGAGGAGAACCTTCTTGGGGAGGAGGGGCGGGGCCTGGCCTATGCCCTTGCGGGCCTGGACTCGGGGCGGGTGGGGGTGGCGGCCCAGGCCGTGGGCATCGCCCGGGGGGCCTACGAGATCGCCAAGGCCTACGCCGAGGAGAGGGAGCAGTTCGGGAAGAAGCTTAGAGAGCACCAGGCCATCGCCTTCAAGATCGCCGACATGCACGTGAAGATCGCCGCCGCCCGGGCCCTGGTCCTCGAGGCCGCGAGGAAGAAGGACCAAGGGGAGCGGTTCACCCTCGAGGCCAGCGCCGCTAAGCTCTTCGCAAGCCAAGTGGCGGTGGAGGTGACCCGGGAGGCGGTCCAGGTCCTGGGAGGCTATGGCTACCACCGGGACTACCGGGTGGAGCGGTACTACCGGGACGCCAAGGTGACGGAGATCTACGAGGGCACCTCGGAGATCCAGCGCCTGGTCATCGCCCGCGAGCTCTACCGCTAGGGCCACCCCGCCCTGGCCCAACCCCGCGCGGGGGCCCCGAAGGGGCTTGGCCCTGGGGCGCGCGGCTTCCCTTTCTCATCCTTTGGCCTTAGGTTGGGGGAAGCATGCTCCGCCGCCTCCTTTCCCTCTCCCGCCCCCTCTACTGGCTCTACGAAAGGCGCCTCCTCAAGGAGGTGCGGAAGGGCCCCATGCCCCGCCACCTCGGCCTCATCCTGGACGGGAACCGCCGCTACGCTCGGGCCCTCGGGCTTTCCCCCACCCAGGGGCACGAGTTCGGGGTGCAGAAGGCCTACGAGGTCCTGGAGTGGTGCCTGGAGATGGGCATCAAGACCGTGACCGTCTGGGTCTTCTCCACCGACAACTTCCGGCGCCCCCCGGGGGAGGTGGAGACCCTCATGCGCCTTTTCGTGCGGGAGGCGGAACGGATGGCCGAGGACCACCGCATCCTGGAGCACCAGGTGCAGGTGCGGGTCATCGGGAGGCGAGAGGGGTTTTCCGAGGAGGTGCTGAGGGCCCTGGAGCGCCTGGAGGAGCGCACCCGAAGCCACCGGGGCATGGTCCTCAACATCGCCCTGGGCTACGGGGGGCGGGAGGAGATCGTGGACGCGGTGAAGCGGCTTCTTCTGGAGGCGGAGGCGAAGGGGCTCTCCCCGAAAGCGGTGGCGGAGGGCCTCACCCCGGAGGCCATCGCCGAAAGGCTCTACACCGCGGGCCTCCCCGATCCCGACTTCATCATCCGCACCTCCGGGGAGATCCGGCTTTCCGGGTTCCTCCTCTGGCAGTCCGCCTACTCCGAGTTCTACTTCGCCGACGTCCTCTGGCCCGAGTTCCGCAAGATTGACTTCCTCAGGGCCCTGAGGAGCTACCAGGCCCGCGAGAGGCGGTTTGGGCGTTGACAAAAGGAGGGTTTTCGTATACCCTTACGGGCAAGATGCCGGCCCGCGAGAAAAAACTCGGCCGCCGGGGGGTAGGGTAGCCCCTAGAGGGTTCTTCCATCCCCCGGCCCGAGTTCGGGCCGGTTTTCTTTTGGGGAGGGGCGCATGCGGGAATGGAGGATCATAGACTCCACGCTTCGGGAAGGGGAGCAGTTTGAAAGGGCCCACTTCACCACCCAGGACAAGGTGGAGATCGCCAAGGCCCTGGACGCCTTCGGCATTGAGTACATCGAGGTCACCACCCCCGTGGCCTCGCCCCAGTCCCGCAAGGACGCCGAGGTCCTGGCCTCCTTGGGCCTCAAGGCCAAGGTGGTGACCCACATCCAGACCCGCCTGGACGCGGCCAAGGTGGCGGTGGAAACCGGGGTCCAGGGGATTGACCTCCTCTTCGGCACGAGCAAGTACCTGCGGGCGGCCCACGGCCGGGACATCCCCCGGATCATAGAGGAGGCCAAGGAGGTGATCCAGTTCATCCGCGAGGCCGCCCCCCACGTGGAGGTGCGCTTCTCCGCCGAGGACACCTTCCGCTCCGATGAGCACGACCTTTTGGCCATCTACCAGGCCATCGCCCCCTACGTGGACCGGGTGGGCCTGGCGGACACCGTGGGCATCGCCACGCCCCGGCAGGTCTACGCCTTGGTGCGGGAGGTGCGGCGGGTGGTGGGGCCCAGCGTGGACATAGAGTTCCACGGCCACAACGACACGGGATGCGCCATCGCCAACGCCTATGAGGCCATTGAGGCCGGGGCCACCCACGTGGACACCACCATCCTGGGGATCGGGGAGCGGAACGGCATCACCCCCTTAGGGGGCTTCCTCGCCCGCATGTACACCCTCCAGCCCGAGTACGTGCAAAGGAAGTACAAGCTGGAGATGCTCCCCGAGCTGGACCGGATGGTGGCGAGGATGGTGGGGGTGGAGATCCCCTTCAACAACTACATCACCGGGGAGACCGCCTTCAGCCACAAGGCGGGGATGCACCTGAAGGCCATTTACCTGAACCCCGAGGCCTACGAGCCCTACCCGCCCGAGGTCTTCGGGGTGAAGCGGAAGCTCATCATCGCCTCGAGGCTCACCGGGCGGCACGCCATCAAGGCGCGGGCGGAGGAGCTCGGCCTCCACTACGGGGAGGAGGAGCTTGCCCGCATCACCCAGCACATCAAGGCCCTGGCCGACCGGGGCCAGCTCACCCTGGAGAAGCTGGACCGGATCCTCAGGGAGTGGATCACGGCGTGAGGCTAGAGGTTCCGGAACTCCTCCTCGGTGAGGCCGATGTCCTTGAGAATGCCTAGGAAAGTGCCTTTCTTAAGCTCCTTGCGGTGGAAGGGGACCACGGTGCGCCGCCCGTCGGGGTGTAGGAAGACGCGGTGGCTACCTTTTCCCCCGGCCTCTTCAAAACCCAAGCGCTTCAGCTTGCGCACCACTTCTTCGGGTCTAGGCGGCATTTACCTGGACTTCCACCCACTCCTCGTCGGGTTCGGGGATGGGGAGGTTTCTGGCCCGAAGGGCTTCCAACATGGCCTCGAGGGCTTCCCGGACGTTTTGGATGGCCTCTTCCCGCGTGTCCCCGTCCGAGCGCACCCCGGGTACCGCAGGGACCTCGGCAAGCCAAACCCCGGGCTCCTCGGGATCAGGGTAAACCCGGATCCAATACCGGCCCATAGCCGCATTATAGGCAATGGAAGGTAAGGGGGGACGAAGATGCCCCAAACCTTAGCGGAAAAGATCCTCTCCCACAAGGCGGGAAGGCCCGTGGGGGCGGGGGAGCTCGTGGTGGTGGAGGTGGACCAGGTGATGGTGGTGGACTCCATCGCCGGGAGCTTCTTCAAGCGCCTGGAGTACCTAGGGGCCACCCCCCGCTACCCGGAAAGGGTCTCCATCGTGATAGACCACGTGGCCCCGGCGGCGAACCTCGAGGTGGCCAAGGCGCAGAAGGAGATAAGGGAGTGGGGCAGGCGGCACGGCATCCGGGTCTTTGACGTGGGGAGGGGGGTGTGCCACCAGGTCCTCGTGGAGGAGGGGCTGGCCCAGCCGGGCTGGGTGGTGGTGGGCTCGGACAGCCACTCCACCACCTACGGGGCGGTGGGGGCCTTCGGCACGGGGATGGGGGCCACGGACATCGCCTTGGCGGCGGCCAGCGGGCGCACCTGGTTTAGGGTCCCCGAGAGCGTGAAGGTGGTCTTCCGGGGAAGGCTCCCCAAGGGGGTCACGGCCAAGGACGCCGCCCTGGAGATGGTCCGCCTCCTCACCGCCGAGGGGGCCACCTACATGGCGGTGGAGATCCACCTCCTGGACGGGGCGGAAGCCCTCACGCGGGGCGAGCGCATGACCCTCGCCAACCTCACCGTGGAGGCGGGGGCTAAGGCGGGGCTCGTGGTGCCCTCTGGGGAGATCCTGGAGATGTACCGGGTGCCCGAGTGGCTCTACCCCGACCCGGACGCCCGCTACGCAAAAGAGGTGGAGATTGACCTTTCCGCCCTCACCCCCAGGGTCTCCGTGCCCTTTTACGTGGACAACGTCCACGAGGTGGCCGAGGTCAAGGGCAAGCGGGTGGACCAGGTCTTCATCGGCACCTGCACCAACGGCCGCATAGAGGACCTCCGGGCGGCGGCGGAGGTGCTTAAGGGAAGAAAGGTCGCCCCTTGGGTGCGCCTCCTCGTGGTCCCCGCAAGCTCCCAGGTCCTGGAGGAGGCGGCCAAGGACGGCACCCTCCTCACCCTCCTCGAGGCCGGGGCCACCCTCGGCACCCCGGGGTGCGGCCCCTGCATGGGGCGGCACATGGGGGTCTTGGCCCCGGGGGAGGTGTGCGTCTCCACCTCCAACCGCAACTTCCGCGGGCGCATGGGGGCCCCGGACGCGGAGATCTACCTGGCGAGCCCCCGCGTGGCCGCGGCGAGCGCCGTGGCGGGCTACCTCACCACCCCCGAGGAGCTGGAGGAGGCCCATGCCTAGGGTTTGGAAGTTCGGCGACCAGATCAACACCGACGACATCCTTCCCGGCAAGTACGCCCCCTTCATGGTGGGGGAGGACCGCTTCCACCTCTACGCCTTCGCCCACCTGCGCCCCGGCTTCGCCGAGGAGGTGCGCCCCGGGGATATTCTCGTCTTCGGGCGGAACGCCGGGCTCGGCTCCAGCCGCGAGTACGCCCCCGAGGCCCTGAAGCGGCTCGGCATCCGGGCCGTCATCGCCAAGAGCTACGCCCGCATCTTCTTCCGCAACCTGGTGAACCTGGGGATCGTCCCCTTTGAGTCGGAGGAGGTGGTGGATGCGCTAGAGGACGGCGACCTGGTGGAGCTGGACCTGGAAAGGGGGGTGCTTTACCGGGGGGAGGAGCGCTTCCAGCTCCGTCCCCCGCCCCCCTTCCTCCTGGAGGCGCTCAAGGAGGGCTCCCTCCTGGACTACTACAAGAAGCACGGGCGCTTCCCGGGGGAGTAGACTCTAGTCATGGAGGACCTAGAGATCGTCTGTCCGGTGTGCGGCGAGGCCAGCGTGGTGCTTTCCGAGGACCTGGAAACCCTGGAGGTGGGGGACGTGCTGGAGTGCGAGGCCTGCGGGGCCTTCCTGGAGGTGGTCTCCCTGGACCCCCTGGAGGTGGAGGTGACCGAGGAGGGCCTCGAGGGCTTCTTCGTGGACTGCCCCCGTTGCGGCTACACCCTGGAGGTTTCCGAGAAGGAGCAGGGCCAGGAGGTGGAGTGCCCGGAGTGCGGCTTCCGCTTCCTGCCTGACTGGAGCGAAGTGGAGGAGGACGAGGAATGGTAGGGACCTGCCCTGAGTGCGGCGCGGAGCTAAGGCTTGAGAACCCGGAGCTTGGCGAGCTCGTGGTCTGCGAGGACTGCGGCGCGGAACTTGAGGTGGTGGGGCTTGATCCCTTGAGGCTCGAGGCCGCCCCCGAGGAGGCGGAGGACTGGGGGGAGTGATTCCCCGCCGGGCCGCGTGAGGGCCCCCAGGCCGGCCTGGGGGCCTCTTCGGGAGGTGAGATGCTGGCCATCCTCTACGACCGCGTCCGCCCCGACGAGCGGATGCTCTTTGAGCGGGCCGAGGCCCTGGGGATCCCCTTTAGAAAGGTCTACGTCCCCGCCCTCTCCATGGTCTTAGGGGAGAGGCCCGAGGCCCTTGAGGGGGTCACGGTGGCCCTGGAAAGGTGCGTGAGCCAAAGCCGGGGCCTCGCCGCCGCCCGCTACCTCACCGCCCTCGGCATCCCCGTGGTGAACCGCCCCGAGGTCATGGAGGTCTGCGGGGACAAGTGGGCTACCAGCGTGGCCTTGGCCCGGGCGGGCCTCCCCCAGCCCAAGACCGCCTTGGCCACGGACCGGGAGGAGGCCTTGAGGCTCATGGAGGCCTTCGGCTACCCCGTGGTGCTGAAGCCGGTGATCGGCAGCTGGGGCCGCCTCCTCGCCAAGGTCACGGACCGGGCCGCGGCGGAGGCCCTTCTGGAGCACAAGGAGGTCCTGGGAGGGTTCCAGCACCAGCTCTTTTACCTCCAGGAGTACGTGGAGAAGCCCGGGCGGGACATCAGGGTCTTCGTGGTGGGGAAGAGGGCCATCGCCGCCATCTACCGCAAGAGCGCCCACTGGATCACCAACACCGCCCGGGGGGGAGAGGCGGAGAACTGCCCCCTCACCCAGGAGATGGCCCGGCTTGCCGTGGGGGCGGCGGAGGCCGTGGGGGGCGGGGTGGTGGCCGTGGACCTCCTGGAGTCGGAGCGGGGGCTATTGGTCAACGAGGTGAACCACACCATGGAGTTCAAGAACTCCGTGCACACCACCGGGGTGGACATCCCGGGGGAGATCCTTAGGTACGCCTGGGAGGTGGCCCGTGGATAGGAAGACCCTCTCCATCGTGGGGGCCTCGGGGTACGCCGGGGGGGAGTTCCTGAGGCTCGCCCTTTCCCACCCCTACCTGGAGGTGAAGCAGGTGACCTCGAGGCGCTTCGCCGGCGAGCCCGTCCACTTCGTCCACCCCAACCTCCGAGGACGCACGAACCTCAAGTTCGTCCCCCCGGAGAAGTTGGAGCCCGCGGACATCCTGGTCCTGGCCCTGCCCCACGGGGTCTTCGCCCGGGAGTTTGACCGCTACAGCGCCCTCGCCCCGGTGCTTATAGACCTCTCCGCGGACTTCCGCCTGAAGGACCCCGAGCTTTACCGCAGGTACTACGGGGAGCACCCCCGGCCCGACCTCCTCGGCCGCTTCGTCTACGCCGTGCCCGAGCTCTACCGCGAGGCCCTAAAGGGGGCGGACTGGATCGCCGGGGCCGGGTGCAACGCCACGGCCACCCTCCTCGGCCTCTACCCCCTCCTCAGGGCCGGGGTCTTGAAGCCCACCCCCATCTTCGTCACCCTCCTCATCTCCACCTCGGCAGGGGGGGCCGAGGCGAGCCCGGCGAGCCACCACCCCGAACGGGCCGGGTCCCTCCGGGTCTACAAGCCCACGGGCCACCGCCACACCGCCGAGGTGGTGGAGAACCTCCCGGGCCGCCCCGAGGTCCACCTCACCGCCATCGCCACCGACCGGGTGCGGGGCATCCTCATGACCGCCCAGTGCTTCCTCCAGGACGGCTGGAGCGAAAGGGACGTGTGGCAGGCCTACCGGGAGGCCTACGCCGGAGAGCCCTTCGTCCGCCTCGTCAAGCAGAAGAAGGGCATTCACCGCTACCCCGACCCCCGGTTCGTCCAGGGCACCAACTACGCCGACATCGGCTTTGAGCTGGAGGAGGACACGGGGAGGCTCGTGGTCATGACGGCCATTGACAACCTGGTGAAGGGCACCGCGGGCCACGCCCTCCAGGCCCTAAACCTCCGCATGGGCTGGCCCGAGACCCTGGGGCTGGACTTCCCCGGGCTTCACCCCTAGGGCCACCCCATGCTGGGGGGCCCCGGACGTGGGAGGTGAGCTTGTGATCGTGGTCAAGGTGGGAG
>NZ_JBAMMI010000022.1:44648-52650 GCF_039793865.1 Thermus sp.
GTGGGAGGTGAGCTTGTGATCGTGGTCAAGGTGGGAGGCGCCGAGGGGATCCACTACGAGGCCGTGGCCAAGGACGCGGCCTCCTTGTGGAAGGAGGGGGTGAGGCTTCTTCTGGTCCACGGGGGAAGCGCCGAAACCAACAAGGTGGCGGAGGCCCTGGGCCACCCGCCCCGCTTCCTCACCCACCCCGGGGGGCAGGTGAGCCGCCTCACCGACCGCAAGACCCTGGAGATCTTTGAGATGGTCTACTGCGGCCTGGTGAACAAGCGCCTGGTGGAGCTTCTGCAGAAGGAGGGGGCGAACGCCATCGGCCTTTCGGGGCTAGACGGAAGGCTTCTCGTGGGCCGGAGGAAAACCGCGGTCAAGTACGTGGAGGACGGCAAGGTCAAGATCCACCGCGGGGACTACACGGGCACGGTGGAGGAGGTGAACAAGGCCCTTTTGGACCTCCTCCTTGGGGCGGGCTACCTCCCCGTCCTCACCCCCCCTGCCCTGAGCTACGAGGGCGAGGCCATCAACACCGATGGGGATAGCATCGCCGCCCTCCTCGCCCGGGTCTACGGGGCGGAGGCCCTTATTTACCTCTCCAACGTCCCCGGCCTCCTCGCCCGCTACCCGGACGAGGCCTCTTTGGTGCGGGAGATCCCCGTGGAGCGGGTGGAGGACCCGGAGTACCTGGCCCTCGCCCAAGGGCGGATGAAGCGCAAGGTCATGGGGGCGGTGGAAGCGGTAAGGGGCGGGGTGAAGCGGGTGGTCTTCGCCGATGGCCGGGTGGAAAACCCCATAAGGCGGGCCCTTTCCGGGGAAGGCACCGTGGTACGCTAGGGCCATGGCGCGCTTCGCCCTGGTCCTCCACGCCCACCTCCCCTATGTGCGGGCCCACGGGATGTGGCCTTTCGGGGAGGAGACCCTCTACGAGGCCATGGCCGAGACCTACCTCCCCCTCGTCCGGGTCTTGGAGCGGCTTCGCGCCGAGGGGGTGGAGGCCCCCTTCACCCTGGGGATCACCCCCATCCTGGCGGAGCAGCTCGCCGACCCCCGGATCAAGGAGGGGTTCTGGGCCTACGCCAAGAACCGCCTGGAGAGGGCCCAGGGCGACTATCAGCGCTACCGGGGCACGGCCCTCGAGGCCAGCGCCCGGCACCAGGTGGCCTTCTGGGAGCTCACCCTGGACCACTTCCACCACCTGCGGGGGGACCTCCTGGCTCCCTTCCGGAGGGCCCAGGAGAGGGGGCAGGTGGAGCTCCTCACCTCCAACGCCACCCACGGCTACTCCCCTCTCCTCGCCTACGACGAGGCCCTCTGGGCCCAGATCAAGACCGGGGTCAGCACCTACCGCCGCCACTTCGCCAAGGACCCCACGGGCTTCTGGCTCCCGGAGATGGCCTACCGGCCCAAGGGCCTTTGGAAGCCCCCCGTGGAAGGCCCCCCGGAGGGGGTGAGGCCCGGGGTGGACGAGCTTCTGATGCGGGCCGGGATCCGCTACACCTTCGTGGACGCCCACCTGGTCCAGGGGGGCGAGCCCCTCTCCCCTTACGGGGAGGCCTCCTTGGGTCCCGTGGAGAGCCGGGAGGCCACCTACTACGTCCACGAGCTGGCCTCGGGCCTCCGGGTCCTAGCCCGCAACCAGGAGACGGCCCTTCAGGTGTGGAGCGCCGACCACGGCTACCCGGGAGAGGGGCTTTACCGGGAGTTCCACCGCAAGGACCCCCTTTCCGGCCTCCACCACTGGCGGGTGACCCACCGCAAGGCGGACCTTTCGGAGAAGGCCCCCTACGACCCGGAGGCGGCCTTCGCCAAGGCCAAGGAGCACGCCCGCCACTTCGTGGGGCTTCTGGAGCGCCTCGCCGAGGGGCACCCCGAGGGGGTCATCCTCTCCCCGTATGATGCCGAGCTCTTCGGCCACTGGTGGTACGAGGGGGTGGCCTGGCTGGAGGAGGTGCTGAGGCTCCTCGCCCAAAGCCCCAGGGTCCGGCCCGTGACCGCGCGGGAGGCGGTGCAGGGCCCCGCGGTGCGGACCGCCCTCCCCGAGGGCTCCTGGGGCCGGGGCGGGGACCATAGGGTCTGGCTCAACGAGAAGACCCTGGACTACTGGCGGGTCGTGTACCGGGCGGAGGGGGCCATGCGGGAAGCGGCGCGCCGGGGCGTCCTCCCTGAGGGGGTGTTGCGCCAGGCCATGCGGGAGCTCCTCCTCCTCGAGGCCTCCGACTGGCCCTTCCTCATGGACACGGGGCAGGCCGAGGCTTACGCCAAGGAGCGGTACGAGGAGCACGCCCGGGCCTTCTTCCACCTCCTCAAAGGGGTCTCCCCCGAGGAGCTTAAGGCCTTGGAGGAGCGGGACAACCCCTTCCCCGAGGCCAACCCCCGCCTCTACCTTCCCCAGGAGGCTTGATGCGGGAGGTGCGCCACGCCGTCCTCCAGTTCCGCCCCGAGAAGAGCCGGCTTAGAGAGAGCCTTGAGCGGCTAAGGGCCCACCTCGAGGCCCTCCGCCCCCACGCCCCCCAGGTGGTGGTCCTGCCCGAGGCCGCCCTCACCGGCTACTTCCTGCAAGGGGGGGTAAGGGAGCTTGCCCTCACCCGCCATGAGCTTTTGGAGCTTTTGGCGGGGGTTTACGAGAAGGTGGGGTGGGAGGGGGCTTTGGACCTGGTGGTGGGCTTCTACGAGCGGGACGGGGGGGCCTACTACAACAGCGCCGCCTACCTGGAGCTTCCCCACCGGGTGGTCCACGTCCACCGCAAGGTCTTCCTCCCCACCTACGGGGTCTTTGACGAGGAGCGCTACCTCTCCCGGGGAAGCCGGGTGGAGGCCTTTAGGACCCGCTTCGGCCGGGCGGCCATCCTCATCTGCGAGGACTTCTGGCACTCCATCACCGCCACCCTCGCCGCCTTGGACGGGGCCGAGGTGGTCTACGTGCCCGCGGCGAGCCCGGCTAGGGGCTTCCAGGGGGCGCGGCCCGAGAACGTGGAAAGGTGGCGCACCCTGGCCCAGGCGGTGGCGGCGGAGCACGGGCTTTACGTGGTGGTGGCGAGCCTGGTGGGGTTTGAGGGGGGGAAGGGGATGAGCGGGGGAAGCCTGGTGGTGGGGCCGGACGGGAGGGTCCTCGCCGAGGCCCCCCTCTTTGAGGAGGCGGCCCTCCTCTTCTCCTTGGACCGGGAGCGGATCCCCCCGGCGCGCGACGAAAGCCCCCTCCTCTCCGACCTCGAGGCGGGCCTTCCCCTGCTTCTGCCTGACCTAGAAAGGGTCTTAAGGAGGCGGGATGCGGATTCTTGAGGCGCCCAAGGCCCAGGAGGTCCTGGAGCTCAACTGGCCCCTGGTGGCGGACTTCCTCACCCGGTTCATCCGGGAGGAGCTTTCCTGGCGGGGCTACGAGAAGGCCGTCGTGGCGGTTTCCGGCGGGGTGGACTCGGCCACCACCCTGGCCCTGGCGGTGCGGGCTTTGGGGAGGGAAGGGGTCCACGCCCTCTTCCTGCCCCACCGGGACTCGAGCCCCCTTTCCCGGGAGCACGCCTATTTGGTGGCCGAGACCTTCGGCGTGGCCCTGGAGGAGGTGGACATCACCCCCATGGTGGAGGCCTACGCCGCCCTCACCCCGGACCTCACCCCCCACCGCAAGGGGAACGTCATGGCCCGGGCGCGGATGATCGTCCTCTTTGACAAGTCCCAGGCCTACCGGGCCCTCCCCTTGGGCACGGGGAACAAGACGGAGAGGCTTTTCGGCTACTACACCTGGCACGGGGACGACGCCCCGCCCGTGAACCCCTTGGGGGACCTCTACAAGACCCAGGTCTGGCGGCTCGCCGAGCACCTCGGGGTGCCGGAGGCCGTGGTGAAGAAGCCCCCCACCGCCGACCTCGTCCCCGGCCAGACGGACGAGGCCGACCTCGGGGTGCGCTACCTCCGGGCCGACGTGATCCTGGAGCACTACCTGAAGGGCTACTCCGACGCCTACATCCTGGGCCTCGGCTTCAGCGAGGAGGAGCTTAGGCGGGTGAAGGAGCGGGTGAACCGCACCCACTGGAAAAGGGCCCTCCCCACCGTGGCCCTCCTTTCCTCCACGGCCATAGGGGAGTTCTACCTGAGGCCCTTGGACTACCGGCCTTAGGGAGGCGGTATGGCGCGCGAGATCGGCAAAGCGGGAAAGACCCTTTCCAGGAAGCTTTGGCGCTTGGCCGCCGTGGTCTTGGGCCTTGGTTTTTTGGTCTGGCTCCTTATCAAGCTCTTCGTCCCCTGGATGGGGGCCCTGGCCCTTCCCCTGGCCCTCTTGGCCGCGGTGCGCTTCCTTCAGGACAAGGACGTGGAGCGCGAGGTGGTGGCGAAGGCACGGGGCTACCTGGGGGAGTCCCGGGTGGGCCGGGTCCTCGCCCGCCTGCCCCTGGGCTGGCGGGTCTTCCACGACGTGGACCTGGGGGGCGAGAACGCCGACCACGTGGTGGTGGGCCCTCCCGGCGTCTTCAACGTGGAGGTGAAGAACTATAGTGGCCCCATAGAGGTGCGCCCCGAGGGGCTTTGGGTCCGGGGAAGCAGGCGGGACGACCTCGTGCGCCAGGCGTGGCGCCAGGCCCACAAGCTCAAGGAGCTCCTGGGGGTGGAGGTCCAGCCCGTCTTGGTGTTCGTGGGCAAGCGGGTCAAGGGGGAGGTGGGCCGCCTCCCCGTTTTGGGGGAGGAGGACCTCTTGCCCTACCTCAGGGCCCAGCCCCACCGCCTGGCCTTTGAGGAGGCCCGCAAGCTGATGGCGGTCTTGGAGAGGAGGGTGCGCTGATGGAGGAGGCTCGGCTCAAGGAGCGCCTGGCCCAGGCCCGGACCATCGCCGTCCTCGGGGCCCACAAGGACCCTTCCCGCCCCGCCCACTACGTGCCCAAATACCTCTCGGAACAGGGCTACCGCGTCCTCCCCGTGAACTCCAGGTTCCAAGGGGAGGAGCTTTTCGGGGAAAGGGTGGTGGGAAGCCTCCTGGAGCTTCAGGGTCCCGTGGACATCCTGGACGTCTTCCGCCCCCCTTCCGCCCTCATGGGCCACCTTGCGGAGGTCCTGGCCCTAAAACCCGGTTTGGTCTGGCTCCAGTCGGGCATCCGGAACCCGGAGTTTGAGAAGGCCCTGGAGGAGGCGGGCGTCCCCGTGGTGGCCGACCGCTGCCTCATGGTGGAGCACAGGCGCCTCTTCCGGGGCCCCCTCCCTCTTTAGCGTGGAAACCTGGCAGAAGGCCCTCCTCGCCTGGTACCGGGAGAACGCCCGCCCCCTCCCCTGGCGGGGGGAGAAGGACCCCTACCGCGTCCTGGTGTCCGAGGTCCTCCTGCAGCAGACCCGGGTGGAGCAGGCCATCCCCTACTACCGCCGCTTTCTGGAGCGCTTTCCCACCCTGAAGGCCCTGGGAGAGGCCCCCCTGGAGGAAGTCCTGAAGGCTTGGCAGGGGGCGGGCTACTACCGCAGGGCGGAACACCTCCACCGCCTGGCCCAAAGCGTGGAGGAGCTTCCCCGAGGCTTCGCCGAGCTGAAGAGGCTTCCCGGCCTCGGGCCCTACACCGCGGCGGCGGTGGCCTCCATCGCCTTCGGGGAGCGGGTGGCGGCGGTGGACGGGAACGTGCGCCGGGTCCTCGCCCGCCTCTTCGCCCTGGAAGACCCGAAGGAGAGGGCGCTTTTCGCCCTCGCCCAGAGCCTCCTTCCCCAGGGCGTGGACCCGGGGGTGTGGAACCAGGCCCTCATGGAGCTCGGGGCCACGGTCTGCCTGCCGAGGAGGCCCCGATGCGGGGCCTGCCCCCTAGGGGCCTTCTGCCGGGGGAAGGAGGCCCCCGGGCGCTACCCCGGGCCGAGGAAGCGCCGGGCGAGGGAGGAGCGGCTCGTGGCCCTCGTCCTCCTCGGGCGGAAGGGGGTCCACCTGGAGAGGCTTGAAGGGCGGTTCCGGGGGCTTTACGGGGTGCCCCTCTTTCCCCCGGAGGCGCTTCCCCTGCGGGAGGCGGCCTTCGGGGTGAGGTCTAGGCCCCTTGGCGAGGTGCGCCACGCCCTCACCCACCGGAGGCTTCTCGTGGAGGTGCGGGGGGCCCTCTGGGAAGGGGAGGGGGAGGAGCCCTGGAAGAGGCCCCTACCCAAGCTCATGGAGAAGGTGCTCCGCAAGGCGCTTCCCCTCCTCGCTCATGCGGGCGTAGTCCCCTTCCCGCACGCAAAGCCCCACGGCGTAAAGCCCCTTTAGGCGCTTGAGGCGGAAGGTCTCCTCCTCCCACTCCTCGGGGTGGAAGGCCAGGTAGCGCACCCGGTAGCCCGGGGTGGTGGGGGTCTTGGGCACCTCCCCCTCCCGCTCCAGGAAGCGGAAGCCCAAGCGCGAAAGCTCCTCTAAAAGGTCGGGGTAGCTCGCCTCCGAAAGCCTGCCCGCCTCCTCCACCGCCCCGCCCAGGAAAAGCCTCGCCCCGAGGAAGCTCCCCACCGCGAGCACCACCCTCTCCGCCCGGGCCGGGGGGCCCTCCCAGGTCCTCACCCCCACCACCCGCCCTCCCTCCAGGAGAAGCCCCGTGGCCGTGGCCTGGAAGAGGTGGAGGTTCCGCTCGCCCTCCAAAAGGTACTTGGCCCGGGCGTGGAAGGCCCACACCCGCTCGTCCCCGGGGTCGTAGGCCCGCTCCAGGAGGCTTCCCGGGGGAAAGGGGGGCCTTGGGGGCAAGAAGGGCATCATCACCGCGTCCAGGCTTTGGGTGAGGAGGCCCACCCGAACCCCCTTTTTGGCTAGCTGAAAAGCGGCCTCGGCCCCGGAGAACCCCGCGCCCACGATGAGCACCTGGTACGCCGCCATACGCCAAAAGCCTAACCCCCCAGGCCTGGGCCTGAGGGGTGCGCTGGCGGGCCGTGAAGGACTCGAACCTCCAACCCCCGGTTTTGGAGACCGGTGCTCTGCCAGTTGAGCTAACGGCCCCCGCCTCCAGGGATTCTAGCACACCCAGGCCGGGGAGCCAAGCCGGGCGGCGAGAGGGCCTGCCGGGGTCCGGGGAACTAAGGAGGCGGCGCCCGCCCTCGCCAAGCTTTCCTGGCCGCAATCCCCTTACGGGGCTATGTGGTTTGCAACCCTCCTGGTGAACCCCCTCCGCTACGAGCACGACCATGTGTCGCAATCCCCTTACGGGGCTATGTGGTTTGCAACGAGATGGTGGGGGGGATCGCCTGGAGGTTTGGGTGGCGTCGCAATCCCCTTACGGGGCTATGTGGTTTGCAACTGGAAATCCACGCCATCTTACTCCAAACTCAGTTCATAGCGTCGCAATCCCCTTACGGGGCTATGTGGTTTGCAACGGGGTTCCTTAGGAACCTCAACCTGGACTGGATTTTGGAGTCGCAATCCCCTTACGGGGCTATGTGGTTTGCAACGTAAAGATGTCGCCGCCTTGTGGGTGAATAGGGTTGTCGCAATCCCCTTACGGGGCTATGTGGTTTGCAACTTCGGGTATGATTCCCGCCGGCGCCCGGTGGTGGCGTGGGGTCGCAATCCCCTTACGGGGCTATGTGGTTTGCAACTCTACCCCCCTAAGAACCCCGTCCTGGACGGCACCGCCAGAGGGGGGTTTATGAGAAAGATGAAGCTTGGAATATGCACACGGCGAATAACGGGGGTTTTCGGGGGTTTGTGCCGATGAAAAGCCACAGGAGAAAGGGGCGATGAGAAGGGGAAAACGCATATTGCCCATCCCCAAGGGAAGAACTGGCTTTCAAGGTCCCCACCCGGAGGTCCGGGTTAGGGGGAGTATAGCACACACCGCAACGTTGGGCCAGGTCAAAATTTCGGTGAAGAAAGGGCTCCAGGACTGAGCTTTGTTTTTCAAAGCGCAAAGAAAGCCAGTTGCATCGCAATTTTGCTGATAGGTATAGCAAAGGCCCGCCTCATCGCCACAGGTAAAAGGGGGTGTAGCGCCCCCGTCCCAAGAGGGCGGCCTTCAGGGGCTGGGCCTGGTAAGAGCTCCCCCAGGGGCTTTCACCCCACATTCCGCACCCCCCTCACTCCAGCAGGTAATATCGCCCGGCCCCCAGG
>NZ_JBAMMI010000023.1:0-8997 GCF_039793865.1 Thermus sp.
GCCCGCCAGAGGGCCTCGGCCTCCGCCTCGCTTTTCGCGCGGACCACCTCGGCCCCGTGGCGGCGGGCGCTTTCCTCCACCAGGGAGAGCTCCTCGTCCACGAGGTCCGCCTCCTCCCCGTCCGTTTCCACCAGAAGAAGGGCCCGGTCCCGGGGAAGGCCCATCCTCAGGTAGTCCTCCACGGCGTTCGCGCAGGCGGGGTCCATGAACTCCATGCGGGCGGGCACGGCTCCCAGGGCCACCGCCTCGGAGACCGCCTCGGCCAGGGGTTCCACCCCCGGGAAGTGGGCCAGGAGCGCGGCCCGGTACCGGGGCAAGGGGAGGAGCCTAAGCCGCGCCCCCGTGATGAGGCCCAAGGTCCCCTCCGAGCCGATGAGGAGGCCGGGGAGGTCGTAGGCGTCCCGCCCCAAGCGCTGGACCTCCCCCAGGGCGTCCACCCACTCCAGCTCCAAAACGTAGTCCCCCGTGACCCCGTACTTGAAGCAGAGGGGCCCCCCGGCGTTTTCCCCCAGGTTGCCCCCCAGGGTGCTGGTGCGGTAGGAGGCGGGGTCTGGGGGGTAGAAGAGGCCGAAGGGCCTGGCCTCTTCGGAGATGCGGGCGGTGGTCACCCCGGGCTCGGCCCAGGCCGTCTGGGTGTGGGGGTCCACCTCCAGGCGGGCCATCCGGGTGAAGGCCACCACGAGGGCCTCCCCCAGGGGCACCGCCCCCCCGGAAAGCCCGCTCCCCGCCCCGCGGGGGACGAGGGGCACCCCGTACCTCCGGCTTAGGCGCACGAGGGCCTGCACCTCCGCCGTGGACTCCGGGAGGACCACGGCCAAGGGCGTTGCTCCTTCCCGGATGGCGTCGTAGCGGTAGACCTCCCTCTCGGGGCGGGAGAGGAGGGCCCGGGGGCCGAAAAGCGCCTTGAGCTCGTCCAGAATCCCTTGCGCCCGGGAAAGCGCCATAAGCCTAGGCTACCAGGAGGGGTCGCAAAAGGACGTGGAGTCGGGCCTCACCCCGTTAACGGCGCCCACGTAAGGCCCCAAGATCCCATCCCGCACCCCCCGGACCCAAAGACGCCTATCGGGCAGAGGCTCCGCCCTGATGCCCTGCACCCCAACGCCCCCCAGCACCCGGCCCTCGGGGCTCACCGTGAGGAAGCCCCGGACCTCGAGGCCGGAGAAAGGCCCCTTCAGGTAGAAGGCTTCCTCCGCCGAGGCCGCGGAAGGGGGGGTCCCATCGGGCACCCAGTAAAACCAAAGCCCGTCCACCCAGCCCTCCAGGGCAAGGCGGTAATCCAGCTGGGTGTTCCCTTGCGTGCAGTAGGTGGGCTGGGTCTCCAAGCGCAGGATCCGGTAAGGGGAGCGCACCTCCACCGTCAGGGTACAGGCAGCGAGCAAGAGGCCGATTCCCCAAAGCCCCAAGGCGCGCATACTTCCAACCATAGCCTCTTCCAGGGCCCCGGCAAGTGGGAAGCGGGTAAACCTCCCTTTAGACTGCGAAGCATGGCTTACTGGCTCCTGAAGTCCGAACCCCAGGTGTACGGCATCGCAGACCTGGAGCGGGAAGGCCGGGCCATCTGGGACGGGGTGCGGAACTACCAGGCGCGAAACTACCTGATGCGGATGAGAGAGGGCGACCTCTGCTTCTTCTACCACTCCAGCGCCACCCCCCCGGGGATCGCCGGGCTCTGCCAGGTGGTGCGGACCCTCCTCCCCGACCCCAGCCAGTTTGACCCGGAAAGCCCCTACTACGACCCCAAGGCCACGCCGGAGAAGCCTCGCTGGTACACGGTGGAGGTGGCCTTCGTGGAGAAGTGGCCCCTCCTTCCCCTCCAAGAGCTCAAGGCCCTCTTTCCCAAGGACCACCCCCTGGTAAAGAGGGGAAACCGGCTTTCCGTGATGCCGGTCCCCCCGGAGGTGGCGGAGGCCCTTATTGCGCGGAGAGGCTCCCGATGATCTTGAAGAGGGGCAGGAACATCCCGGCCACGATCATCCCCACGATGACGCCCAGGAAGATGATCATGAGGGGCTCAATGGCCGCGGTGAGGCTCGCCACCGCCTCGTCCACCTCCCGCTCGTAGAAGTCGGCAATTTTGTTGAGCATGGTGTCCAAGGCCCCCGTCTCCTCGCCGATGGCCACCATGGAGCTCACCATGGGGGGAAAGACGAAGGGGTGCTGGGCCAGGGTGAGGTTCAAGGGGTCGCCCTGCTGGATCTTCAGCTTGGCCTGCTCCACGATCTCCTCCACCACGCTGTTGCCCGCCGTCCCCTTGGTGATGTCCAAGGACTCCACGATGTTCACGCCGCTAGAGAGGAGGAGGGCCAGGGTGCGGGAGAAGCGGGCCACGGCGGTCTTGCGGTTGAGGTTGCCGAACACCGGCATCCTGAGCTTGATGCGGTCAATGACCTTCCGCCCCTGGGGGGTGCCGTAGTACCAGCGGTAGGCGAAGAAGAGGCCCACGGCGAGGGGGAGAAGGAGCAGGGTGGCCGCCCGCAAGAAGTTGGAGAGGGCGATGAGGAAGCGGGTGAGGAGGGGGAGCTCCGAGCCCAAGTCGGTGAGGATCTGGGCGAACTGGGGCACGATGCCCGTGAGGAGGAAGTAGGCCACGCCCACGGCGAAGACGAAGACGATGACCGGGTAGGTCATTGCGCTCTGGATCTTGCCCCTGAGCTCCAGCTCCTTCTCCAGGAAGCTCGCCAGGCGGTCCAGGATGGCGTCCAGGCCGCCCGAGGTCTCCCCCGCCCGCACCAGGTTCACGTAGAGGCGGGAGAAAAGCTTGTGCTTGGCGAGGGCGTCGGAGAAGGCCGTGCCCCCTTCTATGTCGGCGCGCACCTGCTTGAGGATCTCCCGGAACTTCTTGTTCTCGGTTTGCCGCTCCAGGATGGCCAGGGACTGGAGGAAAGTGAGGCCCGCCCCCAGCATGGTGGCAAGCTGCCGGGAAAAGATGGTGAGGTCCTTGAGGCCCGGGCCCCGCTCCAAAGCGGGGAGGCGCACCTCGGCCCTCAGGCCCCGCCCAGGCTCCTTGATCTCGGCCACGAAGAGGCCCCGGTCGCGGAGGAGCCTCGCGGCGGTGCGGAGGTCCTCGGCCTCAATGGTGGCCTCCACCAGACGGCCCTGGCGGTCCCGGGCCTTATACTGATAGACCGGCATGGAAGCAGTATACCAGGAGGCCTTGGGCAAAGCGGCGGAGACCCTCAAGGGAGGGGGCTTGGTGGCCTTTCCCACGGACACGGTCTGGGGAGTGCTCGCCCTCATGGAGGACGAGGCCGCCTGCAAGAGGATCTACGAGGTCAAGGGTAGGCCCGAGGAGAAGCCCCTCCAGGTGCTGGTGGCGGACCTGGAAAGCGCCCTGAGGCTTGCCGACCTCGAGCCCTTGGAGGAGAAGTTCTTGCGCCTGGCGGAGGCCTTCTGGCCCGGGGGGCTCACCGTGGTGGTCCCGGGGAAGGGCATCCCCCCCTGGATCAGCAAGGACGGCTCCGTGGGCCTCAGGATGCCGGACCACGCCCTCCTGCGGGAGCTCCTCCGCCGCGTGGGGGGGCACGCCGCCGCCACGAGCCTAAACCAAAGCGGCGAGCCCCCGGTGAGAAGCGAGGCCGAGGCCCGGGCCTTCGCCGTGGACTTCGTCTTTCCGGGGGAGGCGGGAGGGCTGGCCTCCAGCGTGGTGGACCTGCGCACGGGGGAGGTCCTGCGGGAAGGGGCGGTCCCCAAGGAGGCCCTTCTCGCCTACCTCCGGTAGGCCATGGAGGAAGCCCCGAGCCTCAAAACCCTCCTCCTCGCCGTCCTCTTCGCCGCGGGGAGGCCCGTGGCCCTCAAGGAGCTTAGGGCCCTAGGCCACCCCGAGGAAGCCATCCTCCGCGCCCTCGAGGCCCTGGAGAAGGACCTCGAGGCCGGCCACCTGGGCGTGGCCTTGGAGCGGGTGGCGGGGGGGTGGCGGCTCGTGGTCCACCCCCAGGCCTTGGATGCGGTGGAGCGCGTCCTCAAACCCTCCCCGCCCAGGCTCTCCCGGGCGGCCCTCGAGGTCCTGGCCCTCATCGCCTACCACCAGCCCGTGACCCGGGCGGAGCTTGAGGCCATGCGGGGCAAAAGCGCCGAAGGGATCCTGGAAAGCCTCCTGGAACGGGGGCTCATCCGGGTGGTGGGAGAGAAGGAGGCTCCCGGCCGCCCCAAGCTCTACGGCACCACGGAGCGCTTCCTGGAGGTCTTCGGCCTGGAAAGCCTAGAGGACCTCCCGCCCCTCGAGGGCGGCCCACCCCTCCTCCTCCGCGGCTAAGGCCTCCTTAGCGGGAACGGGAAGGGGGCTGAAAAGCTCGTTGCGGCGGACGAAGGCGAGGAGGAAGCGCGAGAGAAGCCGCATCTGGCTTTTGTGGGCGCGGATGGCCTTTTCCTTGAGGCGCACCTCTTCCTGGGTGAGGGGAAAGCGCCGCCACGGAAGCCCCCTCCCCCTGGGCGGGGGGTAGAGGGGAAGCTTGGGGTGGAGGCCCTTGGGCAGGGGGTACTGGTAGCCCCCGTGGATGAGGTAGTACTCCAGGCGGCCCTCGAGGCCCAAAAAGGCCGCCGCTTGCATGCCGAAGTAGGCCGTGGCCTGGTGGTCCCGGTGGGCGTCTAAGGGGCTTGGCAGGAGGATCCAGGTGGGCCTAAGGCGCTCCAGAAGCTCCACCAAGGTGGCCTCCAGCGCCTTCCCCGTGTAGGGAAGCCCAAGGCGGTAGCACCCCGGGTAGGCCACGGCCTTGAGGCCCGTGTAGGGGCTCTCGTAGGGGAGGTAGTAGTGGGTGGTGAAGAGGGCGAAGAGGCCCTGGTCCGGGAAGCCCAGAAAATGGGCGCTCTCCCGGGGAAGGCCTAAGGCCTCGAGGCCCCGCCAGGCCTCCACCATCCGCCTCAGGGCCAGGCGGCGCATGGCCTCCTGGGAAGGCAGGGGGCTCCCCGCCGCCAGGTCAAAGGCGTCCCCCGAGGTGAGGTAGACCACGCTCACCCTTCCTCCTTTCTCCAAAACCCGGCGCATAAGCCCCCCTGCCGCCAACACCTCATCGTCGGGATGGGGGGCGAGCACGAGGAGGTGCTCCCTTTCCCCAGGCCCCGGAAAGAGGGGCAGGCGGCGCGCCCGGGCCGAGGAGAGGAGGGCGTGGTAGTAGGCGAAGACGAAACGGCCGTTGATGAAAGCCCAAACCCCCAAGGCGGCCAGGATCACCAGAAGGCGCTCGGTCCAAAGAAGCCCCAGCCAAATCCTCAGGGCCTCCCCCACGCTCAAGTAGAGGAGGAAGAGGAGGAGAAGCCACGGCCACGGGGCCAGACGGCGCACGAAGGCCATTCTAAACTGGAGGGGTGGCCACCCTGCGCCCGGCCCGCCCGGAGGACCTTCCCGCCATCGCCCGGCTATCCCACAAGACCCTCCTCCTGGGCCGGGAAGGCTCCCAGGTCTTCCCCAGCGAGGCCCTCTGGGGAGAGCTTTTCGTAGCCCCCTACCTAAGGGCCGGGTGCTGCTCCTTGGTGGCCGAGGAGGGGGGCCAGGTGGTGGGGTACATCCTGGGGGCCTGCGCCAGCCTTCCCCTGGCCCTGGCCCTCCTCGCCCGGTTGCCGGGGGTCCTCCTCCGCTTCCTTCTAGGGGGCTACGGCCCCAGGCTTCCCCACCTCCGCTACCTCCTCCGCCTCCTCCTCTTCCCGGGACCCCGGGCCCCCAAGGACCGCTACCCCGCCCACCTCCACATCGCCGTGGACCCCAAGGCCCAAGGACGGGGCCTCGGCAGGGCTCTCCTCGCCACTTTTCTGGACTGCATGAGGGAAAAGGGAGTCAGGGGGGTACAGCTTTCCACCACCCGGGCCAACCAGGCGGCCCGCGGGCTCTACCGGAGCCTGGGCTTCCGGGTCTACGCCAAGCGGGCGAGCCCCTTCTGGGCCCCCTACCTGGGCCGCCCCGTGATCCACGAGGTGTGGGTGAAGGGGTTTTAGGAGGAAAGCTTCACGGCGGTGCCGCTGGCGGTGACCATGAGCATGGAGTTGTTCGAGCCCAGGACCTCGTAGTCCACGTCCACGCCCACCACGGCGTCGGCGCCCAAGCGGAGGGCGGCCTCCGCCAGCTCTAGAAGGGCCGTCTCCCGGGCCCGCCGAAGCTCCGCCTCGTAAGCCCCGCTCCGCCCCCCCACGATGTCCCGCACCCGGGCGAAGATGTCCCGGAGGATGTTGGCCCCCACGATGGCCTCCCCAAAGACGATACCCAAGTAAGCCGTGATCTTCCTCCCCTGGACCTCTTGGGTGGTGGTGAGGATCATGCCCCCATAATAAGGGGGTGCTACCCGAGGCCCTTCGGGGGTTTTCCAGCTACCGGGAGTGGCTGGAGACGGAGGCGGAGTTCCGGGGGCGCATCGTCTTCGCCCGCCTCCTCCCCAGGAAGCCCCCGAGGCCCGCTCCCTGCCAGGGGGCCTTCGCCGGGGTGGTGCGGGCGCTGGGCCTAAAGCCCTTCGCCCACCAGGCGGTGGCCCTAAGGGAGGTGGAGGCCGGGAGGAACGTGGTCATGGCCTACTCCACCGCCGCCGGGAAGAGCTTGGTGTTCCAGGTGCCGGTGCTAAAGGCGGCCCTGGAAGGGGGAACCAGCCTCCTCCTCTTCCCCACCAAGGCCCTGGCCCACGATCAGCTCAGGCGCCTTAAGGAGATGGCCCAGGCCCTGGGGGTAGAAGGGGTCTTCCCTTACGACGGGGACACCCCAGCCTCCACCCGCAAAGCCGCCCGGGAGCGGGGCCTCGTCCTCCTCTCCAACCCCGACATGCTCCACTTCGGCCTCCTGCCCCGGCACGGGGAGTGGGCCTCCTTCCTCTCCCGCCTCCGCTACCTGGTCCTGGACGAGCTCCACGCCTACCGGGGGGTCTTTGGCACCCACGTGGCCTTGGTCCTCTTCCGCCTCCTGCGCCTGGCCCGCCACTACGGGGCGAGCCCCCAGGTCATCGCCGCCAGCGCCACCATCCAAAACCCCAAGGCCCACGCCGAAACCCTCACCGGCCTCCCCTTCGTGGAGCTTCGGGAAGAGGTGGCCCGTTCGGAAAGGGAGCTCCTCGTCTTCCTGCCCAAGCCCCTGGACCGCAAGGGGGAGCGCAGGCGGAGCCCCCTCCTCGAGGCCGCCTACCTGGCCAGGACCTTGGCGGAAGGGGGCTTGAGGGCCCTGGTCTTCGCCAACAGCCGCAAGGCGACGGAGCTCATCGCCCGCTACGCCGCCCACCCCGCCGTGCGCCCCTACCGGGCGGGCTACACCGCCAAGGACCGGAGAAGGCTGGAGGAGGCCCTAAAAAAGGGAGAGGTGCGGGTTCTGGTCTCCACCAGCGCCCTGGAGCTCGGGGTGGACATCGGGGAGCTGGACGCCGTGGTGCTCGTGGGCTACCCGGGCTCGGTGGCGGGCTTCTGGCAGCGGGCGGGGCGGGCGGGCCGGGGAGAACGGCGGGCTTTGGTGGTCTTCATCCCCCGGGAGGACCCCCTGGACGAGTACTTCCTCCACCACCCCCACCTCCTCCTGCAAAGCCCCCCGGAGGAGGCCGTGGCCGACCCCCAAAACCCCGTCCTCTGCCCCCTCCACCTCCACGCCGCCGCCTGGGAGCGGCCCCTGGCGCGGGAGGAGGTCCTGTGCGGGGAAGCCCTGCGGGAGCTCAAGGAGAAGGACGGGCGCTACTACACCCCCAAAAAGCGCCCCCACCAGGAGCTTAGCCTCCGGGGCCTTGGGGCCACCTTCACCCTAAGGGGGCCGGAAGGGGAGGTCCTGGGCCACCTGGACGAGCGCCAGGCCTACTGGGAGGCTCACCCCGGGGCCATCTACCTGCACCAGGGGGAGAGCTACCTGGTGAGGAACGTGGACCTAGGGAGGCGGGAGGTCTGGCTTCTCCCCGCCCTGGAGGACTACTACACCGAGCCCCGGGCGGAGACCGACCTGGAGGTGCTCTCGGGGGAGCCCGTGGGCCACGGGGTCTACGTGGGGAAGGTGGTCCTGCGGGAGCGGGTGGTGGGGTACGTGAAGAAGCGCTTCTTCACGGGGAGCGTCCTGGAGGAGGTGCCCCTGGACCTGCCCGAGATCGCCTTCCCCACAGAGGCCCTCTGGTTCCACCCCGAGGTGGCGGTCCCCCTTCACCGGGTGCCCGGGGGCATCCACGCCCTGGAGCACGCCATGATCGGTCTCCTCCCCCTCTTTGTCCTGGCGGAGCGGCAGGACATCGGGGGGCTCTCCTACCCCTTCTACCCCAGGCCCCTGCCCTCGGCGGGCGGGGCCACGGTCTTCATCTACGACGGCTACCCGGGCGGGGTGGGCTACGCCCGGGCCGCCGCCCGGCGCTTCCCGGAGTGGCTCAGGGCCACCCTGGAGCTCCTCAAGGCCTGCCCGTGCGAGGCGGGGTGCCCCCGGTGCGTTCTCTCCCCCAAGTGCGGCAACGGCAACCAGTACCTGGACAAGGAGGCCGCCCTCCTCCTCGCCGCCCGCCTCGTCCTCTCCCTCCCGGCCCGGGTGGCGCACTGAGCCCCGAGCGGTGTTGCGGGCTCCGGGCCTGGGCGCGTAAACTTTTGCCCATGACCAGCCCAAAGCGGGCCATAGAGGAAAGCCCCGAGGCCTTCTACCAGCGCTTCCGGACCCACGCCCTCGAGGTCTACCTCTTCCCCGAGCCCTGGGGAAGCCCCCTGGTGGAGGTCCTTTGCGGGGACCAGGTGGTCTACGCCTTTGACCGGGGGGCTCCCCCGGCCCCCGCCGGGCCGGTGCGGGTCCTCTTCCACGGGGTGGTGCGGGCGGCGAGGCCCCTGGCGCGGGCCCCCTTCCTGGAAAGGGAGGGGGCGGCCTACCGCCTGGGGGGGCGGGCCCGGCCGCTCGGGGAGGGCTTCTACCTCCTGGAGGCCCCCGTGCCCGTGGTGGTGCACGCCCAAGAGCCCCTCCCCCCTCTGGCCGAAGTCCTGCTCTGGCCCCCCTTGATGCTCTTCCGGGAGTGAGGGGGCCCTTGGGAGCGCCGGGTGGCCTGAGATGCGGTGCGCCTGCGGCCAGAAGAACCCCCCCGAGGCCCG
>NZ_JBAMMI010000024.1:0-8868 GCF_039793865.1 Thermus sp.
AGGTGTTCTCGGGCGCGGGAAAAGGCCACGTAGAGGAGGTTGCGGTCCTGCTCCTCCAGGTGCGCCCGTTCCTCTTCCGAGGCGGCTTTCTTGAGGAGGGACTCCAAGGGGAAGAGGTCCCGGTTGGCCCCGAACACGGCCACGGCCCGGAACTCCAGCCCCTTGGCGCTGTGAACCGTCCCCACGCGGACCCCTCCCTCTTGCTCCTCCTTGTCGGAGAGGAGGGTGGCCGGGATGCCGTGGGCCACGAGCCGTTCCCGGAGCCCCCGGGCCAGGTCCCGGACCCGGGTGAGGACCCCGATCTCCTCCGGCGGGATTCCGAAGTCCAGGTGGTTTCTCACCCAGGCCACCAGGTCTTCGGCGCAGTCCTCCTGCGTGGGGAAGCCCCGGACCGAGGGCGGGGGGCCCTGCAGGAGGGAAAGCACCTCCCGCACCTCTTCCTCCACCTCGGGGGGAAGGAGGCCCTCCGCGGCCTGGGCGATCTCCCGGGTGGTGCGGTAGTTCACCTTGAGGCGGATGGAGCGGCCCCGGACCTCGAGGCCCATGGCCTGCCAGGAAAGAGGGGCCCGGTAGATGCGCTGGGCCGGGTCTAAGGCGAAGAAGAGGTCGTCCGGACCCTCTTCCACCAGGGCGCGCAGGAAGAGGAGCTCGGCGGGGCCCAGGTCCTGGGCCTCGTCCACCACCGCCGCCCGGAAGCGGGGGAGCTCTCCCGCCTCCGCCTTGGCCCGAAGCCGGTGCAAAAGCCGGTTGAAGGTGAGGAGCCCCTTGGCCTCCATCCGCTCCCAGACCTTCTGGAAGGCGTCAAAGAGCCTGCGCCGCTCCCGGGCGGTGAGGGGCACCCCCCGCCCGCTCCTGGGGAAGCCCTTGTAGAGGTCCCACTCGTACAGGCCCCAGGCGTCCAGGAAGGCGAACTCCGAGCGCAGGAACCCGGGCTCGTAGGAAAGGCTCGAGGCGGCCTCCGAGAGCCAGGGAAGGTACTCCTCTTCCTTGGCGATCTGCGCCGGGCCCAGGTGCTTTTGGTGGAGCCGCACGGCCAGGCTGTGGAGGTTTTCCACGGTAAGGTTCCCCGGCACCTCCCCGAGGAGGAGGCGGAGCCCCGCGCGGAGGCGGGCCGCCAGGAAGCGGTTGTAGGAGGTGAGGAGGAGGGGGGCTCCCGGGTAGCGCTCCGCCAGCTTGGCCGCCCGGTGGAGGGCCACCACGGTCTTCCCCGTGCCCGCGGAGCCCGTGACCCGGGCGGGGCCCTGGAAGGCGCGCTCCACCGCCTCCCGCTGGGCCGGGTGGAGGAAGACCATCCACCGCTCCCAGGGGTGGGAGAGGGCCCGGCGGAGCGCGTCCAGGTCCTGAATGAACTGCAGGTGCTGCCGGGAGAGGGGATGGCGGGCGAGGTCCTCCAGGGTCCTGACCTTGGGGGGCGGCACCACCTTCTTGCCCGCGTGGAGGTCTAAAAGCCTCTCCTGGACGTCCTGGGGGAGGCCGGAGAGGAGCTCTAGGAGCTGGTCCTCGTTTTCCACGAGGAGGAGGGGCCGGAGGTAGGAGGGGGGCACCCCCAGGTCCAGGAGGTAGTCCTCGGGGTAGTTGAGGAGGGGGCGGACCTCCCGGGGCACCACCTTGATCTCCTCCACCACGCGGAAGATCTGGAGGACCCCGGTCCTCGGGTGGACCTCCGCCTGGTGGTTCTCGGCCCAGCGTTAGGCGTCGTCGTGGTGGTCCACGTAGACCAAAATGTATACCTCGCGGCCCTCGTAGAGGATGATGCGCAGGTCCAGGTTGACGTAGATGGACGAGAACCCCTTTTTCCTCAACTTGTGCCACTTAATGCTGGGGTGCTTGGGGTTTTGCAGGAAGAGGAAGACAGTCTCCCGCACCTGGTCCTGCTCCTCCCGGGTGAGCTCGGAGAGGCTTTTATAAAAGGACTCCGCGATGGCCACGTTCATAGGACCCTCCTCACGCCTTCAAGTATCGCAGCACCTCCTCGGGGGGCGTGTCGGGTTTGACCGCGAGGCCGAAGCCCTCGAGGCCCGGGGGCACGAGCCGCTTCCCACCCCAGCGGGCCACGCTCTGCCCCACGATCCGCCCCCCCTGGACCAGGTCCTCCCCCACCTCGTCCGGGGGCGGGAAGCCCAGGCGGCGAAGCCCCTCGAGGAGGGGCCGGTAGGCGGGGTCCGCTAAATCCAAAGCTTCCTCCCAGCTCTCCTCCGGTCCGGCCCCCAAAAGCCTTCTGAGCTCAGCGAAGGCCTCGTCCCAGGGTTCCCCGTCCCGGAAGACCACGTAGGGCACCCCGAGGAGGGCGAGGCGCCCGCGGAGCTCCCGGTCCTTCCGGGCCCGCTCGGGGTCCTCGTGGGGCGGGCCGTCCACGAAGACCCCTATCCCCTTCCGGTAGAAGAAGTCCAAGCGGGTGTGGGTGCCCCCCAGGTCCAGGACCCGCTGGGCCTCCTCGGGGAGGGGAAGGCCCCTCCGGCAGCACTCCAGGAGCCACCTTTTCTCAAGCTCGCTTTCGCAAAGGGCCTGGAGCGCCCCAAGCCCGGGGCAGGCCTCCTCCTCCCGCTCCTCCCGGAATAGGGCCTCCTGAAGCTCGGCGAAGAAATCCAGGACCAGGGTCCGGTCCAGGAGGGCGTGGTGGGCCTGGTTGCCGTAGTCCATGAGGCAGTCGTAGCAGGCCCGCTCGCAGGCGTTCTCCTCGCCCTGGTGCATGAGCCTTAGGGCGGTTGTGGCGAGCTCCTTGAGGGGATGGGGCGTCTCCTCGGGGGGCCAGGCGGCGAGGGCGGCGAGGGCCCCCAAGCCCCCCTCGTACCCCTCGGCCAGGACCACCCGGTAGGGCGCCCGGCCGCCCGAGGTCTTTTGCAAAAAGCCAAAGAGCTCGTCGTCGGCCAGCTCCAAGACCACCAGGGCGGCCTTGCGGAAAGCCGCGAGGAGGCTTAAGTAGAAGGCCTCTTGCTTCTCCGGGGGCACCCCGGGGGGAAGGGGCACCTCCAGGGCCAGGACGTCGCTTTCCGCCCGGGCCTCGAGGACCACCCCCCGCTCCAGGTCGGCCTCCTGCCCCCCGGCGGGGCAGCGGCCCTCCTTGCCCTCCTTCCAGGGGTGCTCTTCCAGCTCCTTTTCCGTGAGGAGGAAGCGGCGGCACCTTTTGCAGTAGACGAAGCCCCCCTGCAAGGGGGTGTCCTCCTCCTCCAGGAACCAGGCCCTGAGGCCCTTGTTCAGGGCCACCACCTCGGCGTTGTGCTCGTAGAGGAGGCGCACCTCGCCGCTTCGGTAGGCCTTGGGGGCCTTGGGCCTCCAGTCCCACTCCACCTCGTAGCCGAGGCGGGCCCGGTCCTCCTCGTCGCTGGTGATGCGCCTTTGGGGCAGGCCCAGGAGGGCCGGGGGCAGGAGGAGCTTGAGGGTGGGAGGCTCCGCGGTGAGGCTCGCCCCGCAGGCCCGGCAGGACCCTTCCACCTCCACGTGGCCGCAAGAAGGGCAGCGCTTGGCCGGGCGGAAGGCCTCGGGCCTGGGGAGGAGGGCCAGGCGGTTTAAGTGGTAGCGCCTGCCCCCGTAGTAGAGGGTGTTGCCGGGGGCGAGCTCGGTGAGGGCGATGAAGGTGGGCCTCTCCAGGCGGCGCACTTCCCCGCTTGGCGTGACGAGCTCGGCGGAGGCGGTGGCCCGGCCGAAGGCGTAGTTGGGGAGGAAGCCCCGGGTCTCCAGGTAGCCCCTGAGCTCCATCTCCACCAGGAAGCGCCGCTGCCGGTCCGCCCGGTCCACCTCCCCCCGCACCTCCTCAAAGAGGGGGTTCTTGGGGCCCATGTGGCCTAGGCGGGTGGCGAACTCGGCGTAGCGGGCCTGGGCGTCTTGGTACTCCTCGCGCCAGGGGTCAAGCTCGCGGTCCAGGTCGGCGAGGAAGCCCTCTACCACGCTTCGGGCCAGGTCCTCGGTAAACCAGGGAAAGCGGGCCATCTCCTGCCGGAAGGCGCCCCGCACCGCCTCGAGGATGGCCTCCTTGTGGCGGGCGATGCCCTCGGCGAAGGGCTTGAGGAAGCCTGGCCTCAAGGGGAAGGCGTGGCCTTGGTCCTCGTAGTCCAGGGCCTCGGCCACGGTCCTGGGGAGGGAGAGGTCCCACTGGGCCAGGACCTCGAGGACCAGGGCCCGCACGTGGGCCTGGATGAGCCTCGGGTTATCCAGGAGGAAGCGGGGGGCCTGGATCGTTCCCCGGACCATCTTTTCCGGGTAGCGGTAGAAGTAGGCGTCGTGGCCCAGGGCCCCGGCGAAGGCCTGGATGAGGGCGGGCTGTCCCTTCCGCCCCGCCCGGCCCGAGCGCTGGGCGTAGCTTGCGGGGGAGGGGGGGATGTTGCGCAGGAAGACCGAGGAGAGGGCCCCGATGTCTATGCCCATCTCCAGGGTGGGGGTGGCCACGAGGAGGCTTAAGGGGTCTTGGGGGTTGCGGAAGCGCTCCTCCAGCTTCCGCCTCTCCTCCCCGGGCACCTGGCCGGAGTGGGCGCGGGCCTCGAGGGGGGCGGGGAAGGGCCGCCTGCGGTAGAGGGCCTCGTAGAAGGGGTGAACCTCCCGCTCCTCCAGGGCCTGGGCCGGGTACTCCGGGGAAAGCCTTAGGGCGTAGAGCTGGCCCGTGTAGGTGCTCCGGGGGCAGAAGAGGTAGCGCCCCTCGGTCTTCTCCAGGAGGATGGCCGTGGGGCTCAGGGCCAGGCCCTGGACGCGTTCCTTGCCGTAGGCGGGAAACTCCACCAGGAGGAGGACTTTCTCGTCCTTGAGGGCCCCCACCACCCGGCGGAGGAGGGCCTGGGCCTCCTCCCGGGGCAGGTTCAGGGCCCGCATGGTCCAGGCCTCAAAGAGGCTTGGCCGCCGGTCCCCGTAGAGGCGGAAGGCGTGGCCGAAGCGGGGCGGCCTGGGGGGGCGGGCCTCCAGGAGGAGGGCGGCCCCCCCGGGCTCCACGAAGACCTCGTGGGGGTAGGCGGCCAGGGGCTCTTCCACCTGGTAGCGGAAGTGGAAGGGGTTGAGGAGGGGGTGGGCGATGGCCCCCCGCCTTCGGGCGAGGTCCAAAAGGCCCACCAGGTAGTCCCGGCGCACCTCCTCGGGGGCCTCGAGGCCCTTCCAGACCCCTTCCTCCCGCACCAGGTCCTCCAGGTGGCGGTAGCGGTAGCGCACCAGGCCCGCGGCCTCCAGGTTCTTGAGGTGGGGCTGGGTGTTTCGGGTGGCCTCGAGGACCGCCGCCAAGGAGAGGAGCTCCTGGTACGCCCGGCCCTCGGGGCCGAAGGGGTCGTAGAGGGCTTGGGCCTCCCGCCTGGGGTCGCTCCGTCGCCACGCCTCGTAGACCTGGCGCCCAAGCTCCGAGAGGAAGGCGGGGCCCCGTTCCAGGACCTCCAGCACCGTCTGGCGGAAGAGGACCTTGCGGAAGAGGTCCTGGAAATGGCCCGCCTGGAACTCGGCGTCCTGGCGGTTGTCGGTGAAGACGATGACCTTGCGCTCCTCCTCGGGGAGGGTGGCCAGGGTGGAGAGGAGGAGGAGGTCGGTGGCGGTGGAGCGGCCCACCAGGCCGAAGGCGGCGAGCTTCCGGATCTCCCCGCCCCGCCGGGAGTGGGCCACCTGGCAGGTGGGGCAGAACTGGAAGGGGTAGGGGAGGACGGCCACCGGCACGCCCCCCTCCTGGGCCTCCCCCGTGAAGGGGTCCAGGGTGAGGTTTTGGGGAACCAGGCCCGCCCGGTCCCGCTTGACCCGGCCCTTCTCGTCCAGCCAGTCCTCGGGGAGGGGCTCCTTCTCGGGGTGCCAGAACCCGGGCCGGAGGTAGCGCACCTCCTTGCGGGAGGGCTCCATCAGGGAGGGCCCGGGAAGGTAGCGGCCCTTCTCCAGGCGGGCCACCAGGTACTCCTGGCCGCAGTTGCGGCAGAAGACCACGGGGTAGGCGGGCCTGCCCTTCAGGTTCCGCTCCCCCTTGAGGGAGAGGCCCACGAGGTCCAGGGTGGCGGTGAGGTCCGGGGCCTGGGCGTAGAAGGCGTGGATGCGGGGGATGAGGTAGCCCGTGGCCGCCCCCACCCTTAGGCCCAGGGCCACCTCGGCCCGGGCCTGGTCCTCCGGAACCCCCTCGGCCTTGGCGAGCTCCTGGGCGAGCTCCCCCAGGGTCTTGGGCTCGGCGAGGGCCCCTTCCAGGAAGAGGACCACCCGGCGCACCCTGGCCTCGCCCCCGGGGCGCGCCCGCACGGCCTCCTTGAGCTCCTCGGGGAGGCCCGAGAGGTCCAGGGGAGGGGGGTCCTCGAGGGTCTCCCCGATGACCCGGGCCACGGGGGCCCCGAAGAGGCTTTCGGCGAAGCGCCGGATGGCCTCCTCCCCCCGGTCCACCGTGGCCGAGGTGCCGATGACCTGGAGGCCCTCCCCGGCCCCGGTGTGCTGCCTCAGGCGCCGGATGAGGAGGGCCACGTCCGCCCCCCTGAGGCCCGCGTAGGTGTGCACCTCGTCCAGGACCAGGTAGCGCAAAACCCCCCGGTGCTCGGGAGGGAAGAGGAGGCGGTCCTCGCGGCGGGTGAGGAGGAGCTCCAGCTGGACGTAGTTGGTCAGGAGGAGGTCCGGGGGGTTTTCCCGGATCTCCTCCCGGCTCAGGACCTCGGCGTCGCTCACCGTGCGCTCCAGGAGGAGGCGCTCCCTTAGGGCCTGCCCCTCCTCCCGGGTGCGGGGGGTTTCGCCGTTGTAGAGGGCGATGCGGAGGCCCGAGCCGTGGAGCCTCAGGGCGAAGTCCCGGTACTGGGAGTTGGCCAGGGCGTTCATGGGGTAGACGAGGACCGCCTTGACGCCCGGGCGGCGCTCCCTCAGGGCGTGGACCAGGATGGGCATGCCGAAGGCCAGGCTCTTCCCCGAGCCCGTGCCCGTGGCCACCACGAAGCTCTCTCCCCGTAGGGCGGCCCGCAGGGCCTCCTCCTGGTGGACGTAGGGGTGGAAGGGGGTGGGGTCCTGGAAGTCTTCCGGGTTGCGCCTCAGGAGGGGGCGGATCTCCGGGGGCAGGAGGCCTTCCCGGATGAGCTCGTCCACGCTTTTCCCCAGGCGGTAGCGCCTTTTCTGGGCGATGAAGGGCTCGCGCCAGAGGAGGTCCTCCTCCTCCACGCCCTTCCGGAGGAAGTCGGCGATCCTTGGGTTCCTGGGCTCCACGAAGCTTTCGGCGTAGCCCCGGAAGCTTTCCTGGATGCTTTGGAGCTGGGCGAAGGGGTCGCGCTGGGGCGCCCCCGCCCTCAAGGAGGTCTCGGAGAGCCCAAGCCGGGCGAGGGCCCAGGCGCGAAGGGCCTCGGGCATGGTCCCCACTCCCAGGCGGCGGGCCACTTCTTCCGGGGAAAGGCCCAGGGCGAGGAGGGGAGAGAAGAGGGCCTCGAGGCCCTCCGGACTCGCCTCGGTCACCCCCGACCAGTCCAGGGCTTCCCCCTGCACCAGGCGGGGGAGGACCTGGGCGAACCAGCGCTCGGGGCGGAGGTCGTCGGGCTGGAGCTTCCAGGGCATGTTCTAAGTTTAAACGGCAGGGCGTGGCCCGTGATCTTGGGCCTTTGCCGGTCGGCAAAAGCGGGTATGATTGGGACGAGAATGGGAGGGGAGAACGGCAGGAACAACCCCTTGACTCTGGGCGAGCCTCGAGGGGCCTTCCCCCCGGGGGAGCGCCGGGACCCGAGGGACGCTCCCCTTTACACCCTCCGGGAGGCGGCCCGGTACCTGGGCGTGCCGGAGGCCACCCTGCGAACGTGGGTGCGGGGGCGCGGCTACCCGGTGCAAGGGGGTTCCAAGCGAGAGTGGTCGCCGCCCTTGATTCAAACCCCCGGGGGCGGGCCGTTCCTATCCTTCCACAACCTGGTGGAGGCCAACGTGCTGGCGGCCCTGCGCCGGGAGCACCGCATTTCCATGCAGCGGGTGCGCCAGGCGGTGGAAGCGGCCAAGGAGCTGCTTCAGGTAGAGCGCCCTCTGCTTTTAGACCTTCAGGCAGGCCTCGGGGAGGTCTTCGTGGAGCACGGCAGAGAACTTCTCTCCCTGACCCGGAGCGGCCAGGTGGCCTTGCGGGAGATCCTGGAGACCTTCCTCAAGCGCGTGGAGCGCGACGAGAAGGGCCTGCCTCTTCGCTTCCGCCCGCCGGTGGGCGAGAAGGTCCGATCGGAGTGGATTACCCTGGACCCCCGAGTGGCCTTTGGGGCCCCTGCGGTGCAAAGGGTTCAAACCCGAGTCCTGGCCTTGCGGTTCAACGCCGGAGAGGAGCTAGAGGAAATCGCTGAAGACTATGGCCTCTCCCTCGAGGCCGTTCGGGAAGCCCTAGTTTTTGAGGGCATGGCCGCGTGAGCCCGGTTTTCTTCTGCGACCGCAACCTGGGGAAGAGGTTTGCGCTGGAGCTTCGGAAGCTTGGCCTTTCGGTGGAACTTCACGACGACCACTTCGCCCCAAATGCGCCCGACGAGGACCTGTTGCGCTTCGTGGCTTCGCGGGGATGGGTGGTCCTGACCCTGGATAAAAGGATGCGTTACCGGCAGGAGGAAAAGGCCGCCATTTTGCACTACGGGGCCGGGGTCATCCTGCTCTCTTTCCCCAAGAACCCCCAAAAGGACTGGCTGTTGGTTCTGGCCTCGGAGTTTTATCAGGCCCAATCCAAAGTTGAGGCCTTCCTCCAGAGAACTCCGCCGCCCTTTTTGGCTCGCTTTCGTGTTGATCCCAGCAAAAGCGGTCGGAAGCACTATCGGATGGAGGCTATCCCTCTCGTATAGGTGCCCTTGCCTGGGAGCCGCTTGGCAGCCTCTCCCACGCCTCCAGCACCAGCCTTCTCGTGCGGTACTCCCCGTAGCGCTTGAGGTCCTTGTCCTTGAGCACCCGGAAGGTCTCGCCGGGGAAGCGGCTCGCCTCCACCCGCTTTCGGTAGGCCCTTTCGTCCAG
>NZ_JBAMMI010000025.1:0-29194 GCF_039793865.1 Thermus sp.
GGTGGAACCCTTGGTCAAACAGTTTGAGGCGGAGACCGGTATCCGGGTCCAGGTCCGCTACGGCACCGACGCCCAGATCCTCGCCGCCCTCCAGGAGGAGGGAAGCCGCTCCCCCGCGGACGTCTTCTGGGCCAACACCGCCGGGGCCCTGGGGCAGGCCTCGGCCCGGGGCCTTCTCAGGCCTCTCGGGGACAGCGTCCTCAAGCTGCCCCAGGCCTTTGTGCCCGCCTCCAGGTCCTGGGTACCGGTGACGGTGCGGCTCCGAGTCCTGGCCTACAACCCCCAGAAGGTGAAGGCCGAGGAGCTTCCGGGAAGCCTCCTGGACCTTCCCCGGTTCGTTCAGGAAAGGGGGCTTCGGCTGGGATGGACCCCCACCTACTCCAGCTTCCAAGACATGGTGGCCGGGATCATCGCCCTCCACGGGGAGGCCAAGGCCCGGGAGTGGCTTCTCGCCATGAAGGCCCTCTCCCCCAAGGCCTACCCCTCCAACCCCGCCATGCTCGACGCCATCCGCGCCGGGGAAGTGGATCTGGGCTCCACCAACCACTACTACGTGGTGCGCTTCCGCCGGGCGGGGTACAACCTGGGCCTCCACCACTTCAAGGACGGGGACGTGGGCAACCTGGCCCTGGTGACGGGGGCGGGCGTCCTGAAGACGAGCCGGAACCTCACCGCCGTTACCCGTTTCCTCATCTACCTCCTCTCTCCCAAGGCCCAGCAGTACTTTTTGGGCAACGTGGGGGAGTACCCCTTGGTCAAGGAAGTGGTGGCGGACCCCAACCTTCTATCCCTGGAGGAGGCCCTCAAGAAGAGCCCCAGGCTGGACTTTGAAAAGCTTCCCCTGGAGGAGGCCCTTAAGCTTCTCCGGGAGCTGGGCATCCTCTGATACCACCCCATGCTGGCTTGCGCCAGCATGGGGCCCCGGGAAAGGAGGCCCATTAGAGGCCTTATGGCCTTGGCTTAGGCGAAGGATTCACGCCAAATAGGGTATGAGGCGTAATGACCCTTAAGCTTCCCCACCTCCCCGGGCTTTTGCCCTTCCTCCTCCCCGCCCTCCTCACGGGGGGTGGGGTGGCCCTGCCCCTCCTTTACCTCGTCCTAAGGGCCCTCGAGGCCGACCCCTTGGCCCTCCGGGAGATCCTCCTCAGGCCCAAGAACCTGGAGCTTCTTCGGAACACCCTGGCCCTCCTCCTCGGGGTCCTCCTCCTCACCACCCTCCTCGCCCTGCCCCTGGCCTTCCTCACCACCCGCACGGACCTCAAGGGCAAGCGCCTTCTGGCCCTCCTCCTCTCCTTGCCCCTGGCCGTCCCCGGCTACGTGGGGGCCTTCGTGCTCCTCTCGGCCACGGGGCCTGGGGGGGTGCTGCCCCTCCCCCGGCTCGAGGGGTACTGGGGGGCCTTGCTGGTCCTCTCCTTCATCACCTACCCCTACCTCTTCCTCTCCCTGCGGGCCGCCTTCCTGGGCCTGGACCCCTCCTTGGAGGAAGCGGCCCGGACCCTGGGCCAGAAGCCCCTACCGGCCTTCTTCAAGGTGGCCTTTCCCCAACTCCTCCCCGCCCTCCTTTCCGGCTACCTCCTGGTGGGGCTCCACGTCCTGGGGGAGTTCGGCACGGTGAGCCTTCTCCGCTACGAGACCTTCTCCTACGCCATCTACCTGCAGTACAACGCCGCCTTTGATCGGGTGTACGCCGCCTGGCTCGCCCTCTTCCTCCTCCTCCTCACCGGGGGGCTTCTCTTTTTGCAGGGCCTCTTCCTCCGCCGCCTCGCCCTGGCCCGCACGGGCAAGGGCTCGAGCCGGAAGGCCCGGCCCGTGCGCCTTGGACCCTGGGCCCCCTTGGCCTACCTTTGGGCCCTGACACCGGTCTTCCTGGCCTTGGCCCTCCCCTTCTACGCCCTCTTCCACCTGGCGAGCCGCTTTCCCAGGGAAAGCTTGCAGGGCCTTTACGAGGCCCTCTTCCACTCCGCCCTGGCCGCCTTTCCCGCCGCCCTCCTCGCCGTGGGGATGGCCTTGCCCCTGGCCTACCTCGTGGTGCGCTACCCCTCCTTCGCCTCCTCCCTCTTGGAGCGCCTGGCCTACCTGGGCTACGCCATCCCTCCTTTGGCCTTCGCCCTGGCCTGGATCTTCTTCAGCCTGAGGAGCCTTCCTTTCCTCTATGGAAGCCTAGCCCTTCTGGTCCTGGTGCTGGCCTTCCACCTCCTGGCGGAGACCCTGGGCCCCATCCAGAGCGCCCTGCGCCAGGTGCCGAGGAGGCTGGAGGAGGCGGCGAGGAGCCTGGGGGAGACGCCCACCCGGGCCTTCTTCCGCGTCACCTTTCCCCTCCTCTGGCGGGGGGTGGCGGCGGGAGGCGCCCTGGCCTTCATGGGGGCGGTGAAGGAGCTGCCCATCACCCTCCTCCTGGCCCCCATGGGCTACAGCACCCTTTCCACCCGGGTTTTCAGCTACACTCAGGAAGCCATGTTCGCCGAGGCCGCCCCCTTCGCCCTCCTCATCGCCCTCCTTTCGGCGGCCTTCGTGGGGGTGTTGCTTTGGAGCGAGCGCCGCTTCTAGAACTCCAGGGGATAAGGAAGCGCTTCGGCGGGCACGAGGTGCTGAAGGGGGTAGACCTCCTGGTCTACCCCGGGGAGATCCTAGCCCTCCTCGGCCCCTCGGGCTGTGGCAAGACCACCCTTCTGCGGGTCGTCGCCGGGCTGGAGGCCCCGGACGCCGGCCGGGTCCTCCTCCAGGGCCGGGACGTGACCCCTCTTCCCCCCGAGAGGAGGGGCATCGGCTTCGTCTTCCAGGACTACGCCCTCTTCCCCCACCTCACCGCCCTCGGCAACGTGGCCTTTGGCCTGAAGGGCAAGGACCGCCTCCTCTTGGCGCAGAAGGCCCTGGAGCGGGTGGGCATGACCCTCTTCCAGCACCGCAAGCCCCACGAGCTTTCCGGTGGGCAGCAGCAGAGGGTGGCCCTGGCCCGGGCCCTGGCCCCGGGGCCCAAGCTGGTGCTTCTGGACGAACCCTTTTCCAGCCTTGACGCCGGGCTTCGGGCCGCCACCCGGGAAGAGGTGCGCAAGGTGCTGAAGGAGACGGGCACCACCGCCCTCCTGGTCACCCACGACCAGGAGGAAGCCCTCTCCTTCGCCGACCGCCTGGGGGTGATGCGGGGGGGAAAGATCCTCCAGGTGGGCACCCCGGAGGAGGTCTACCTCCGGCCCAGAACCCCCTTCGTGGCCCAGTTCCTGGGCCGCACCAACCTCCTTCCCGGGGAGGGGAAGGGGCGCTGGGCGGAGACCTGCCTGGGCCCCGTGCCCCTGGCCGAGCCCGCCTTCGGGCCCCTTCTCCTCTCCCTGCGCCCGGAGGCCCTTAAGCTCGCTCCTCCGGAAGAGGGCCCCGTGGGGGAGGTGGTGGCCCGGGAGTTCAAAGGGCACGACCTCACCTACCGGGTGCGCCTCCTAGGCCCCGCGGAGCGGGAGATCCTGGTGCAGGAGAGCCCCGGAGCGCCCTACCGGGTGGGGGACCGGGTGGGGCTTAGGGTGGTGGGGGAGGGGGTGGCCCTCGAGGCCCACCCCTCCCAAACCCCGGTGGGCGCGGATTAAGCTGGGCCCGTGCGCCGACTCCTCCTTCTTTGCGAGTACGACGGCACCCACTTCGCCGGGCTCCAGCGGCAAAGGGAGGGCCTGCGCACCGTGCAGGGCGAGCTGGAAAGGGTCCTGCCCAGGGTTGGCGCCCTCCCCAAGGCCGTGGCCGCCGGGCGCACCGACGCCGGGGTGCACGCCCTGGCCATGCCCTTCCACGTGGACGTGGAGGGCAGGATCCCCGTGGAAAGGGTGCCCGAGGCCCTGAACCGCCTCCTCCCCGAGGACCTCAAGGTGGTGGGGGCCTTGGAGGTGGCCCGGGACCTCCACGCAAGGAGGGACGCCCTCTGGCGGGCCTACCGCTACCGGATCCTCGTGAGGCCCCACCCCTCTCCCCTCCTCCGCCACCGGGCGCTTTGGCTTAAGCACCCCCTGGACCTCTCGGCCATACGGGAGGCCCTACCCTTCCTTTTGGGCCGGCACAACTTCCTGGGCTTCGCCAAGGAGGAGACCCGGGAGGGGGTGCGGGAGCTCCTCGAGGCCAGGGTGGAGGCGGCGGAGGGAGAGGGCGGCCTCGAGGTGCGCTTTTACTTCAAGGGGCGAAGCTTCCTCCGGGGCCAGGTCCGGGGCATGGTGGGCACCCTCCTGGAGGTGGGGCTCGGCAAGCGGCCCCCGGAAAGCCTTCGGGCCATCCTGGGAAGCGGGGACCGCCGCCTGGCGGGCCCCACCGCCCCGGCCCACGGCCTCTACTTCCTGGAGGCCGCCTACCCCGAGGAAAAGCTCAGGCCCTAAACACCGGGGGCCAGCATTTAGAGCCTGCTCCTCGGGTCCAGGGCGTCCCGGAGGCCGTCTCCCAGGTAGTTGAAGGCCAGCACCGTGATGAAGATCATGAACCCGGGCGGCAGGGCGAGCCAGGGGGCGGTGAAGATGTACTCCTGGGCGTTCGTCAGCATGTTGCCCCAGGTGGCCACCGGGGGCTGGATGCCGAAGCCCAGGAAGGAGAGGGCCGCTTCCACCAAGATGGCCCCGCCGATCTGCAGGGTGGCCTGGACGATGAGGGGGGCCAGGGTGTTGGGCACCAGGTGGCGGAACATGATGCGGAGGTCCGAGGCCCCCAGGGCCTGGGCGGCGGTCACGTAGTCCTGCTCCCTAAGGGAGAGGATGTTCCCCCGCACGAGCCGCGCGGTGCCCAGCCAGCCGAAGAGGACCAGGATGAGGATGATGATGAAGACGCTGGCGGCATCGCCGAAGACGCTTTGCGCCCACTGCCCCACCTTCACCCCGGGGTCGCGGAGGAGGGCCGAGAGGACGAGAAGGAGGGGCAGGGTGGGGATGGTGAGCATGAAGTCGATGAGGCGGCTGATGGCCACGTCCAGGTCCAGGCGGATCTCCCCCTTGAGGCCATACCAGGCGGCGTAGAGCACCAGGGCCAGGGTGAGGCCGAAACCCAGGTAGCTTCCCGGGTTCCCGGCCTGCAGGCCGTCCTTGGCCAAGGCCCAGGCGATGGTAAGGGCCAGATAGAGGATCCCGTAGTAGAGGAACCAGGAAAGGACCCGCCAAAGGGCGAAGGTCCAGGGATAGAACCCGTCCCTTTCCCGGCGCAAGGGGCCCAGGTAAAAGCGGAGGGGCCTACCGGAGAAGTACCCCGCCAGGGTGCCCATGAGGGTCCCCAGGAAGACGCTGGAAAAGGCCACGGCGAAGCCCACCAGCAAGGAGATGCGGGAGCCATAGATGATGCGGGAAAGCACGTCCCGCCCCAGGTCGTCCGTGCCCAGGGGGTGCTCCCTCGAGGGCGGGTTGAAGTAGTACTGGCCCACGTCCTCCCCCGTGGGCTGGGCCGTGGGGTCGTAGGGCGCGAGCCAGGGGGCGAAGATGGCCATGAGGATGAGGAGGACGATGACCACCAGGCCCGCCATGGCCATGCGGTGCCGCCTCAGGCGGCGCCAAAAGAGGCTAAAAAAGGTGCGGGGTTTGGCGGAAGCGGTTGCGGTCGCCATGGTTCACCTCTAGCTGTAGCGGATGCGGGGGTCCACCACCGCGTAGGCCAGGTCCGCCAGGAGGTTGAAGAGGGCCGTCATGAGGGCGAGGAAAGCCAAGGCCGCCATGGCCACGTTGTAGTCCTTCTCCACCAAGGCGTCAAAGATGGCCCGCCCCATCCCCGGGTAGCTGAAGATGGTCTCGGTGATGGTGGCCCCGCCCAAAACCCCGGGGATGGCGAGGCCCACCAGGGTCACGATGGGGATGAGGGCGTTCCTGAGGGCGTGCTTGTAGAGTACCACCCGCTCCGAAAGCCCCTTGGCCCGGGCGGTGCGGATGTAGTCCTGGGAAAGCACCTCCAGGAGAGAAGCCCGCATGAACCGGGTCCACTCGGCCATCTGCAGGGAGGCCAGGGTGAGGACGGGAAGGACCAGGTGCCAGGCCCACTGGCCCAAGAACTCCCAGAGGCTCACCGCCCCGGAGCGCACGTCCTCCCAAAGCACCCCCGGCACCCCCCCGGTGGGGAAGCGGGGGAAGCCCGGGACGTGGTCGGGAAGCCAGATGGCGAAGAGGTAAAGAAGGAGGATGCCCAGGAAAAAGACGGGCATGGAGAAGCCCACGAAGGAGAGGAAGGTGATGACGTAGTCCGCCAGGGAGTACTGGCGCACCGCCGAGAAGACCCCCACCGGAATGGCCACCACGAGGGCCAGGGTGAGGGCGAGCCCCGAGAGGAGAAGGGTCTTGGGCAGGCGCTGGGCGAAGATGTACTCCGCCGCCGGGATCCCGTAGGTGCGGCTGTAGCCCAGGTCGCCGTGGAGGGCCCGGTTGAGCCACTTGAAGTAGCGGATGTAAAGGGGCTGGTCCAGGCCGTAGGCCCGCTTCAGGGCCTCAAACTGCTCGGCGGTTATGCGGGGGTTCTGCCGCTTGAGCTCCTCCAAAGGGTCCCCCGGCTGCAGGGCCAAGAGGGCGTAGATGACCACGCTGGCCGCAAGGAGCAGGGGGACCATCTGCAAAAGCCTGCGCACCGTGTAGGCGAACACTCTTGTACCTCCCGTTTATGGCACTAAAAAGCCCGCTGGGAAAACCCCAGCGGGCCCCACTATACCACCCGGGCTACTTGAGGGAAAGGGAGTACTTCGCCTGGTCCCACTTCTTCACGGCGCCGCGGCTCTCCCAGCCGATCTCCCAGGCGTTCCAGCCGGGGTAACCGTTGCCGCCGGAGTAGGCGCTGGCCACGTAGTTCACCAGGCCCTTCCGCACCACGTAGGGGTTGGCGCGGAAGTAGAGGGGAAGGGCGGGGAGCTCCTCCGCCCAGATCTCCTGGGCGCGGGCGAAGAGCTGCTTCCGCTTGGCCTCGTCAAACTCCAGGACCCCCTGGCTCGTCAAGCGGTCAAACTCGTCGTTGCGCCAGCCGCCGATGTTCTGGCCCTGGTAGTTGTTCTCCTTGGTGGGGACCTGGATGGTATTGGTGTTCAGGTTCTTGTACTGGAAGAGGGAGCCGCCCTCCGTCAGGCTGGACACCCAGGCGAACTCAAACATCCCCGTCCACTTGCACTCGCTGGCCCGCTGGATGTAATCGTCATGGAAGACCACGGCGGAGGGGGCGTTGTTGATCTTGACGGCGATGCCGATCTTCTTCAGGTCCTCGGCGAAGAACTGCTGGGTGCGCTCGCGGATGGCGTTGCCCGCGGTGGTGACGTACTCGATCTCAAAGCGCACGGTGCGGCCGCCCACGGTGCGCTGGAGGATGCCATCGGGCCCCTTTTTCCAGCCCATCTCCGCCAGGAGGGCCTCGGCCTTCTTCAGGTCAAACTCGTACTTCTTCACGTTGGGGTTGAAGAGGGGGTTGACGGGGGCGATCCAGGTGTGGGCCACGGGCTGGAGGCCGTCAAAGAAGGCCTTCACCAAGCCCTCGCGGTTCAGGGCGTGGAGGAGGGCCTGCCGGGTGCGCTTGTCGTTGAGGCCGAGGTCCTTGACCACCTGGCAGTTCTCAAACTTGTTGATGTCGATGTGCTCCCAGATGGCCCCGGGAACGAACCAGATATCGAAGCGGCCGGGGGCGCGGGAGGTAAGCTGCCTGGAGCGGGCCTGGTCAAAGGTGAGGGAGACGCTGGAGGTGGCGTCAATCCCCCCGCCGATCACCGCCACCAGCAGGGAGTTGGTGTTCTGGATGAAGCGGTAGACCACCTTCTGCACGTACTTGCTCTCCCCGCCCTCGGGCTTGATGGGGAAGTTGGGGTTCCGCTCCATCTCGATGGAGTTCCCCGGCACCCAGCGCTTGAGCTTGAAGGGCCCGGAGTAGACCATGGCCCCCTTGTTGAGGTTGGCGGGGGTGGCGAACTTGAGGAAGAAGTTGCGGTAAAGCTCGTTGAGCTTCTCCGCGTCCTTGTCGGGGTCCAGGCCCTTGGCCGCCGCCTTCACCTTCTCCCACTCGGGCCCCATGATGTGCTTGGGGGCGTAGCCGATGGGAGAGCCGTAGGTGTCGTAGTAGTAGGCGGGCTCAAAGATCACGGTGAAGTTGCGGGCGTCCTTCACCTTGAGGTTCACCCGCTCCCAGTAGTCCGGGTTCAGCACAGGCATGCCCTTGGCCTTCCCCACCTCAAAGTAGAACTGCACGTCCTCGGTGGTGATGGGCTTGCCGTCGGACCACTTGGCGTCTTGGCGGAGGGTGAGGTCCATCTCCAGGCGCTTCTTGCCCCCGCCGATGTCCGTGACCCGGAGGCGCCCGTTCTGCAGGGTGGGCACCTCGGTGACCAGCACGGGGAAGTTCTCGCTGTTGGCGTTGAAGCCGATGAGGGGGGCGAAGAGGTACTGCTCAATCTCCGACTTGATGGCCTGGTCGGAGATGACGCTCAGGAAGTCCCCCGCCAAGACCCTGGGCTCCTGGGAGGCCCCGACGACCAGGCTGTTGTCCTGGGGCCCCGCCAGGGCCAGGCCCAGAGCGGTTATACCGAGCACGGCCAGCTTGCCTACCTTCCTCATACCGCCTCCTTTCGTGGCACTATCCTAGTGGCCGAGGTTATTATACGACCCCCAGGGTGAAGGTCAACACGGCCCAAAGCTAAAGGGGCCTGAAGCCAGGCCCCTTCCCCGCGGGCAAGGTCCCCTAGTGGCCGCAGGTGCGGGGAGCCCCCTCCTGGTCCTTGGTGCGGAAGGAGTGGCCGCAGCCACAGGTGCTGGCGGCGTTGGGGTTATTCACGGTGAACCCGCCCCCCATGAGGCTGCCCACCCAGTCAATCTCCGAGCCCACCAGGTAGGGCAGGGACCTAGGGTCCACCACCAGGCGCACCCCGTGCATTTCCACGAAGGTGTCCCCCGGAAGCTCCCTTTCGTCCACGGCCATGCCGTACTGGAAGCCAGAGCACCCCCCCGACTTGATGTAGACGCGGATGGCCGCCCCCTCCTTGCCGTAGCGGGAGAGGATCTCCCAGGCCTTTTCCGCCGTCAGGGGGGTGATGCGGATGACCGCCTCTTGGGTTTCCACCATGCCGAACCTCATTACCCCTAAGCCTAACACGGCACGGGTAGGAGAAGGTGAACCGGGTTAGCATGGAAGCCATGGACGTGGTCAAGGTACAGGAAGCCCTGAAGGCGGAGGGCCTCGAGGGCTGGCTCCTCTTCTCCTTCGGAAGGAGTAACCCCCTGGCCCTCGAGGTCCTGGGCCTCTCCTCGCTCCACCTCACCCGCCGCTTCGCCTACCTCATCCCGAGGGAAGGGGAGCCCACCCTCCTCTGCCACGCCATTGAGGAAAGCCTCTTCCCCGCCTTGCCGGGGAGGCTTCGGACCTACCACACCTGGCGGGGCTTCGTGGAAGGGCTGGAGGAGGTCCTTTCGGGGATAAGGCGCCTCGCCCTGGAGTACGTCCCCGGAGGGCAGGTCCCCTACCTCTCCCGGGTGGACGGGGGCACCCTGGACCTGCTCCGGGGAATGGGCCTCGAGCTCCTCTCCTCTTGGCCCCTCCTCCTCCCCTTCCAGGTCTGGGATGGGGCCAAGCTCCAAAGCCACCGGCGGGCGGCCCAGGGCCTGGTGGAGGCCCGGGACGCGGCCCTCGCCCTCCTCCGGGAAAACCCCAGGGCTACGGAGCGGGAGGTGCAGGCCAGGATGGCGGAGGTCCTGGCCAGGCGGGGCCTCGTCTTTGACCACCCCCCCATGGTGGCCTTCGGAAGGCACAGCGCCAACCCCCACCACGTGCCCACGGAGAAGCCCCTGGAGGAGGGGGAGGTGGCGCTTCTGGACCTCTGGGCCAAGGAGCCGGGAGGGGTCTACGCCGACCTCACCTGGATGGCGGGCCTGAGGCCCCCGGAGGCCGCCCACCGGGCCTTCCAAGCGGTGGCCCGGGCCAGGGATGCGGCTATCGCCTTCGTGGCCGAGGCCTACCGCGAGGGGCGCCGCCCCAAGGGTTTTGAGGTGGACCAGGTAGCGCGCGAGCTCCTGGAGGAGGAAGGCTATGGCCCCTACATCCGCCACCGCACCGGGCACAACCTGGGGGAGGAGGTCCACGGCTCTGGGCCCCACCTGGACGACCTGGAGACCCACGATTTCCGCCCCCTGGTGCCGGGCCTCGCCTTCACCGTGGAGCCCGGGGTGTACCTGGAGGGCTTCGGCGTGCGCACGGAGGTGGACGTCTACCTCCACCCCACGGGTCCCGAGGTCACCACCCCCTTGCAAAGGGAACTCACCCCCCTTTAGAGGGCGTGGTATCTTGGGGGACGGCATGGACCGCCCCCTCCTGATCTTCTCCGGCCAGTCCAACCGCCCCCTGGCCCAGGCCATCGCCGACACCCTAGGCCTCCCCCTGGGGAAGAGCACCACCTTGCGCTTCGCCAACGACAACCTCTTCGTGCGTTACGAGGAAAACCTCAGGGAAGGCGACGTCTTCATCGTCCAGTCCCTCACCCCCCCGGTGCAGGACCACCTCATGGAGCTCCTCATGATGGTGGACGCCGCCAAGGGGGCGAGCGCCGCCCGGGTCACCGCCGTCATCCCCTATTTCTCCTACGCCCGGAGCGACAAGAAGGACGCCCCCCGCATCTCCATCACCGCCAGGCTCATCGCCGACCTCCTGCAGACGGCGGGGGCCGACCGGGTGCTCACCATGACCCTCCACTCCCCCCAGGTCCACGGCTTCTTCAAGGTGCCGGTGGACCACCTCTCCGCCGAGCCCGTCATCGCCAACCACTTCGCCACCCGGCTGGACCTGGAGAACGCCGTGGTGGTGGCCCCGGACGCCGGGGACCTGAAGCGGGCGAGCTCTCTGGCGAGAAGGCTCCGCCTCCCCCTGGCCTTCATTGACAAGGAGCGGGTCTCGGACACCGAGGTGCGGGTGCGGATGCTGGTGGGGGAGGTCAAGGGAAAGACCGCCCTCATCGTGGACGACGAGATCTCCACGGCGGGAAGCCTGGTGGAGGCGGTGGAGGCCCTCATGCAGGCCGGGGCCAAGGAGGTCTACGCCGCCGCCACCCACGGGGTCTACGTGGGCCCGGCCCTGGAGCGCATCGCCAAGAGCCCCGTGAAGGAGGTGGCGGCCACCGACACCTGCCCCCCCAAGGAAGGCCCCAAGCTCAGGACCCTCACCGTGGCCCCCCTCTTCGCCGAGGCCATCTGGCGCATCCACCGGGGGGAGTCGGTGTCCAGCCTCTTCACGTGATGGTAAGGACCGAGCGCCTCACCCTCGCCGGGCTCCCCCTCCTGGCTCAGGTGCCGGAGCGCCCCAAGGCCCTCCTCCTCGCCCTCCACGGCCTCCAGGGTTCCAAGGAGGGGATCCTTTCCCTCCTCCCCGGCTACGCGGAAAGGGGGTTCCTCCTCCTCGCCTTTGACGCCCCGAGGCACGGGGAGCGGGAAGGCCCTCCCCCCTCCGCCAAGAGCCCCCGCTACGTGGAGGAGGTCTACCGCGTGGCTCTGGCTTTCAAGGAGGAGGCCCGAAGCGTGGCGGAGGAGGCCAAGGAGCGCTTCGGCCTTCCCCTTTTCCTCGCCGGGGGAAGCCTGGGGGCCTTCGTGGTCCACTTCCTCCTCTCCGAGGGGTTGCGCCCCAGGGCCGCCCTGGCCTTCATCGGCTCGGGCTTTCCCATGAAGCTCCCAAAGGGGCAGGTGGTGGAGGATCCCGAGGTCAAGGCCCTCTACCAGGCCCCGCCCGCCACCCGGGGGGAGGCCTACGGCGGGGTGCCCCTTCTTCACCTCCACGGCACCAAGGACCTCATCGTCCCCCTGGAGCGGATGGAGAAGACGGTGGAGGCCCTGAGGCCCCACTACCCCGAAGGCCGCCTGGCCCGCTTCCTGGAGGAAGGGGCGGGGCACACCATAACCCCCCTCATGGCCCGGGTGGGGCTGGCCTTCCTGGAGCACTGGCTTGGCGGCTAGCGGGGCAATCCTCGAGGGGCTTAGGGGCTACCGGGGGTTTCCCGGGGGGTTCAAGGCCTACCGCAAGGCCTTCCCCACGGTGGAGCTTTCCTGGTGGCACCGGGTGGGGGACCTGAGGACCATAAGCCGCCTCCGGGCCCTGGCCCCGGAGGGGTTTCGCTTTAGCGTGATGGGCCACAAACACCTCGCCTTCCGCCCCACCGGGGAGGAGCGGCGCACCCTGAGGCGCTTCTTACGAAGGTTCCGGCGCTTCGGGGACAAGGCAGGGGCGGTCCGCCTTATGGTGCCCGAGGTGGAGCCGGAGGCCTTCGCCCGTTGGCTTGACCTGCTTTCGGGGGTGCTGGAAGAGGTGGGCCCCGTCCCCCTGGCCTTCCAAGCGCCCCGGCCTCTCCACCCCCTCATCCGGGCCAGAGGCCACGCCCTGGTCAACGAGAGAGGGGGGCCCTTCCTCTACCTGGTGGACCCGGAGGAGGTCCCCGAAGGGGAGGGCTACCTCTACCGAAGCCACCCTTCCCAAGAGGGTCCATCCGCCCTACACTCATAGCGGAGGTTGACCGGGTTGCGAACGGCCAAGCGCTTTACCCCCAAGGAAGCGGAGGAGATCTACCTGGTGCCCCACTGGAGCGCGGGGTTTTTCCGCATCGGGCGGGACGGGGAGATGGAGGTCACCCCCTCAGGCCCCGGGGGGCCCGCCGCCTCCCTTCTGGAGATCGTGGAGGCTCTCCGGGACGAAGGGAGGCCCCTGCCCCTGGTCCTGCGCTTCCCCCAGATCCTCGAGGCCCGGGTGCGGGAGCTCAACGAGGCCTTCCAGAGGGCCATGGAGAAGTACGGTTACCAGGGGGGGTACCGGGGGGTCTACCCGGTGAAGGTGAACCAGCGCCGCCTGGTGCTGGAGACCGTGGCCAGGGCGGGAAGGCCTTACCACTACGGCCTCGAGGCGGGTAGCAAACCCGAGCTCGCCCTCATCCTGGCCCAGGACCTCTCCGAGGAGGCCCTGATCACCACCAACGGCTTCAAGGACGACGACTTCATCCGCCTGGCCCTCATGGGGAGAAAGCTTGGCCGCAACGTGGTCATCACCCTGGAGAAGTTCGCCGAGCTCTCCCGGGTCCTCCGCCTCTCCAAGGAGCTCGGGGTCAAGCCCCTCTTGGGCATCCGCTACAAGCTCAAGGCCAAGGGGGCGGGACAGTGGGAGGCCTCGGGAGGGGAGAACGCCAAGTTCGGCCTCACCACCCCGGAGATCGTGCGGGCGGTGGAGCTCCTGAAGGAAGCGGACCTCCTGGACGCCCTGGTCATGGTCCACGCCCACATCGGTAGCCAGGTGACGGACATCCGCAAGATCAAGGCCGCGGTGCGGGAGGCAGCCCAGACCTACGTGCAGCTCAGGAAGCTCGGGGCGCCCCTCCGCTACCTCAACCTGGGCGGGGGCCTGGCGGTGGACTACGACGGCTCCAAGACCAACTTCTACGCCTCGGCCAACTACACCCTCTCCGAGTACGCCGAGGACCTGGTCTACGTGACCAAGGAGGTGGTGGAGGGGCACGGGGAACCCCACCCCATCCTGGTCACCGAGTCGGGACGGGCGGTCACCGCCTACCACGAGGTCCTGGTCCTGGAGGTCATTGACGTCATCGCTCCTCCCGGGGAAAGAAGGCCCGAGGCCCCCCCGGAGGAGGCCCACCCCTTGGTCAAGGAGCTTTGGGAAAGCCTGCAAAGCCTCGGCCCCAAGAACTTCCGCGAGGTCTACCACGACGCCTTCGCCGACAAGGAGACCCTCCAGACCCTCTACGACCTGGGCCTGGTCTCCCTAAGGGATCGGGCCCTGGCGGAGGAGATCTTCTACCACATCGCCCGCAAGGTTTACGCCCTGGTACGGGAACTCCCCTACGCCCCCGACGAGTTTGAGGACCTGGAAAAGCTCCTCGCCGACAAGCTGGTGTGCAACTTCTCCATCTTCCAGAGCCTGCCCGACGCCTGGGCCATCCACCAGCTCTTTCCCATCGTGCCCTTAAGCCGCCTCCACGAACCCCCCACCCGCCAGGCCACCCTGGTGGACATCTCCTGCGACTCCGACGGGAAGATTGACCGCTTCATTGACCTGCACGACGTGCGCCAGACCCTTCCCGTGCACGCCCTTAGGCCAGGGGAGTCCTACTACCTGGGCGTCTTCCTGGTGGGGGCCTACCAGGACGTTCTCGGGAGCAACCACAACCTCTTCGGCCAGGTGGGGGAGGCCCACGTGAGGGTGGACGAGGAGGGCTTCGCCATAGAGCGCTTCGTGCCCGGGGAGACCGCCGAGAAGGTCATTGAAAAGATGGGTTTCGCCGCCCGGGAGCTCATGCTCGGGGTAGAGCGCCTGGTGCGGCAAAGCCGCCTTTCCCCGGCGGAGAAGGGGGTCTTCCTAGAGCGCTACGCCCGGGAGCTCCAGGGGTACACCTACCTCGAGGACTGAGGCCCCTTTAGTGCGAAGCCTTGGCCCAAGCCAAGAAGCGGAGGTCCTGCGGGCCTAAGCCCACGTGAGGGAAACTTATTGGGGCCCCGCTCTGGCTTTCGCCAGAGCGGGGTACCTAAAGCCCCGCCTCCCGCCTCAAGGCCTCCACCCGGTCCGTCTCCTCCCAGGGGAAGCCCGGGCGGCCGAAGTGGCCGTAGGCCGAGGTGGGGGTGTAGATGGGCCGCAGGAGGTCCAGCTCCTCGATGATGGCGAGGGGCCTCGGGTCAAAGACCTTCCCGGCGATCTCCGTGAGCTTCTCGTCGGGGAGGACCCCGGTGCCGAAGGTCTCCACCCTAAGCGAGACGGGCCTCGCCTTGCCGATGGCGTAGGCGAGCTCCACGAGGGCCCTCCTCGCAAGCCCCGCCGCCACCAGGTTCTTCGCCATGTAGCGGGCGTAGTAGCTGGCGGAGCGGTCCACCTTGGTGGGGTCCTTGCCGCTGAAGGCCCCGCCCCCGTGGGGCACCGCCCCCCCGTAGGTGTCCACGATGATCTTGCGGCCCGTGAGGCCGGTGTCCGCGTGGGGTCCGCCCAGGATGAAGCGGCCCGAGGGGTTGATGAGGTACTCCGTCTCCCCTTCCTTCAGGTACTCCCCCGGGATGGCCTGGCGCACCACCTCCCGGATCAGGTCCTCCCGAAGCTGCTCCTGCTCCACCTCCGGGGAGTGCTGGGCCGAGACCACCACGGTCTTCACGTAAAGCGGCTTGTCCCCCTCGTAAACCACGGTGACCTGGGCCTTGCCGTCGGGGCGGAGGTAGGGCAGAAGCCCTGTCTTCCGCACCTCGGCGAGGCGCATGGTGAGGCGGTGGGCCAGGGTGATGGGGAGGGGCATGAGCTCGGGGGTCTCGTCGGTGGCGTAGCCGAACATGAGCCCCTGGTCCCCGGCGCCCACCCGGTCCAGGGGGTCGGTGGACTTCAGGACCCGCCACTCGTAGGAGAGGTTGACCCCGCCCGCGATGTCCGGGGACTGCTCGTCTATGGCGGTGAGGACGGCGCAGGTGTCGGCGTCAAAGCCGTACTTGGCCCGGGTGTAGCCCACCTCCCGCACCGTCTTGCGCACCAGGCCGGGGATGTCCACGTACCCCTCGGTGGTGATCTCCCCCGCCACGAAGACGAGCCCGGTGGTCACCAGGGTCTCCGCCGCCACCCGCGCCTTCTTGTCCTGGGCGATGAGGGCGTCCAGGATGGCGTCGGAGATCCGGTCCGCCAGCTTGTCCGGGTGCCCCTCGGTTACCGACTCAGACGTGACCAGCCTCAACTTGCGCACCTCCTTCAGGACCCGCCCCCTCGGGGCAACCCCGATAGTATAGCACCCCCCCTTGGCCGTCCAGGTATGATGGCGGCCCGTGAAGGACCCCAAAGCCCCCATCGGCGTCTTTGACTCGGGGGTGGGCGGGCTCACGGTGCTCTCCGCCCTCCGCCAGGCCCTCCCCCAAGAAGACTTCCTCTACTTCGGGGACACGGCCCGCGTGCCCTACGGGGGGAAGCCCCTCCCCATGGTGCGGCGCTTCGCCTGGGAAATCGCGGGCTTTCTCCTCAGGGAAGGGGTGAAGGCCATCGTGGTGGCCTGCAACACGGCGAGCTCCGCCGCCCTCCCCGACCTCGCCGAGGACCTCTCCGTGCCCGTCTTCGGGGTCCTGGAGCCCGCGGCGGAGGAGGCCAGGGCCTACGGGAAGGTTGGGCTCATCGGCACCCAGGCCACGGTGGAAAGCCGGGCCTACGAGCGCTACGTGCGCCTCTCCTGGGCCCGGGCCTGCCCCCTCTTCGTGCCCTTGGTGGAGGAGGGGCTCTGGGACGACCCCGTGGCCCTCCTGGTGGCCCGGCACTACCTGGAGGAAGCCCCCAAGGACCTCGAGGCCCTCATCCTTGGGTGCACCCACTACCCCTTCCTGAAGGGGGCCATCGGGAAAGTCCTCCCCGGGGTGCGCCTCATTGACTCCGCCGAGGCCACGGCCCGCCGGGTGGCCCGGGCGCTGGAAAGGGAGGGCCTTTTGAGCCCTGGGGGCCGGGGGCGGGTGGTCCACTACGTGACCGGGGACCCGGAGAGCTACCGGGCCCTGGCGGAGCGCCTGGGGGAGAGGGTGGAAGACCTGAGGCGGGTGAGCCTGGAGGAGCTCTAATACCCCCATGCGGGCTTTTGCCCGCATGGGGCCCCGGGAGGAGGTTCCTCCTCTTGGGCTAAGCTAGGGGCATGCCCAAGAAGCCCCTCATCGACCAGCTCCACCACGAAGCTGGCGGCTTTTCCGCATCCTGTCGGGGTTCGTGGTGGGCGAGGACCTCCTTGGGGCTTGCCTCCCCGCGAATAAAGCCTCGCTTGCCCATCGGGAGATATACACCCGTCGCCCTCATCTTTGCAAGGTAAGCCTGGATGATATTGACATTGCGTTCTCATATACCCTACCATGGGACTGCCCTATACCTCCACGGGGTATAGGGCGGAGGTGAAGCATGTGGAAAAGACTTTCGGCGCTCCTATTGGTCCTGGGACTGGCCTTGGGGCAAAAGCCCACGGCGGTGGCCACCATCCAGCCCCACGCCCTCTTCCTGCGCTCCCTGGTAGGGGACCGGATGGAGGTGGGCCTTCTGGTGCCTCCTTCCACCAACCCCCACGTCTTTGACCCCTCCCCCTCCCAGGTGCAGGCCGTGGCCAGGGCCCGCCTGGTGGTGGCCAACGGGGCCAAGCTGGACGACTGGATCCTGGATAAGGTGGTGCGGCCCAACAGCCTGAAGACCCCGGTGGTGGTGCTGGCCGAGGCCCTGGAAGCCGGCCTGATAAAGACCCCCACCGGGCCGGACCCCCACTTCTGGCTGGACCCCCTCCTCATGGCCAAGTCCCTTCCCTCCTTGGTGGAGGCCTTGTCCCAGGTTGACTCCGCGGGAGGGGCGGTCTACCGCGCCAGAGCCGCCCGCCTCGAGGCGGAGCTCGCGCGGCTGGACCGGGAAGTGGCCGGGCTACTCCAGACCCGGAAGGCGCCCGGGGTCCTCACCTTCCGCAACCCCCTGCGCTACTTCGCCGCCCGGTACGGGGTGAGGGTTCTCTACAACATCGTCCCCAACCCGGAAGCGCCGGACGTAAGCGCCAAGGCCGTGGCCGAGGCCCAGAGGGTGGCCAAGGAAGCCGGGGTGCGGCACCTCCTGATCCCCCTGGCCGCCAAGGAGCAGGGCGTGGCTGTGGCCCGGAACCTGGGGTTGGAGCCCGTGCTGGTGGATGTCTTGGGGGAGGGTGCGAGGGACTACCCCACCCTCCTTCGCGGGGTGGCGGAGGCCTTCGCCCAGAGCCTACGCTGAGGGACGGGCCGGGGGGGGCTCACCCCTTCATACCCCTCCGGTCCGGGAAAGGAGGCCCATAAGCTTCCACCCCTTTCCCTCATAGCGCAGGCGCCACACCCTTCCCGTGCCGCCGGGGTAAGCCTGAAGTGCTGGGCGCGCTCTCCCAACGTCCCCTGGAGAAGCGGGCCACTAGCGGGGCCTACCCCGGCATCCCCTTGAGCCCCTTCTAAGTACCCCACCGCGGCAAAAGCCGCGGTGGGGGCCCCAAAAGGGCTTTCCCACAGCCAAAGCTTGGGCGTCTTGTGTTGCAAAGCCAAGGTGTGGGCACTTAGCGGACGCCCCCATCCAAGGGCCGGGTCCCTGGAAGCACGCCCAGGTGCGGGGTTCGGCCACCTGGACGCCTTTCCCTGCTACCGCCACCATACCCGGGGCCATGGAGGCCCACAGGTCTCCTTCGGGGCGAACCCGCTGACCGGCCACCCAGAGGTCCTCCCCCGTCACGCCCTCCACCTCCTCACCCCCTGGACACCCCCTAGGAGGTGGTGGCCGCCTTAAAAGCGGTATCCTAGGGAGGATGCGCCTCGTCCTGGCCACCTCCAACCCCGGCAAGGTGCGGGAGCTCAAGGAGGGCCTCGCCCCCTTGGGCTGGACCCTCCTTTCCCTGGCCGACTTCCCCTTGCGCATGCCCAAGGAGGAGGGGGCCACCTTCCTGGAAAACGCCCTCCTCAAGGCGGCCTACGTGGCCAAGGCCACGGGGCTTCCCGCCCTGGCCGACGACTCGGGCCTGGTGGTGCCCGCCCTGGGGGGCGAGCCCGGGGTCTACTCCGCCCGCTACGGGGGGCGGGAGACGGACCGGGAAAGGAACGTCTTCCTCCTGGAGAGGATGCGCCACCTCAAGGGGGAGGAGCGGAAGGCCCGCTTCGTGGCGGTTTTGGTCCTGGCCTACCCCGACGGGCACGCCGAGGCCTACGAGGGGAGCGTGGAGGGGGTGATCCTCGAGGCCCCCCGGGGGGAAGGGGGCTTCGGCTACGACCCCCTCTTCTTCGTGCCCGAGGCGGGGAAGACCTTCGCCGAGATGACCCTGGAGGAGAAGGCCCGCCACTCCCATCGGGGAAAGGCCCTCAAGGCTCTCCTGGAAGCTTATAAGAACGGGCCTCCTCCCCGGGAAGTCTCCAAGCTGGAATGAACCTCCTCTCCCCCCACATCGCCCTCTACCGCCTCTTTGACCTGGCGGACGAGATTGACCTGGGCCGCCTGGCCACCCCCCGCCTCCGCCTCTCCCGGCCGAGGCTTGGGGCGGTGCGCTTCCAGAACCCCCCAGCCCAGGTGGAGCTTGGGGTGCGGAGCGTGGAGGGGGTCTCGGGCCTCCTCACCGCCCGGCTTTACGAGTTCGGGGTGGCCTCCCTCTCCTTCCGCATCCACCTGGGGGAGAGGGTGCCGTGGGAGGCCTTTTTGGAAAAGGCCCTCGCCCTCCCCGAGCTTCCCTTTTGGGAGGGGTTCTTCCTGGCCGAGCTCGCCGCCCTGGAGCCCTACCTCCAGGGGGCCCTCCTCCGCCCCGAGGAGAAGCGCCTCTCCGAGGAGTTCACCGTCTACCACGCCCTGGGCCTGGAAGGGGCCAAGGCCCACAAGCCCCCGGTGGACCTCGCCCCCCTCTGGATGGGGGCCAAGGAGGAGTTCGCCCCCGAGGTGCGCCGGGAGATGGCGCGCTACCGCTACAGCTACTCCACGGAGGACCTGGCCCTTTTGGGGTTTGACCGGGTCCTCATCCTGGACTCCGAGGGGATCTGGGACGTGGCCGACCTGGTGGAGTTCGTCCACGCCCAGCTTTTGGAGCTCTCCTACTACGACCGGGTGCTCACCGAGGAGCTGGAGGCCGTGCCCCTGGTCTTGAGAGAACGGGGGCTTTGGGGCTACGGGAGGCTTCAGCGCCTCCGCCGCCGCCTCATGGCCCGGCACGCGGAGATCGCCGACGTAAAGGCCCGGATGGAAGGGGCCCTTCGCATCACCGAGGACCTCTTTTACGCCAAGATCTACCGGGCGGCCCTGGAGCTCTACGGGGCCCACGAGCTGGAAAGGAGCGTGGAGGAGAAGCTTAGGGTCCTCGAGGCCACCTACGAGATGGTGACCGAGGAGGTGGTCCACCTGAGAAGCCAGGCGGTGGAGGTGGGGATCCTGGCCCTCATCGCCTTTGAGGTGGCGCGGGCCCTCCTTTAACCCCCCAGCCTGGGGGCCCCAGGCAAAGGACGCTCAGGAAAGGGCTTTGCCTTGGCTTGGGCGAACGCTTAGGTCTTGAGGTTGCGCTCCGGCACCGGGTGGTATACTTGGCGCCGAGGGCGCGCTGAAAAACCTAAGCGGAAACGCTACCACGCGCCCGGAGGTGGGATATGAAAAAAGCGCTGGCCCTGCTCTTTGGCCTCTCCCTGGCCCTCGCCCAGGGGAAGATCACGGTTTGGACCCACTTCGGCGGCCCGGAGCTGGAGTGGCTCAAGGCCCAGGCCCGGGCCTTTGAGAAGACCTCCGGCACCAAGGTGGAGGTGGTGGAGGTTCCCTTCGGGGACATCAAGCAGAAGTTCATCCTGGGGGCCCCCCAGGGCCAGGCGGCGGACCTCGTGATCACCATCCCCCACGACTGGCTCGGGGAGATGGCCCAGGCCGGGGTCCTGGAGCCCGTGGGCAAGTACGTGACCCCAAGCTACCTCGCCGACCTCCAGCCCGTGGCCGTGGAGGCCTTCACCTTCGGGGGGAAGCTTCTGGGCCTTCCCGCCTTCGCCGAGAGCGTGGCCCTCATCTACAACAAGAAGTACGTGAAGGAGCCCCCCAAGACCTTTGAGGAGTTCCTGGCCCTGGCGCAGAAGCTCACCACGGGCTCTACCTTCGGCTTCCTCTACAACATCGGCGACCCCTACTTCAACTTCGGCTTCTTCAAGGCCTTCGGCGCCGAGAACGTCTTCGCCAAGGACGCCCGGGGCAACCTGGATCCCTCCAGGCTCCTCATCGGGGGCGAGGTGGGGGAGAAAGCCCTCCAGTTCATCAAGGACCTCCGCTTCAGGTACAACCTGGTCCCCGAGGGGGTGGACTACGGGGTGGCGGACGGGGCCTTCAAGGACGGGGCGCTGGCCATGATCATCAACGGCCCCTGGGCCCTAGGCGACTACAAGAAGGCCAAGATTGACTTCGGCATCGCCCCCTTCCCCACCCCGCCCGGGGCCAAGGGGCCCTGGGGACCCTTCCTGGGGGTGCAGGGCGTGGTGGTGAACGCCTACTCCAAGAACAAGACCCAGGCAGTGAACTTCGCCAAGACCCTGGTGAGCGGGCGGAACCTGGTCTCCTTCAACCAGGCGGGGGGGCGCATCCCCGTCTCCAAGAGCGCGGTGAGGGAGCTGGAGAAGGACCCCGTGGTGGCGGGCTTCTCCCGGGTCTTCCCCCTGGGCACCCCCATGCCCAACATCCCCGAGATGGGCAAGGTCTGGGGCCCCTGGGGGAACGCCATCTCCCTGGCCATCCAGAAGCCCGACTCCAACGTGAAGAAGATCGTGGAAGACATGGTGGCCGAGATCAAGAAGGCCATCGGCAGGTAGGCCCCTATGCCCACCCCCCACGGGACACCTGGCCCCCGTGGGGGGCGTATCTTTAGGCCATGAAACACCCCCCAGGTCTCGGCGGCTTCCTCCTGGCCCTGGGCCTCCTCCTGGGCCTCCTCCTCCTCTCCACGGGGGCGGGACTTCTGGCCTACTTCCTCCTCCAGGTCCACTTCGCCCCACCCGGCTGGACCATCCTGGGGGTGGCCCTCCTGGTCCTGGTCCCTGGGGCGGTGGGGGTGGGCAAGCTCTTTCCCTGGCTCACCGACTGGTACTACTTCCTTCCCGCCCTCGCCTTCCTCATTGTCTTCACCCTCTACCCCGTGGGCCTCACGGTCTACCTGGCCTTCACCGACTACTCGGGCCAGAGAAACGGCTTCCCAGACCGCTCCACCGAGACCCGAGTGGTGGCCCAGGAAGGGGCGAGGCTTTCCCTCGAGGCGGGGGTGGCGGAGGCCCTGCGCTGCGACCCTTGCCGGGGCGAGCCCGTGGAGGTGTACGCCGAGGGCCACCGCCTGCGGGCGAGAATCGCCCAGGCCGAGGGAGAAACCCTTCTTTTGGACCGCGTCCCGCCCTTTAGGGCGGAGTTCGTGGCCAAGGTGAACGCCTTCCACTTCGTGGGCCTGAGGAGCTTCGCCTTCATCCTCTCCCAGGCGAACCAGGCCCTCCTCCCCGTCTTCCTCTGGAACCTGGTCTTCGCCACGGCCACCGTGCTCCTCAACGCCCTCTTGGGCCTCGTCCTCGGGCTCATCCTCAACAACAAGGGCCTCAAGCTCCGGAACTTCTACCGCACGGTCCTCATCGTGTCTTGGGCCCTTCCCGGCGTGATCACCGTGCAGGTCTGGGTGGCCCTCCTCAACTACAACTTTGGGGCGGTCAACCGCCTCCTCGGGGTCTTAGGCGTCTACCCCATCCCCTGGCTCAACGACCCCGACTGGGCCAAGGTGGCGGTCCTCCTGGTCAACCTCTGGCTCGGCTTCCCCTACATGATGACCGCCACCCTGGGGGCCCTTTCCACCATCCCCGACGAGCTCTACGAGGCGGCCAAGGTGGACGGGGCCACCCCCTGGCAGGCCCTCTTCGGCATCACCCTTCCCCTCCTGGAGAAGCCCATGCTCCCCATCCTCCTCTCCTCCTTCGCCTTCAACTTCAACAACTTCTACCTCATCTACCTCCTCACCGGAGGAGGACCGGCCCAGGAGGGGAGGCTCGCCACCGCCCAGGCCACGGACATCCTCATCTCCTGGGCCTACAAGACCGCTTTTAGCGCCGAGGGGCAGTCGGCCTACGGCCTGGGGGCGGCCATTAGCCTCGTCATCTTCGCCATCACCGTGCTCATCAGCCTGGTGAACTTCCGGGCAACGGGGGCCTTGAGGGAGGTGCGGTAGATGCGGAAGGTGCTGGGCTTCCTCCTTGTGGGCCTTGCCCTCTACGGGGCCTACTGGTTCGCGGCGAACCGCCTCTTTGACGCGGGCTCCTACCGCAAGCAGGTGGCCTTCGGGAGCGTCTTCGTGCCCTTTGGCTGGGCCTACGCCCTGGGCTTCCTCGGGGCCTTGGTCCTCCTCATCCTCCTCTATAGCCTCCTCTACACCGCCCTCGCAAACCGCTTCCAGGGAAGGCGGAAAAGCCCCTGGCCCCTCTTCCTCCAGGGGGTGACCCACCTCTTCCTCTGGGTGCTGATCCTCTTGGTCTACTACCCGGTGGTCCAGGTGGTGGCGGCGAGCCTGGACCCCACCAACAACCTCTTCAGCTTCAAAAGGCCCGAGACGGGCTTCCTCCTCCTGGACGCCAAGGTGATCCCTTACCTGCCCGCGCCCTCCCTGGAAAACTACGCCAAGCTGGTGGAGGGCGTGGTCCTCTACCCCTACCAGGTGGGGCTCGCCCTCCTCGCGGGGCTCGCCCTCCTGGGGGTGGCGGGCATCGGGCTTCTAAGGCGGCTTCTCCCCCCGGAGGCCTGGATGGACCTTTGGCAGGGGAGGCTTCTCTTCCTCATGGCCCTCTTCGTCTTCGCCCTGGCCCTTCTCCTCTCCCCCCGGCAGTTCACCGGGCAGGGCACCGAGGCCAAGTTCCTCCTCTGGGTGCGGAACACCTTCCTCATCTCCGGTCTCACCGGGCTTCTCGCCGTCCTCCTCACCGCCACGGCGGGGTACGCCTTCGCCCGCTTCCGCCACCTGCCGGGGCGCTACCCCCTCCTCCTCTTCTTCATCTTCGTCCAGATGTTCCCGGGGTTTTTGGCCCTGGTGGCCATCTACTACCTCCTCTCGCGGCTTGACCTCCTGAACACCTTCACCGGGCTCGTCCTAGCCTACTCCGGCGGCATCATCAGCTTCGGCACCTGGGTCTACAAGGGCTACCTGGAAAGCATCAGCCCGAGCCTCGAGGAGGCGGCCATGGTGGACGGGGCCACAAAGTGGCAGGTCTTCACCAAAATCCTCCTTCCCCTTTCCGCCCCCATGTTCGTCTTCATCTTCCTCCTCCAGTTCGTAGGCACCTACTCGGAGTTCGTCCTGGCCAACCTGGTCCTCACCGGGGTGGAGAGCTGGAACGTGGGCGTGGGCCTAAGAAGCTTCACCACGGGGCAGTTCCAGACCAAGTGGGGGGTCTTCGCCGCGGCGAGCGTCTTAGGCTCCCTGCCCATCCTCTTCCTCTTCTACGGGTTCCAGCAGTACTTCGTCTCCGGCTACACCGCGGGGGCCGTGAAAGAATAAGGGCATGGACCTGGAGACCCTCAGGGCCAGGAGGGAGGCCGTCCTAGGCCTATGCGCCCGCCACGGGGCGGTGAGGGTGCGGGTCTTTGGCTCGGTGGCCCGGGGGGAAGCCCGGGAAGGCAGCGACCTGGACCTCCTGGTGGTCTTTGAGGAGGGGCGCACCCTCCTGGACCACGCCCGGCTCAAGCTGGCCCTGGAGGGGCTTTTAGGGGTCCCGGTGGACGTGGTGAGCGAGGGAGGCCTGGCCCCGAGGCTCCGGGAGCGGGTCCTGCGGGAGGCCGTGCCCCTATGAGGAGCCCCCGGGAGAGGCTTCTGGACATTCTGGAGGCCATCGCGAACGTTGAGCGGTACGCGGCCCTGGGAAAGGCGCGCTTCCTGGAAGACGAGCTGGTTCAGGTCTGGATGGTCCACCACCTAGAGCGCATCGGGGAGGCCGCGGCCAGGCTGGGGCGGGAGTTCCACGAGGCCCACCCGCACCTCCCCTGGTGGGAAATGGTGGCCATGCGCAACCTCCTCGTCCACGAGTACTGCGGCGTGGACTTGGAAGAGGTTTGGCAAACGGTCATCCGGGACCTGCCCCTCTTGAAGGCTCAGGCGCAAACCCTCTTGGAAAGGTTATGAACTATCACGACCTCGAGCACCTCCACCCTCCTTTCCCCGAGCTCGGGGAGGAGGTGGAGATCCGCCTGGAGACGGCGGCCAAGGAGGGGCTTCTCCTCTTTGAGCGGGACGGGGAGCTCCACGAAAAGCCCATGGAGCCCTGGGAAGGGGGCCTAAGGGCGCGGGTTCCCGTCCACGCGAGCCCCTTTCGCTACGTCTTCCGCCTTCCCGAAGGCTTTTGGGGAAGCCACGGGCTGGAGAAGACCCTTCCCCGCTACGACCGCTTCTTCCACCTCCTCGCCAAGCCCCTTCCCCCGGAGTGGGCCCTGGGGGCGGTCTTCTACCAGATCTTCCCCGACCGCTTCCGCCAGGGGCGCCCGGAGCTTGTCCCAAGGGACGGGGCCTGGCTTTACGGGGGAAAGCCCATCCGCAAAAAGGCCTGGAACGAACCCCCGGGGGAGGAGGGGGCTAGGGAGTTCTACGGGGGGGACCTTTGGGGCGTGCTGGAGGCCCTCCCCTACCTCGAGGCCCTCGGGGTGGAGGCCCTCTACCTCACCCCCATCTTCCAAAGCCCCTCCAGCCACCGCTACGATACCGAGGACTACGGCCGGGTGGACCCCCACCTGGGCGGGGAGGAGGCGCTTAGGGCGCTCTACGGGGCCCTCGAGGCCCGGGGGATGAGGCTCATCCTGGACGGGGTCTTCAACCACGTGGGGGCGACCCACCCCTGGTTCCAGAAGGCCCTGAAGGACCCCACCTCGCCCGAAAGGGGCATGTTCACCTTCTACCCGGACGGCGCCTACGCCAGCTTCTGGGGCGTGAAGCACATGCCCAAGCTGGACTACGCCTCGGCGCTCACCCAGGAACGCTTCATCTTGGGGAAGGAGGCCCCCGTCCGCCGCTGGATGCGCCTCGCCCACGGCTGGCGCCTGGACGTGGCCCACTCCCTCGGGGAAGGGGGGACGAACCGGAAAAACGCCCGCTGGCTACGGGCCCTGGCCCGGGCCGCCAAGGAGGAGCGGGCGGACGCCCTGGTCTTCGGGGAGCTCTCCTATGACGCCGTGCCCACCCTAAGAGCCCACACCCTGGACGGGGCCATGCACTACGCGGGCTTCGCCCACCCGGTGATGGCGTGGCTCTCGGGGCGGGACCTCCACGGGAACCCCGTGGCCCTGGAGGCGGAGGAGGCCTGGCGGACGCTCTTGGACCACTACCAGGCCCTTCCCCTCCAGCTCCGCCACAGCATGTACACCCTCCTCTCCTCCCACGACATCCCCCGGGCCCTCTGGCGCCTTAGAGGGGACAAGGAGCGCTTTAAGACCGCCTACGCCCTCCTCTTCGCCTTCCCCGGAAGCCCCGCCCTCTACTACGGGGACGAGGTGGGCCTCTCCCGGCCCAACCCCTACGAGGTCTGGCGGGGGGACCCCTACTGCCGCGCCCCCTTCCCCTGGGACGAGGCCCTCTGGGACCAGGACCTCCTCCGCTTCTTCCGCCGCCTGGTGCGCCTCAAGAAGACCTACCCCGTGCTGAGGCTTGGGGGCCTCCTTCCCCTTAAGGCCCCCACGGGGGTGCTGGCCTTTCGCAGGAGGCTTGGGGGGCGGGAGGTCCTCGCCTACTTCGCCAAGGAGGGGGCGAGGCTTGCCGTGCCCCGGGGGCTGGACCTCCTGAGGGAGGAGGAGGTGGCGGGGGAGGTAGCGGCGCGGTACCTCCTCCTGGAGCCCTTAGAATGAGGGGGATGCGCCTAAAGCGGTTTGGGGGAAAGGTGCGGCGGGTGGTGCGAAAGAGGGCTGACCTCCTCGCCGAGGCGGAGGCCCTCCGCAAGGAGGGGACCAGCGCCCAGGGCTTTCGGGAGCGCCTGCGTGCCCTGGTGGAAGGGGCTCAGCGCTGCTGGGAGACCTTAAGCCCTGAGGAAAGGGAAGGGCTCCTTTCCCAGGTTATGGCTTTCCTGACCCGGCTTCCCGCGGGGAGGCTTGGCCGGCTGGGCCTCTTGGTGGCCAAGGGGGCTCAGCTCGGGGCGAAGAAGGAGGTGCTTTCGCTTCTCCTTAAGCTCCTGAAGCGCTAAGCCCGGGGTATACTCTTTCCTTGTGCGGGGGGTCCTCGAGGTCCTGGAGTTCCCGAGGGTCCTGGCCCTGCTGGCGGAGAGGGCCAAGACCCCCCTGGGCCGGGAGCTCGCCCTGGCCCTCGCCCCCCTTCCCCGGGAGGAGGCGGAGAGGCGCCACGCCCTCACGGGGGAGGCCCTGAGCTACCCCTACGCCCTCCCCGAGGCGGGGGCCTTAAGGGAGGCCTACCGGAGGGCCCTCACGGGGGCGAGGCTTTCCGGCCCCGAGCTCCTCAGGGCGGCGAAGGCCCTGGAGGAGGCCATGGCCCTGAAGGGGGAGCTCCTTCCCCTTAGGAACGCCCTAAGCGGGGTGGCCGAGGGCATCGCCGACCACACCCCTTTCCTGGAGCGGGTGAGGAAGGCCCTGGACGAGGAGGGGGCGGTGAAGGACGAGGCGAGCCCGAGGCTTGCCCAGATCCGGAAGGAGCTCAGGCCCCTCCGCCAGCAGATCCTGGACCGCCTCTACGCCCTCATGGACCGAAACCGGGAGGCCTTCCAGGACCGCTTCGTCACCTTAAGGCGGGACCGCTACTGCGTCCCCGTGAGGGCGGGGATGGCGAAGAAGGTGCCGGGGATCCTCCTGGACACCTCCGAGTCGGGGGCCACCCTTTTCATAGAGCCTTTCTCCGTGGTCAAGCTCAACAACCGCCTCCAGGCCCTGAGGCTGGAGGAGGAGGAGGAGGTTAACCGCGTCCTCCGCGACCTCTCCGAAAGGCTCGCCAAGGACGAGGGGGTGCCGGGGACCCTGGAGGTCCTGGGCCTTTTGGACCTCGTCCAGGCCCAGGCCGCCTTGGCCCGGGACCTCTCGCTTTCCCGCCCCGCCTTTGGGGAGCGGTACGAGCTTTTCCGGGCCTTCCACCCCTTGATCCCAAACCCCGTGCGGAACTCCTTCGCCCTGGACGAGAAGAACCGCATCCTCCTCATCTCCGGGCCCAACATGGGGGGGAAGACCGCCCTCCTAAAGACCCTCGGCCTCGCCGTCCTCATGGCCCAGTCGGGCCTCTTCGTGGCGGCGGAAAAGGCCCTCCTCGCCTGGCCCGACCGGGTCTTCGCGGATATCGGGGACGAGCAGTCCCTCCAGGAGAACCTCTCCACCTTCGCCGGGCACCTAAGGCGCCTCAAGGAGATGCTGGAGGAGGCCACAAAGGGGAGCCTCGTCCTCATTGACGAGCTCGGGAGCGGCACCGACCCCGAGGAAGGGGCGGCCCTTTCCCAGGCCATCCTCGAGGCCCTCCTGGAGAAGGGGATCAAGGGGATGGTCACCACCCACCTCTCCCCCTTAAAGGCCTTCGCCCAGGGAAGGGAGGGGATCCAGAACGCCTCCATGCGCTTTGACCTCGAGGCCCTCCGCCCCACCTACGAGCTCGTGCTGGGGGTGCCGGGGAGGAGCTACGCCCTTTCCATCGCGAGGAGGCTCGCCCTCCCCGAAGGGGTCCTCAGGCGGGCCGAGGCCCTCCTTCCCGAGGGGGGGAGGCTGGAGGCCCTTTTGGAGCGCCTGGAGGCCGAGCGGTTGGAGCTCCAGGCGGAGCGGGAGAGGCTCCTTAGGGAGCTCGCCGAGGCGGAGCGGCTGAAAAAGGCCCTGGCCGAGCGGGAGGCCCGCTTTGAGGAGGAGCGGGCGGAAAGGCTAAGGGCCCTAGAGGAGGAGGTGCGGGCCGAGCTCAAGAAGGTGGAGGCCGAGCTTAAGGCCCTCAAGGAAAAGGCCAAGACCGAGGGCAAGCGGGACGCCCTCCGGGAGCTCATGGCCCTAAAGGAGCGCTACGCCAAGAAGGCCCCGCCGCCCCCGCCCCCCCCGGGCCTCGCCCCGGGGACCCTGGTGGAGGTCCCCTCCCTGGGCAAACGGGGCCGGGTGGTGGAGCTCAGGGGGGAGGAGGCCTTGGTGCAGGTGGGGCCCCTGAAGATGAGCCTGAAGGCGGGCGAGCTCAAGCCTCTTCCCCAGGAGGCCCTGCCCAAACCCCTCCTCGCCAAGCCGAGCCGGGAGGTGAAGGAGGTGGACCTCCGGGGCCTCACCGTGGAGGAGGCCCTCCTCGAGGTGGACCAGGCCCTGGAGGAGGCCCGGGCCTTGGGCCTTTCCACCCTCCGCCTCCTCCACGGCAAGGGGACGGGGGCCCTTAGGCAGGCCATCCGGGAGGCCTTAAGGCGGGACAAGCGGGTGGAAAGCTTCGCCGACGCCCCGCCCCACGAGGGGGGGCACGGGGTCACGGTGGTGCTCCTTAGGGGCTCGGCTAGCGAAAAAGGGTGAGAACCCCAAGGACCACCGCGATCGCCGTGAAGTAGAGCATGGCCTTGTTGAAGGCCGTGTTGATCTCGGCCTTCACTTCCTGGCGGAGCCCGTTGAACCTCTCCTCCATCTCCTGGCGGAGGCCCGCAAGCTCCCCCTTCACCTCCTGGCGAAAACCGCCGATCTCCGCCCTCACCTCCTGGCGAAGCCCGGCGATTTCCGCCTTCACCTCCTGGCGGAGAAGGTCCATCCTCGCCTCCAGGGCCGAAACCCGGTCGGGGAGGACGGCCATCACCCCCTCCACGATGCCCTCCAGCTTGTAGAGGCGCTCCTCTACGGTCATTGG
>NZ_JBAMMI010000025.1:29294-51354 GCF_039793865.1 Thermus sp.
CGCTCCCGGATGGCCTCGGGCAGGGGGGCGGGGCGGCCCCCCTCCAGCCAGACCTGCACGGTACGGCCCCGGGCCGCCTCCTCCCCCCGGGCCTCCACCCGGTACTCCATCTCAAAGCTGGAGCGGCCGAGCCGCACCACCCGTACCCCCACCGCCACGGGGTCCTCGAGGTGGATGGGCCTCAGGAAGTCCACCTCGGCCCGGGCCAGGATGAAGTGGCCCCGCTCCAGCCAGTCCTCCTTCAGCCTTCGGAAGTAGGCCACCCGGGCCACCTCAAAGTAGGTGAGGTAAACGGCGTTGTTCACGTGCCCCAAGGCGTCCAGATCGCGAAAGCGCACCTGCACGGGGACCACCACGGGAAAGCCTTCCACGAGGGGAGAGCTTACCACGGCTGACCGGAGGGTCAGGTAAAGTAGGGGCATGGAAACCACCTGGGACCTGACCCCCCTCTTCCCCGGCCTGGAAAGCCCCGAGTTCCAGCGGGCCTGGGAGGGCCTGAAAGGGAGGATCGCCGGGCTCAAGGGGCTCCTTGAGCGGGAAGCTCCCCTCCCCGAGGTCCTCGCCGCCTTGGACGCCTTCCTGGAGGAGGCCACCCCCCTTCGGGCCTACCTCTACGCCCGCTACAGCGCCGACACCCGGGACGAGGCCGCGCTGGCCAAGCTCTCCGAGCTGGAGATTCTCTTCCTGGACTTCCAGCGCCTAAGGCCCCGCCTCACCCGCTACCTGGCCCTCAAAGACCCCGAGGAGGCCGGCCCTTACCGCCTCCTGGTGGAGGAGGCCAAGGAGGAAGCCCTGCACCTGATGCCCGAGGGGGAGGAGGTCTTGGCGGCGGAGCTTTCCCTCTCGGGGAGGCAGGCCTGGGACAAGCTCCACGAGAGCCTCACCAGCCAGACCACCGCGGTGGTAGACGGGGAGGAGATGCCCATCACCAAGGTGCGGAACCTCTACCTCCACCCCGAGGAAGAGGTGCGGAAGAAGGCCTACGAGGCGGAGCTCAAGGCCTGGGAGGCCCACGAGGTGCCCCTGGCCTTTGCCCTAAACGGGGTCAAGGGGGAGGCCTCGGTCCTGAACCGGAGGCGGGGCTACCGGGACGACCTCGAGCCCACCCTCTTCCAAAACCGCATCACGAGGAAGGCCCTCCAGGCCATGCAGGAGGCGGTGCGGGAGAGCCTTCCCCTCTTCCGCCGCTACTTCCTCCTCAAGGCCAAGGCCCTGGGTAAGGAGCGCCTGGACTGGTGGGACCTCTTCGCCCCCCTGGGCCAGGGAAGGCGCTGGACCCTGGAGGAGGCCCGGGACTTCCTGGTGGCAAAGCTCGCCGCCCTGGTGCCGGGCGCCGCCCAGGTGGCCGAGGAGGCCTTTAGGGAGCGCTGGATGGACCTCCTCCCCCGAAAAGGCAAGGTGGGCGGGGCCTACTGCATGGCCCGGGGCGGGGGAAAGAGCCTCATCCTCGCCAACTACGAGGAGAGCTTTGAGTCCGTCTCCACCCTGGCCCACGAGCTGGGCCACGCCTACCACAACTTCGCCCTGAAGGAGGTCCCCGCCTCCCTCCGCCGCATTCCCATGACCCTGGCGGAGACGGCGAGCATCATGAACGAGACCCTGGTGGTGGAGGCGGCCCTGAAGGAGGCCTCCCCCGAGGAGGGCCTCCTCATCCTGGACGCCTACCTCCAGGGGGCGGCCCAGGTGGTGGTGGACATCCATAGCCGCTTCCTCTTTGAGTCCTGGGTCTTCCAAAGGCGGAAGGCGCGGGAGCTCTCCCCCAGGGAGTTCAAGGAGCTCATGCTCAAGGCCCAGGAGGAGGCCTACGGGGAAGCCCTGGCCACCCGCCACCCCTACATGTGGGCGGTGAAGGGGCACTACTACGGGGCCGACTTCTACAACTACCCCTACACCTTCGGCCTTCTCTTCGGCCTCGCCGTCTACCAGGAGGCCAAGGAGGATCCCGGCTTCGCCGGGCGCTACGAGGCCCTCCTCGCCGAGTCCGGCCGGTACCGGGCCAAGGAGCTCGCCCTCCGCTTCGGCTTTGACCTGGAGAGCGTGGACTTCTGGCGGAAGGGCCTTCAGGTCCTCGCGGAGAAGGTGGAGGCGCTGGAGGAGCGCCTGACCAGGGGCTGACAGAGGGCCTCTAGGCTCGAGGGAAGATGCGCCTTCTCGTCCTCTGCACCCACAACTCCGCCCGAAGCCAGATGGCCGAGGCCTGGCTTAGACGTTGGGCGAGGGGGCTCGGGGTGGACCTCGAGGTCCACTCCGCGGGCACGGAGAAGACCTTCGTCAAGGAGGAAGCCCGGCAAGCGATGGCCGAAGTGGGGCTAGACCTCTCGGGCCACTTCTCCAAGACCCTCTGGGAGGTCCCCGATCCCTGGGGGTTTGACCTGGTCCTCACCGTCTGCGACCAGGCCAAGGAGGCCTGCCCCGCCTACCCCGCGAGGACAGCGAAGCGCCACGTCTCCTTCCCCGACCCCACGGGAAAACCCCTGGAGGAGTGGCGCAAGGTGCGGGACGCCCTGGGGCGGATGGCCCGGTACCTGGTGGAGGCCCTCAAGGAGGGAAGGGTCCCAAGCGACGAGGAGCTGAGGAAGGTGGCGGGGCTTTAGGGCTTGTCCCCCACGTGGATGGCCGCCACCCCGAAGGTGAGGAGCTCGTAGCGCACGGAAAACCCCGCCTCCTCCATCAGGGCCTTCAGGGCCTCAGGGGAAGGAAAGGCCTCCACGCTCTCGGGCAGGTAGCGGTAGGCTCCGTAGTTTCCCGAGATCAGCCCTCCCAGGAAGGGGAGGAGCCGCTGGAAGTAGACCCGGTAGACCAGGCCGAAGGCCCCCTTGGGAGGCGGGGGGAACTCCAGGATCACGAGCCTCCCCCCCGGGGAAAGGACCCGGAAAAGCTCGGCGAGGGCCTTCCGGTAGTCGGCGAAGTTGCGGAAGCCGAAGGCGGTGGTCACGGCCTCAAAGCTCCCCTCAGGAAAGGGGAGGGCGAGGGCGTCCGCCTCCTGGAAAAGAACCCTTAGCCCCCTCCTCTCCGCCTTCCTCCGGGCGATCTCCAGCATGGGCGGGGCGAAGTCCGCCCCCACCACCTCCGCTTCAGGGGCCCTCGCCTTGAGCATGAGGGCCAGGTCCCCGGTGCCCGTGGCCAGGTCCAGGATGCGCCTTGGGGCTTTCTCCAGGGCCAGGTCTACCGCCCGCCTGCGCCAGGAGAGGTCCGCCCCGAAGGAGAGGAGGCGGTTTAGGAGGTCATAGCGGGGGGCGATCTCCGAGAACATGCGCCGCACCCTCTTCGCCTTTTCCTCCGGGGAAGCCGCCACGAGGGGAGTCTAGCACGAAAGGCCACCCCCTTGGGGTAAAATCCTCCGCGTGTTGACGGACCGCAAGCGCCTGGGGCTTCTCGTCCTCCTGGGAGGGGGGGTCACCCTCCTCCTTTGGTACCTGGCCCCCTGGGCCGTGCCCCACCGCTCCTTCGGCGGGGAGGGGGTGCTCCTCAACCCCTTCGGCCACCACCTGCCCCAAGGCCAGCTCCCCCAAGGCTACCAGGACGCCTGGCTCTACCCCCTTTTCTACCTCTCCCTGGCCTGGCTTGGCTTAAGCCTCCTCCTCCCCTGGACCAAGGCGGGCGCAAGGGGGCTCTACTTCGCCGGGGCCTTGGGCCTCCTCCTCTTCCTCCTCGCCTACCTCCTCTTCCAGGGGAGCGTGGCCCAGGCGAACGCCGGGGCGGAAAGGCCCCTTCTGCGCCGCTTTAGCCTCGGCCTCGGGAGCTACGCCACCTTGGCCTATGGCCTCTACCTCCTCCTTCTCGCCCGGGTGTTCTCCCCTGGGGGCCTGGCCTTTCTTGTGCGCAGGCGGGGCGTGGTGGTGCCCCTCTTCTCCCTCCTCCTCGCTTCTTTGCTGGGGGGGGTCATCGTGGCCCTCCTCAAGGAAAGCCCGGGGGAGGCCCTGGGCCTCCGGGAGGGGGTCATGCTCAAGCTGGACCTCATCACCTACACCTACCAGCTCCTCTTTAGCCCCCTGGTGAACCCCTCCGGGTTCCTCCAAAGCCTCCTCCTCGCCACCCCCCTCGTCTTCACCGGGCTTTCCGTGGCCCTGGGCTTTAGGGGGGGGCTCTTCAACATCGGGGCCCCGGGGCAGCTCATCCTGGGGGCCATCGCCGCCATGCTGGTGGGGGTCTACCTCCCGGGCCCCAGGTGGCTCGCCCTGCCCCTCGCCCTCCTCGCCGCCGCCCTCGCCGGGGGGCTTTGGGGGGCGATCCCGGGCTGGCTCAAGGCCCGCTTCGGGGCCCACGAGGTGATCAACACCATCATGTTCAACTACATCGCCGCGAGCCTCTTCCTCTTCCTCATCTCCGCCAACGAGTACAAGTTCTTCGGGAAAACCCTTTACCTCCCCTTCAAGTACCCCGGCTACGAGGCGAGAAGCTACGAGATCCGGCCCGAGGCCCGCATCCCCCACTGGACGGACCTCGTGGCTCCCGGCGGGGAGCTCTCCTTCGCCCTGCCCCTGGCCTTCCTCCTCGGGCTTTCGGGCTACTTCCTGGTGCGGAAGAGCCTCGGCCACCGGGTCCTGGCCGCCCTTCTCCTGGGGGTCTTGGGCTATGGGCTTGGGGGGCTTCTTCCCGGGCCCCAGGTGGCCTTCGGCCCCGACCTCACCTCGGTGCGCCTGAACGGGGCCTTCCTCCTCGCCCTCCTCGCCCTCCTTTTCTTCCACCTCTACGTCTTCCGCCACGTGGGGGGGTACGAGCTCAGGGCCCTGGGCCTCGCCCCCAAGGCGGCGGAGTACGGGGGGGTGGCCCCCGGGAGGAAGATGGTCTGGATCATGTTTCTGGCGGGGGCCTTGGCGGGCCTCGCCGCCGCCCACTACGTCCTGGGGGGCGGGGTGGACGAGTACCGCTTAAAGCAGTCCCTCCCCTACTCCGTGGGCTTTGACGGGATCGCCGTGGCCCTCATGGGGCAGAACACCCCCCTTGGGGTGGGGCTTGCCGCCTGGCTTTTCGGCATCCTCCTCACCGGGGGGCTCCAGGTGAACCTGCAGCTCGGCGTAAGCCGGGAGCTGGTGGCGGTATTGCAGGCCCTCATCGTCCTCTTCATCGCCGCCGGGGGTTTCCTCCCCCGCTACTTCACCGATCCCCTAAGGGCCGCCGAGGTGGAGCTCAAGGCGGAAAAGGAGGCGCGGGAATGACCCTGGACGCCGCCTTCCTCACCGCCCTTCTCCTCTCCACCCTGCGCCAGACGGCCCCCGTCCTCCTCACCGCTTTGGGGGGGATGTTCTCGGAAAGGAGCGGGGTGGTGAACATCGCCCTCGAGGGCATCCTCCTCTTCGGCGCCTTGACGGCCGCGGTGGTGGTGGAGCGCCTCGAGGCCGCCCTGGGCCCCGGGCCCCACCCCTGGCTCCCCTGGGTGGGGGTGCTCGCCGCCATGGGGGTGGGGGGCCTGGTGGCCTTCGTGCACGCCCTGGTCTCCATCAAGTACCGGGCGGACCAGATCATCAGCGCCACGGCCATCAACCTCCTGGCCCTGGGGGCCCCGAGCCTCGTCCTCACCTACTTCTACGGCAACGCCACGAGCTCCAAGGAGGTGGAAAACCGCCTCCCCCTCTGGGGCCCCGAGGGCTTCCAGCTCTCCCCCTTGGTCTACCTGGCCTTCCTCCTGGTGCCCCTCGCCTGGTGGGTCCTCTTCAAGACCCCTTTCGGCCTAAGGCTTAGGGCCGTGGGGGAGCACCCCGAGGCCGCCGACACCCTGGGGGTGAACGTCCACCGCCTGCGCTACACCGGGGTCGTCCTCTCCGGGGTCCTCGCGGGCCTCGCCGGGGCCTACCTCTCCATCGGCTTCCTCAACCAGTTCGTGCGGGGCATGTCGGCGGGGATGGGGTTCATCGCCCTGGCGGCCATGATCTTCGGGAAGTGGCACCCCGTGGGGATCCTCTTCTCCACCCTCCTCTTCGGCTTCGCCTCGGCCCTCGCCATCCAGCTCCAGGGGAGCGAGGTCCTGCCCGCCGTCTTGGTCCAGGCCTTCCCCTACGTGGTCACGGTCCTGGTCCTGGCGGGCTTCATCGGGAAAAGCCGCCCCCCGGCCGCCGTGGGCAAGCCCTACGAGAAGTAGGCGCGAAGCCGCCCCAGGCGGTGGAGGAGCCTCAGGCGGCTCCCGTCCCGGAAGACGAGCTCCACCCCGTTTTCCAGGAGGGCGAAGCCCTTTAGGCGCTCCGCCCCCACCCCCTGGGCGAAGCGGGCGTGAGCGTCCGCCCGGAGGTAGAGGAAGCCCTCCTCAAAGAAGACCTGGGCCTCCGTCCCCTGGCGGTTGAGGACCAGGCGGCGGGCCCTCTTCCCCCAAACCTCCGCCTCCCTCACGGCGCGAAGGTCTCCTCGGCGGGGCGCCCGTAGAGGCCCTTGCCGTAGTAGAGGAGGGAAAGGCCGGGCTTGGGCCTTCCCTTTTCGTCCAGGAGGCCTTCTTCCTCCCAGACCGCCACCACCCGGCCCACGAAGAGGTCGTGGTCGCCGAAGGTGCGGACCTCCACGAGCTCCAGCTCGTAGGCGGCGTAGGCCCCCTCGAGGACGGGCACCCCGAGGTGGCCCAGGAAGTGGGGCACCTGGCCCTTGTCCACCTCCCGGCCCGAGCGGCTTCCGAGCCACTGGACGAGGTCCCTTTGCCCATAGGGGTGGAAGCTCGCCGAGAAGCGGCGCGCCTTAAGGAGAAGCCCGTGGGTGAAGCGCTTGGGGCTGATGGAGACCCCGAAGAGCGGGGGGTCGGCGGAGAGGCCCGTGTTCCACACCGCCGGGCAGAAGTTCACCCTCTCCCCCACCCGCACCCCCACCACGGCGGGGACGCCGGGGTAGTAGTGGTAGAAGCCCGGCAAGGGACCCTGCGCCCGGTAGGACCTCATGCCAGATCCTCCTTGGGAACCTCCAAGGTCTTCCCGTCCTCCAAGTAAAGCTCCACCGTGCCCTTCAGGGGGTGGACCTTCTGCACCTTGCCGCAGAGTCCGGCCTTGGTGCAGACCCGGGCGTTCACCCGGGGAAGCCCCTTGAGAAGCTCCTGGTACACGGGGTGCTCGTAGGTAAGGCAGCAGAGGAGCCTCCCGCAGGGGCCCGAGATCTTCTCCGGGGAGAGGGGCAGCTGCTGGTCCCGGGCGAGCTTGATGGACACCTGGGCGAAGCCCTGAAGCCAGGTGGAGCAACAGGACTCCATGCCGCAGGCCCCAAGCGTCCCCAGGTACTGGGCCTCCTCCCGGGGGCCCTCGGCCAGGAACTCCACCCGCGCCCGGTAGCGCTCCCCTAGCTCCCGGCTGAAGCGCCTGAGGTTCACCCGCTCCTCTGCGGCGTAGTGCACCGTGAGGTGGCCCCCGTCCAGGGTGAAGTCGCACCCCAGGGCCTTGGCCGCCACCCCTTCCTCCTTCAGGCGGGCCCGGAGGTAGAAGAGGGCCTCCTCCGCCCGGGCCCTGAGCCTGGCCGCCTTGTCCAGGTCCTCCTTGGTGGCGAGGCGCACCACCTCCCCCTCCTCCCGCTTCCCCGCCGGGGGGGTGCGCACCTTGCCCACCTCGAGGCCCCTCTGACTCCGCACCACCACGTAGGCCTCCAGGGGCGGGGGCTCGCCCTGGAAGCGGAAGTAGCGGAGAAGGGGGGTGCGGAAGCGGACGCCCACGGTCATGGTTCTAAGTCTAAGGCCAGGCGGGCCAGGACGAGGTCGGGGTTCACGTACCCCTCCAGGGCCTCCCGGGCCCTTTCCAGGGCGAGGAGGGCCTTGGGGCGCTGGCCGAAGAGGGCGCGGAGCAGGTGGAAGCCCTCCTCCTCGGAGAGGAGGGATTTTAGGAGGGCAAGGCGGGAGAGAGGAGGGCTTTGGAGGAACCTCTCGGCCTTTTCCAGGCGCTCCCGGAAGCCTTGGGGGTCGGAAAGCGCCCGGAGGAGGCGGCCCGGGGCCCCGGCGGCGTAGGCCAGGAGGTGGGGGTCTTCCGTGAGGGCCATAAGGCGCTCCTCCGGCACCGGGCCGAAGGCCACCTCCAGGGCGCGGCTCGCCAGGGTGGGGAGGAGGGTGGTGCGGCTTGGGGCGATGAGGACGATGCGGGCGTAGGAGGGGGGCTCCTCCAGGAGCTTGAGGAGGGCGTTGGCCGCGGCCTCGGTGAGGAGGTGGGCCGAGTCCAGGACGGCCACCTTAACCCGCTCCCGAGGGTGGCTGGAAAGCCAGGCAAAGAGGGGCTCCACCTCCTCCAGGCGCACCTCCTTCCGCCCTCTGGGTCCCCCCTCCTGGGGACCGATCTCCAGGAGGTCGGGGTGGGCCTCCAAGGGGGGTGGAGGGAAGCCCCGGTTGAGGCCTATGGCGTACCAGCGGGCCACGAGGCGCCTGCCCACCCCTTCCGGGCCGGAAAAGAGAAGGGTGGGGGCCTGGAGCTTAGGCAGGAGCTCCAAGACCCTCTCGTGGCCGATTATTCCCCCAGGGTTAAGCGGGTGTAGAGCCATGGGGGAAAGCCCTCCTCGGCGAGGCGGTGGGCCACGTCCTCCAAGGGGTAGGCCACCCGGAAGAACTCCAGCCTATCCCCCTCCCAAAGGGCGAAGGCCGCCCCCGGAACCCCGTCTCTGGGCTGGCCCACCGAGCCCGGGTTCACCAGGGCGCGCACCGTGGGGGGAAGGACGAGCTCCCCCCCCTCGGGGAAGGCCTGGTAGCGCACCCAAGGGCGCGGGCCTTGAAGCTCCAAAAAGGCCCCCGCCAGGTGGGTGTGGCCGTGGAAGGCGAGGCGGGCCTCGGTGCAGCCAAAGGCCTCCCGCGCCAAGGGGAGGTCGTCCAGGTACTCCAAGGGGTCGCAGGGGCTTCCGTGGACCAGGAGGGCCCCTTCCACCTCCTTCTGCCAGGGCCAGGAGGCGAGGAAGGCGAGGTCTTCGGGGGAGAGGCGGCGCCTTTGCCACTCCAGGATCTCCAGCACCACGCCCTCCACGGGGAGCCGGTCCAGGGCGAGGAGCCAGGCGTCGTGGTTCCCCAGGACGCACTCCGCCCCCACCTCCCGGAGCCAGCCGAGCACCCGGTCCCCGTCCGGGTAGTAGCCCACAGCGTCCCCCAGGAAGAGCACCCGGTCAAAGGCCGGAGCCTCCCGGAGAACGGCCTCCAGGGCGGGCCAGTTCCCGTGGATGTCGGAGAGGACCAGGTAGCGCACGGGGTTCAGGATACCATAGGGGCATGGCTTCGGCCCTCCTGGAAAGGCTTTCCCTGGACCTCGAGGTCCTCTCGGAGCACCTCCGGGCAGGCCTGGACGAGTTCGGCACCCTCCTTTGCTACCTGGAGGGGGGAAGGGGCGGGGGCACCACCCTCCTCCACGCCCCCTACACCGAGGCCCTCCCCGTGCTTCAGGCCCTAAACGGCCTCGCCTTCCGGGGGCGCATCCTCCTCGCCCTGGACCCCTCCCCCCTCTCCCCCACCCTGGAGGGCCTCCCCCTCACCGGCCCCGCCCGAAGCCCCCTGGAGCACCTCCTCCGGGCGCACCGGCCAAGCCGCCTCCTTCTCGCCTTCCCCGGCGAGGGCCTGGGGGTGCGCTTCCCGGGGGGCAAGGAAACCGAGGGGGGCTGGCGCCCCCTCGAGGCGGAAGGCGAGCCCCTGGTCCTTCGCGTCCAGGCCCCCACGGGCCTCACCTACCGGGAGGTGCGGGCCTACGAAGCCTGGGAAAGCCCGCTCCTCCCCCTCTCCCTGCCCCAGGGGGAGGGGCCCTACCTGGGGGCCGTGGGCCGGGCCCTAGGGGTTCCCACCTACGGGGTGGGGCTGGTAAACTTGAGGGCGAGCCTCGAGGCCCTCCTGGGCCTCTGGTAAGGGAGGAAGCCTATGGCCTATATCGCCCTGTTCGCCCTAGGAGCGGCCCTGGTGACCCTGATCTTCTACCTCATCCTCAACCCCCGGGTCCTCACCACCGAGGGGGAGACCTTTGACCTGAGCTTCATCCTCTTCATGCTGATCTTGATCGTCCTGGCCGCCTCCACCGTGGCCCTCATGCTCATCCTGGGGAAGATGTACCATCTGCTCTAATCCCTCCCCGCGGGGAGAGGCGGGGTCAAGTGGATCCGACCAGGCCCGTCGGGGCCCTTTGGCCCCGGAGGTAGTCCAGGTCTTTTTGGAGGAATTCCTGGGTGGCCTCGAGGACCGGCAGGAACTCCGGGGGAAACTCCCTCTTCAGGTGGTCCATGCAGCGCAAAAGCCCCTCCACCAGCTCCCCCTCCTGCTCCCGCCGCCTCTTCCCCCCCCGGAGGGCGCTCCAAGCCAGGCGCTCTAGCCGCCTTACCAGGCAGACCCGGGGCTCCCCGCCCACCCCCTGGCAGGGGAGGCCCTGGGCCCCCGAGCAATGGGCGTAGGCCCCTTCGTAAAGGGGAGCGAGCTCCGGGCGCCCGAGGAGGGCGGGCCCCAAAGGCCCGGCGTGCACCGCCGCCAAGCGCAGGTACTGGGCGTGGCGGGCGCGGCGGACCTCCACCTCCATGCTTCGAGGATACCCCTTCTCCCACAAGACAAATGACCCCGGGCTCAGGCTAGGCCTCCCTGGAGGGCTCTTTGGGGCCCCCGCCGCGGCTTTCGCCGCGGCGGGGTACCTAAAGGCGGAAGGGGCTCCTCAGGCCCGCCCGGGCGAGGGCCCGGGCCTCCTCCGGGGCCCAGGAGAGGGCCAGCACCCCCCGGTAGGCCCTTAGGGCCCGCTCCCGCTCCCCGGCCAGGTCCAGAAGCTGGCCGAAGCGGGCGAGGACGTAGCCTGGGAGGTACTCCGGGTGCTGGAAGTCCGTCCGCACCACCTCCTCCATGAGGCCCAAGGCCTCCCGCCACTCCCCCGCCGCCAGGTAGACCTGGGCCGCGAGGTACAGGGCCTCGGGGCTTCCGATGGCGAAAAGCCCCTCCAGAAGCTTCCCCCAGTCGTCCTCCTCCTTAAGCTGCCAGGCCCGGTCCAAGAGGGCCCTTTCCCTTTCCGCCTCCCCGGGCTCGTGGCCCTGGGGCAGGGCCTCGGGAAAGGCCTCGGCCAGGAAGGGGTAGTCCAGGAGGTCCGCCACCACCGCCCCCTCCTTCCCCCTTAGGGCCCCCGCCACCCGCTCCATGCGCCTCTTGCGGAAGCCCGTGGCCGGGCCTTCTCCGAAGGCCTGGGCGAAGCCCCCGTAGACCTCCCGAAGCCGCCCCAGGAAGGCCTCCGAGGCCAGGGCCTCGGGGGTTAGGGGCTCCCTTAGGAGGGCGAGGAGGGCCTCGTCAAAGGCGGCCATGGCCTGAAGGTGCGGCCTCCCCCCGGGAAACTGGCCTAGGGCCTCCCGGAAGGTCTCGGCCTCGGCCTTGAGGTGGGCCTCCTCGTCCAGGGCCACCACGGGGATACCCCTCGCCTCCGCCCAGGGCAGGAGGTGGAAGAGGAGGGGGTCCTCCTCCCGCCAGCGCCCCTCCCTTAGCCCCTCCTCCGAGTGGGAGGCCAGGTAGAGGACGGGGGGCTTGGCCCTTTCCAGGATGGCGAGGACCGTGGCCGCGTTATAGCGTGGGTGCAGGATGTGGAAGGCCCCGAGGGACGGGAGAAGCACCATCCTCACCATCTTAGACCTTAAGGAGCGGAACTACCGCCTGGCCGTGGTGAACGGCTGGCTGGTGTGGCTCGGAGACGCCTTTTTAAACCCCAACATCGTCCTCTCGGGCTTCGCCGCGAGGCTAGGCGCCCCCGGGGCCTTAATCGGCCTCCTCCCCGCCCTCCTCCAGGCGGGGGGGATGGTGCCCCAGGCCTTCCTCGCCCCCTGGGTGGCGAGGCTTCCCCGGAAGATCGTCCTCTACCGGAGGGTGGCCGCCCTGAGGCTTTCCGGGGTCCTCCTCATGGCCCTCTCCGCCTTCCTCTTTTCGGAAAACCCCTCCCTCCTCCTCCTCGGCTTCCTCCTCGGGCTTCTCCTGAACGCCCTCTTCACCGGGGTCTCCAGCCTCCCCTTCTGGGAGGTGGTGGCCAAGACCACGCCCCAAGGGAGGCGAGCCGCCCTCTTCTCCGCCCGGAACCTGGTGGGGGGGCTTCTCGCCTTCCTGGCGGGGTTTCTGGTGCGGGAGGTGCTTTCCCTCCCCCTCCCTTTCCCCCTGCCCTACGCCCTCCTCTTCGCCCTGGGGGCCTTGGCCTACGGGCTTGGTTGGTACCTCTTCGGCCTCACGGAGGAACCCGAGGAGGCCCCCAAGGAGGCGAGGCTGGACCTGAAGGCCCCCCTCCTCTCCCCCGCCTTCCGCCGCTACCTGGGGGTGCGCCTCCTCCTCGCCTTGGCCGGCCTCGCCGAGCCCTTCTACGCCGCCTACGCCGTGAGGGCCCTGGGGCAGGGGAAGGAGCTTGGCCTCTACCTCTCCCTCTACGCCCTGGCCTTCACCCTTTCCAACCTCCTCTGGGCCCGGATGGCGGAAAGGGGGTCCAGGGGGGTGCTAAGGGCGGGGGCTTTCCTCGCCCTCCTTAGCCCCCTCCTCGCCCTCCTCCTTCCCCCGGGCCTCTTCGGCCTGGTCTTCCTCCTCCAGGGGGCTTATCTAGCCGCCCTGGGCCTTTCCACCACCACCTTGCTCCTCAACCTGGCCCCCCCTGGGGAAAGGAGCGCCGCCATCGGCCTCGCCAACACCCTGGCGGGCCTCTTCGCCTTCTCCCCGGTCCTCGGGGGGTACCTGGCGGACCGCCTAGGGTTTCCCGCCCTCTTCCTCCTGGCCGCCCTCCTCTACGCCCTAGCCCTCCTCCTCGCGAAGGGGCTTCCTGAAGCGTGAGGAAGAAGCCGCATATTGGCCGAGTCTGCCCTTCCCGCACCCCCCACCCCGTGTTGGGCACGGGGGTATAATGGCCCCACCTTGGAGCGCCCCATCTACCGCATCCTCCCCCTGGTCTTCGCCCTGGGCCTGGTCCACGCCCTCTTCCTCCTGGCCCAAGAGGGGGTGCGGGCCCGCGAGCTGGCCCAGGAGCGGGCCCGCCTCGAGGCCGAGCTCCGGAGGAAGGAGGCCGCCATCGCCCGCCTCGAGGCCCTGGTGGCCGCGGCCCAAGACCCCGCCCACCTCGAGGCCCTGGCCCGCAGGCTAGGCATGGTGCGCCAAGAGGAGATACTAAAGAGGCGATGAGGGAAGACCCCGCCCACCTGCTTTTGGAAGACGAAGCCCTGACCGATGGCCTCACCGACGAGGAGGCCGAAACCCTCCTCTCCTGGCTTTTGGGCCTGGCCCAGGAGGCCGGGCCCGCCCAGCTCGCCCACCTCCGCCGCCTAGGCCACGAGATCACCCGGCTTTCCCGGGATTATGGGGTGCCCGTGGAGGACCTCATCGCCCTGGTGGAGCTCGCCTGGAGCGAGGGGGAGGCTCCAGGGCTCCAAGCTTAAAGAACCAGGGCGGAAAGCAGGGCCCGCACCTCCTCGAGGCGGGGGGGTTGGGGGTGCTTGCAGTAGATCAGGGAGACCTGCAGGGCGGCCTCCTCCTTCAGGGGCCGGAGAACGGTGCCGGGATGGGGAAAGACCCGGTACGGGGCCAGGGTCAGGTAGACCCCAACCCCCGCGGCCACCAGGCTCACCGCCTGGGGAAAGCGGGCCACCTCCCGCACCACCTTGGGGACGAACCCCGCCTTGCGAAAGACCTCCATGAAGGCTTCGTAGAGGGGGGGAAGGATCTCCTTTGGAACGAGAAGAAAGGGCTCTTCCCGCAGGTCGGAGAGGGCCACCCGTTCCTCCCCCGCCAAAGGGTGGCCCTCGGGCAGGAGGGCCACGATGGGCACCTTGAACAAGGGTTCCTCCCCGATCCCCGGGTCTTCCACCTTCAGCCCGGCGAGCCCGTAGTCCAGCCGTCCCTCCCTGAGGGCCCGCACCTGCTCGGGGGTGTGCATCTCCAAGACCTCCACGGGCTGGCCGAGCCCCCGGCGCAGGTGGTCCAGGAGGGGCATGAGGTCGGGGAGGAGGTTCTCCGGCACGCCGAAGCGGAGCTCCCGCCTTCCCGCCCGGCGCACCCTTTCCTTGAGGGCCTCCACCTCCTTTAGAAGCCTCTCCCCCTGGTCCTTCAGGGCCTCTCCCGCAGGGGTCAGGCGGAAGGGCCTTCGCTCCACCAGCTTGACCCCAAGCTCCCTTTCCAGGGCCTGGATCTGTTGGGAAAGGGCCGGCTGGGAGAGGTAGGCACGCTCCGCCGCCTTACGGAAGTTTTTTTCCTCGGCGAGGAGGAGGAAGAGGCGCAGGCGGCGCAGGTTCATGATAAGAAAAGTTTATCACCTTGGCCCGGCAGGTTCTATTGGACAAACCGGCTCCCCTGCGCCACACTTAGAGGTGAGTCGGTGTAGTGTAGTTTTCCGCAAGGGGGAGGCATGACGGAGAAAGCGCTGGTGGAAGCCTTCAGGACCCTCTCGCCGGAGGAGCGGGAGCGCCTTAGGCAGGTGGAGAACCGGGAGTGGGTGGAGTCCTTGGAGTACGTGCTCCGGGTGGAGGGGCCCGAGAGGGTAGCCGAGCTCCTCCGGCTCCTAGACGAGTACCTCTACCTGCAAGGGGTCTCCCCGCCGAACCGCCTCTCCACCCCCTACCTGAACACCATCCCCAAGGCCCTAGAGCCCCCCTACCCCGGCGACTTGGAGATGGAGCGGCGCATCGCCAACATCCTCCGCTGGAACGTGGCGGTGATGGTCACCCGGGCCAACCAGAAGGCGGAGGGCATCGGGGGGCACATCGCCACGTACGCCTCCATCGCTGAGCTTTACGAGGTGGGCTTCCACCACTTCTTCCGCGGGCCCGAGGCCGGGCTTGACCGGGACCTGGTTTTCTTCCAGGGCCACGCCTCCCCCGGCAACTACGCCCGGGCCTTTTTGGAGGGGCGGCTTAAGGAGGAGGACCTGGAGAACTTCCGCCGGGAGGTCCACCCCCCGGTGCCGGGGGGCCGGGGGCTTTCCAGCTACCCCCACCCCTGGCTCATGCCCGACTTCTGGGAGTTCCCCACGGTCTCCATGGGCCTAGGCCCCATCCAGGCCATCTACCAGGCCCGCTTCATGCGCTACCTCGAGGACCGGGGCCTCAAGCCCAAAAGCTCCGCCAAGGTCTGGGCCTTCCTCGGGGACGGGGAGCACGACGAGTCGGAGACGGTGGGGGCTTTGCACCTCGCCGCCCGGGAGGGGCTGGACAACCTCATCTTCGTGGTGAACTGCAACCTCCAGCGCCTGGACGGCCCCGTGCGGGGCAACTCCAAGGTCATCCCGGAGCTGGAGAGGCTCTATAGGGGCGCGGGCTGGCACGTGATCAAGGTGGTCTGGGGCTCGGCCTGGGACGCCCTCCTCGCCAAGGACCAGGAGGGCCACCTCCTCCGCCGCTTTGAGGCCCTGGTGGACGGGGAGAGCCAGCGCTACGCCGCCTTCGGGGGCAAGGAGCTCAGGGAGCGCTTCTTCAACACCCCCGAGCTCAAGAAGCTCATTGAGGGGATGACGGACGAGGAGCTCACCGAGCTCACCCGCTCCCGGGGCGGGCACGACTTGGTCAAGATCTACGCCGCCTACAAGGCCGCCCTCGAGCACAAGGGAAGCCCCGTGGTCATCCTCGCCCGCACCATCAAGGGCTACGGGATGGGCCCCACGGCCATGGCCAAGAACGTGGCCCACCAGGTGAAGAAGCTCACCGAGGAGGACCTGAAGGAGGCGCGGCGCTTCCTCGGCATCCCCATCCCCGAGGAAAAGCTCCCCGAGCTCCCCTACTACCACCCAGGGCCGGACTCTCCCGAGGTGCGCTACACCCTGGAGCGGCGGAAGGCCCTGGGCGGCTTCGTGCCCGAAAGGAGGGTGCGCTTCCAGGGGGGCCTCGAGGTCCCGGAGGAGGAGTTCTTCCGGGAGTTCTACGAGGGCTCCGGGGGGCGGGAGATCTCCACCACCATGGCCTTCGTGCGCATCCTCGCCAAGCTCCTCCGCCACCCCAAGATCGGGAAGCTCATCGTCCCCATCGTGCCCGACGAGGCCCGCACCTTCGGCATGGAGGCCCTCATCGCCCAGGTGGGCGTCTACTCCCCCCAGGGGCAACTCTACATCCCCGTGGACGCGGGCACCCTCACCGCCTACCGGGAGAGCAAGGAGGGCCAGATCCTGGAGGAGGGGATCACCGAGGCCGGGGCCATGGCGGACTTCATCGCCGCCGGGACCGCCTACGCCCACTGGGGCATCCCCACCATCCCCTTCCTCATCACCTACTCCATGTTCGGCCTGCAGAGGATGGGGGACCTGGTCTGGGCCGCCGCCGACCAGCGCACCCGGGGCTTCCTCCTCGGGGCCACCGCCGGGCGCACCACCCTGGCGGGGGAGGGCCTCCAGCACCAGGACGGCCAGAGCCACGTCTACGCCCTGGCCGCCCCCAACCTCCTCGCCTACGACCCGGCCTTCGCCTACGAGCTCGCGGTGATCCTGGAGGACGGCCTCCGCCGCATGTACGGCCACGGAGAGGACGTTTTCTACTACATCACCATAGAGAACGAGAACTACGTCCACCCCCCCATGCCCGAGCCCAGGGACCGGATCCGGGAGGGCATCCTCAAGGGGCTCTACCTCTTCCGCCCCGGGGAAGGGCAGGGCCCCAGGGTGCAGCTTTGGGGCTCGGGGTCCATCCTGAACGAGGCCCTGAAGGCTCAGGAGCTCCTGGCCAAGTACGGCGTGTTGGCGGACGTCTGGAGCGCCACCAGCTACAAGGCCCTCTACTTGGACGCCATAGAGGCGGAGCGGGAAACCCGCCTTTTGGGCAAGGCCCGGAGGCCCTACGTGCAGGAGGTCCTCGAGGGCCACGAGGGGCCCGTGGTGGCCGCCACCGACTACCTGAAGGCCCTGCCCAACCTCGTCCGGGGGTACGTGGACCGGCCCTTCGCCGTCTTGGGCACGGACGGCTTCGGCCGCTCCGACACCCGGGAGGCCCTTAGGGACTTCTTTGAGGTGGACGCCCGGCACATCGCCTACACCGCCTTGGCCCTGCTCCACGAGGAGGGCAAGGTGACGGGGAAGACCCTGGAAAGGGCGAGGAAGGACCTGGGCCTTAAGCTTAAGGAGGTGCCGCCCCACCGGCGGTAGGGGGAGAGCATGGAGGTCAGGCTACCCGAACTCGGCGACAACGTAACGCAGGCGACCGTGGTGGGCGTCCTGGTGAAGGAAGGGGACCGGGTGGAGCCGGGCCAGCCCCTTCTGGAGCTGGAAACGGACAAGGCGGTGGTGGAGGTGCCCGCGGAGGTGGGCGGCGTGGTGAAGCGGGTCCTGGTCAAGGTGGGAGACGAGGTGCGCCCCGGCCAGCCCTTCCTGGAGCTTTCCGAGGCCGAGGGCGGGGCGGAAGCGCCCCCTAGAGCGGAGGAAAAGCCCGAAGCGCCCGCCCCCAAGGCCGAGGAGGCGCCCCGCCCCGCCCCGAAGGAGCCCTCCGGGCCCGAGCGCCGCCTCATCCCGGCGGCCCCCTCCATAAGGCGGCTCGCCCGGGAGCTCGGGGTGGACCTGGGCCAGCTCCGGGGCACGGGGCTTGCCGGGCGCATCACCGAGGAGGACGTGCGCCGGGCGGCGGGCCTTGCCAAGGCCCCCGCGGCCCCTCCGGCGGTCCCCGCCCCCAGCCTTCCCGACTTCGGCAAGTGGGGCCCCGTGCGCCGGGAGCCCATGAGCGGGGTGCGCAAGGCCACCCTGCGCTCCATGAGCCAGGCCTGGGCCCAGGTGCCCATGGTCACCCACTTTGACGAGGCGGACATCACCGAGCTGGAGGCTTTGCGCAAGCGGTACGCCAAGAAGGCCGAGGAGAAGGGGTTCCGCCTCACCCTCACCGCCTTCCTCCTCAAGGCCCTGGCCCTCACCCTGAAGACCTTCCCCAAGTTCAACGCTTCCCTTGACGTGGAGGCCCAGGAGATCGTCTACAAGGACTACGTCCACATCGGGGTTGCGGTGGACACGCCCCACGGCCTCCTGGTGCCGGTGATCCGCGACGTGGACAAGAAGGGGGTCCTCGCCCTGGCCCGGGAGCTTCAGGCCCTTTCCGAGAGGGCCCGCGAGCGCAAACTCGCCCCCGAGGAGATGCAGGGGGGCACCTTCAGCCTCTCCAACCTGGGGGGGATCGGGGGCACCGGCTTCACCCCCATCGTCAACTGGCCGGAGGTGGCCATCCTGGGGGTTTCCCGCTCCCAAATGAAGCCCCTTTGGGACCCCGAGAAGGAGGCCTTCGTGCCCCGCCTCCTCATGCCCTTCGGCCTCACCTACGACCACCGCCTCATTGACGGGGCCGACGCCGCCCGCTTCTGCCGCCACCTGGCGGGGCTTCTGGAGGACCCCGTGGGGCTCGCCCTGGAGTGAGGGGCCTCGTGTAGTATGGGAAAGTATGCGCGTCATCGTGGTGGGAACCCGGGGGAGCGCCCTGGCCCTGGCCCAGACCCGCTTTGTGGTGGAGCGCCTCAAGGAGAGCTGGCCGGAGGCCGAGTTTAAGGTCAAGACCATCAAGACCCGGGGAGACCAGGGGGCGAGTCCCAGGGAGCAGGCCATCTTCGTCAAGGAGCTTCAGGAGGCCCTCTTGGCCCGGGAGATTGACATCGCCGTCCACTCCCTCAAGGACCTCCCCACGGAGGAGCCCAAGGGGCTCAAGATCGCCGCCGTCCCCAAGCGCCAGGACCCCCGGGACGCCTTCCTGGGCCGGACGGCCAAGCGCCTCGAGGACCTGCCCCCAGGGGCGGTGGTGGGCACCAGCTCCCTGCGCCGCAAGGCCCAGCTTTTGGCTTACCGCCAAGACCTCGTGGTGAAGGACCTCCGGGGCAACGTGGACACCCGCCTCGCCGCCCTGGGCAACGGGGAGTACGACGCCATCGTCCTGGCGGCGGCGGGGCTCATCCGGCTGGACCTGAGGAACCGCATCGACCAGTTCCTGGAGCCCGAGGTCATGCTCCCCGCCCCGGGCCAGGGGGCCCTGGCCCTAGAGGTCCGCCAGGGGGATGACCTCGCAGAGGAGCTCTGCTACGCCCTCCACCACCCCCCCTCCCACGACCGGGTGCGGGCGGAGAGGGCCTTCCTGAAGGGCCTTGGCGCCGGGTGCCTGGCCCCGGTGGGGGCCCTGGCCCAGGTGGCCGAGGACGGCGCCCTCTTCCTGGAAGGGGGCCTCTTCTCCCCCGACGGCAAGAGCTTCATCCGGGCGGAGATCGAGGGGGACGCCTCCGAGGCGGAGGAGCTCGGCCTAGAGCTCGCCCGGGACGTCCTGGAGCAGGGGGGGCGGGAGATCCTTGAGCAAATCCGACCCTTTTAGTGGAGATTCCCCCGGCTTTGGGGTATAGTGAAAGGGATGGCGCTGAAACGCTTGACCCGCCAGCGCAGGGCCGTCCTCGAGGTGGTGCGCCGGGCCAAAAACCACCCGGACGCCTCCTGGATCTACCAGGAGGTGCGCAAGGTGGTCCCCAGGGTGAGCCTGGCCACGGTCTACCGCACCCTCGAGGCCCTGGTAGAGGAGGGCTACCTGGTGCCCATCGCCCAGGCGGGGGAGGCCACCCGGTACGACGCCAACCTCCACCCTCACCTGCACCTGGTCTGCGAAGGATGCGGGGCCATCGTGGACCTGGAGGTAGACCTCCCCGACCTCGAGGCCCTAGCCCGAAAGGCCCATCCTGGCGTGGAGGTGCGGGCGGTAGAGGTCACTTACCGGGGCCTCTGCCCCACCTGCAAGGCGGCCCTCAAGGGCTAGATGGACCCCCTGGCTTGGCTCTACGCCCGGCAGAGCCAGCTCACCCTGGGCCTGGAGCGCATCCGGGCCCTTCTCGCCCGCCTCGGCCACCCGGAGGAGGCCTACTCCGTGGCCCTGGTGGGCGGGACCAACGGCAAGGGCACCGTGGCCCGGGCCCTGGCCGCCATCCTGGAGGAGGCGGGGCTCGAGGTGGGCCTCTACACCAGCCCCCACCTGGTGGCCTTCTCCGAGCGCATCCAGGTCCGGGGAAAGCCCATTCCCGAGGGAACCCTCCTCGCCCTCCTGGAGGAGGTCCGCCCCCACGCCGAGGCCTTGGGGGCGAGCTTCTTTGAGGCCGCCACCGCCCTCGCCCTCCTCCACTTCGCCCAGGAAGGAGTGGAGTTCGCCGTGCTGGAGGTGGGGCTGGGTGGCCGCCTGGACGCCACCAACGCCGCCGAGCCCGCCCTTTCCGTGGTCACCAACATCGGCCACGACCACCTCGAGGTCCTGGGCCCCACCCTGAAGGACGTGGCCCGGGAGAAGGCGGGGATCTTCCGCGGGGGCACCCCCGCCCTCACCGCCGCCAAGGGAGAGGGCCTCGCCGCCCTGAAGGCGGAGGCCCGGGCCCGGGGGACGCCCCTTTGGGTCCTGGGGGAGGACTTCCAGGTGGAGGGGGTGGAGGCCCTGCCCGAGGGCCTCGCCTTCACCCTGCGCCTGGAGAGGACCGGGGAAGCCCTGAGGCTCGCCGCCCGCCTCCTCGGCCCCCACCAGGCGGAGAACCTGGCCCTGGCCGCCCTGGCGGGCCGCTTCCTTGGGGCTTCCTGGGAGGCGGTGGAAGCGGGGCTCCGCCAGGCGGAAAACCCGGGCCGCCTCCAGCACCTCGCTCATGGAGGAGGGGAGCTTCTCCTGGACGGGGCCCACAACCCCGAAGGGGCCCAGGCCCTAAAGGAAGCGCTCCGCTTCCACGGGCTTCTGCCCGCCGCCTTTGTCCTGGCCTTTTCCAGGGACAAGGACCACGCCGCCATGGCCGAGGCCCTGAGGGGACTTGGCCCCGTGGTGCTCACCCGCTACGCCTCCCCGAGGAGCCAGGACCCCAGGGCCCTCCTCCCCCTCTTCCCCGGAGCCCAGGTGGAGGAAGACCCCATGCGGGCCCTGGAGCGGGCCTTGGGGCTTGCGGATCGGGTGGTGGTGGCGGGAAGCCTCTACCTGGTGGGGGCGGTGCTGCGGGGCCTAAAGGGGCTTCCCCCCGAGGAGCGCTGGCAGTAATACCACCCCAGGCTGGCGCCAGCCTGGGGGCCCCGGGAAAGAAGGCCCACAGAGGCCTTATGGCCTTGGCTTAGGCGAAGGGTTCACGCCAATAGAAAGCCCCGGGCCTAAAGGCCCGGGGGGCACCCCGTGGGACGGCCCTACTTCAGCTCCACCACCGCGCCCACGGCCTCGAGCTTCTTCTTGATCTCCTCGGCCTCGGCCTTGGAAACCCCCTCCTTGATGGGGCCGCCCTTTTCGGCCAGGTCCTTGGCCTCCTTGAGGCCGAGCCCGGTGATGGCCCGAAGCTCCTTGATGACCTCCAGCTTCTTGGCCCCGGCCTCCTTGAGGATCACGTCAAACTCGGTCTTCTCCTCCACGGGAGCCGCCGCGGCCGCCGCCGCCGGGGCCGCCGCCACGGCCACAGGGGCCGCAGCGGTCACGCCCCAAGCTTCCTTGAGGACGTCAATGAGCTGCTTGAGTTCCAAAACCGTCGCCTGGGAAAGCTCTTCCTTGATGCGCTCAATGTCCAAAGCCATCCTACACCTCCTAAGCCGCCTTCTTCTCCGCGTACGCTTCCAAGATGCCTACCAGCTCGCGGGCCATGCCGCCCAGGACCCCCACGAGCTCCGCCATGGGGGCCTGCAGGACCCCCAAAAGCTCCGCCCGGAGCTCGTCCATAGTGGGCAGCTCCGCCAGGGCCACCACGTCCTTGGCGGTGAGCGCCTGGCCCTGGAGAAGCCCACCCTTGGCCTCGGGGATGCCCTTGGGGTTCTTCTGGGCAAACTCCTTCAGGGCCTTGGCCGCGGCCACGGGGTCCTGGTAGAAGACCACGGCGCTCGGGCCCTGAAGGCCGGTAAGCTCCGGCAGGCCAAGCTCCCTTAAGGCGATGCGGATCAGGGTGTTCTTGGCCACGAAGAGCCGGGCGCCCCTTTCCTTTAGGGCCTGGCGCAGGGCGTGGGTTTCCTTGGCGGAGAGCCCCTGGTAGTTCACCAGGAAGAAGGAGCCATGGGCCCGCTCAAGGTTCTCCTTGAGGGCGGCGAGAAGCTCAACGTTGCGCTTGTTTGGCACGCCTTCCTCCCTTGTGGGGCAGGGGAACCCCAACCGCTTTTTCTGGGATTTCCGAAACGCTCCCCCTCAAGCGCCTCGGCGGGATGTTTAAGGCCCTTAGGCCCCCCGCTGTCTTTGGCCTGGGCGCAAGAGCGCCCGGGGTGCCAAAGAAGAGTTTAAAAGGGATGGGCCCGGGCGTCAAGGACCCGGGGGC
>NZ_JBAMMI010000026.1:0-8827 GCF_039793865.1 Thermus sp.
ACACCTTCTGGATGGCGTTCATTATTTCCCTCCTCGGCACCTTGGCGGGGCGGCCGCCGGGCTTAGGGGCGGGGATGAGGGGTTCCAGGAGGGCCCACTCCGCATCGCTGAGGTCGCTGGGGTAAGATCGTCTAAGAGTCACCCCTTAAGGATACCACCCTTTTACGACAGCCCCTAACCAGGAAAAGGCCAAGGGGGAGGAGCACGAGGAAGAGCACGGAGGAAAGGGCGGGAAGTCGGAGGACCACGGCGGGGCCATGGGCGGGAAGGGGCGTAGGCCCTAAACCCCCTTCCCCAAGGGCCGGGGCCCAAGAGGGTCCCGGCCTTGCCCTAAAGTGGTGCCATGGAAGCCCATCTCCGCGAGGCCCTGGGGGACCCCCTCACCGTCCTCTTCACCGCCTTCAGGGTGGCGGCGGTCTACCTCGCCCTCCTCTTCCTTCTCCGCCTGAGCGGGAAAAAGCTCCTGGGCCAGATGAGCCCGGTGGACCTCCTCACCCTCCTCCTCCTCTCCAACGTGGTGCAGAACGCCATGATCGGTCCCGACAACAGCCTGGTGGGGGGGCTTCTGGGGGCCGCCCTTCTCCTTCTCCTAGACCGCCTCATCTCCCGAAGCCCCCTGAGGAGGAAGGCCCTCGGGGAACCCACCCTCCTCGTCCACGAGGGGAAGGTGATCCCCGAGCACCTGGCCCGGGAGGGGGTGGACCTGGAGGAGCTCATGGCCGCCCTCCGGGAGCACGGCCTCATGAACCTTAAGGACGTGTTGGCGGCGGTCCTGGAGGTGGACGGGACCATCAGCGTCATCCCCAGGGACCACGTGGCGCCGAAGCGGCTCCGCAAGGTGCGCTCAAGCCGGAACCGCTGAGGGCCCTCCCAGGGTGGAAGCCCCGTTTACCCCCGTGTAACCCCGCTCCCCTACCCTAAGGGCGCCCTAGGGGAAAGGCCCCTGGGAGCAAAGGAGGAAGCCATGAGGAAGGAGATCCTTACCGGCATCGGCGCGATGGCCCTAGGCGTTCTGGCCCTGGCCCAGATGGGCAAGGGGGCGGGAAACCAGAGCCCGAGCTACCAGGGCTCCATCCCCGTCCAGGAAGCAGAGGGGAACGAGGCCACGGAGGCCCAGGCCTACCAGGCCCTGGCCAAGGTGACCCCCGACCAGGCGGTGAAGGCGGCCCAGGCCTACCTCGGCACCAGCGAGAAGCCCACCCGGGTGGCCCTGGGGAACGAGAACGGCTACCTGGTGTGGGAGGTGGTCCTGGCCGGGCAGGAGGTGAAGGTGGACGCGGGCACCGGCCAGGTGCTCCATAAGGAGGCCTACGGCGCCGAGCACGAAGAGGGCGGCGCGGAGCACGAGGAGGGCGGCGCCGAGGAGGCGGGCGAGTAGCGAAGGCCCGGGCCCCGGGGAAGGCACCCGGGGCCCCTACTTTACCAAAGGAGAAGCTATGCGCACGTGGAAGCTCCTCACCCCCCTTCTCGCCCTGGGCCTCGCCTGGGGCCAGGCGCTACCCAGGCTCGGCTTTCTGGAGGCGGCCAGGGCGGCCCAGGCCCACCTGAGAAGCCCCACCCCGCCCGAGGAGATCAGCCTCTCCTGGCGGGAGGGCCGCCCGGTGTACGCGGTGGACCTGGCCCGGGGAGCCCACCTGGTCCAGGTGTACGTGGACGGGGAAAGCGGGAAGGTCTTGGGCCAGAAGCCCCTAAAGGAGCGGGCCCTCGGGACGCGGGCCTGGCTCAGGACGCCCCCGGGCATCCCGCTCAAGGAGGCGGTGGCCCGGGCGCAAAAGGCCCTGGGCACCGGGGAAGCCCCGGCCGAGGTGGCCTACCAGGTGTGGCGGGGCCGCCCGGTCCTAAGGGTAGACATCGGCGCGCGCCAGGCCATCCTGGACGCCAAGACCGGAGCCCTCCTCGGCACCGGGCCTGCCGGAAGGTAGCCCATGGCCTCCAGGCCCTCTCCTTACTCCGCTTGGCTGAAGCCGGCCGCGCTTTACGGGGCGCTCTTCCTCGCCCTCGCCGTCTTCGCCGAGCTCGCCGAGGACGTGTACCGGCGCGAGGGGTTTCCCTGGGACCGGGCGCTCCTCGCCGGGTTCCACGCCCTGCGCTCCCCCTTCCTGGACGGCCTCGCCCGCCTCCTCACCTTAAGCGCCTCCCTGCCCGCCATGGCCTTGGCCACGGGCGGGGTGCTTCTCTGGGCCTTTAGGAGAGGGCTTTCCTGGCCCCGGTTCCTCCTCGTCCTCGGGGGAAGCGAGGCCCTGAACCTCCTCGGCAAGCACCTCCTCGCCCGGCCCCGCCCCCACCTCTTCCCCCAGCTCACCCCGGAGCACGATTTCAGCTTCCCCTCGGGCCACGCCATGGCGAGCCTGGCCCTGGTGCTTGGGCTTTCCTGGCTACTGCAGGAGAACCCCAAGGCCTCGCGCCTCGTCCTGCTCCTCGGGCTTCCCTGGGCTTTCGGGGTGGCCCTCTCCCGGCTCTACCTCCAGGTGCACTACCCCTCGGACGTCCTGGCGGGCTGGGCCCTCACCCTGGCCTGGTTCCTGGGCCTCCGCCTTATCCTTGGGAAGGATGCGGCTTCTCCTGGTGGAGGATGACCCCCGGGTGGGGGAGCTGGTGAAGGAGACCCTCGAGGCCGAGGGCTACGCCGTGGACTGGGCGAAAAGCGCCGAGGAGGGCCTGGGCCTCCTCGAGGCCTTCCCCTACGACCTCGCCATCCTGGACGTGATGCTCCCCGGGATGGACGGGTTCGCCCTCCTAAGGCGCCTAAGGGAAGCCTCCAAGCTCCCCGTGCTCATGCTCACCGCCCGGGGGGAGGTGGAGGACCGGGTGGAGGGCCTGGAGGGCGGGGCGGACGACTACCTGGTGAAGCCCTTCCACCTCAGGGAGCTCCGGGCCCGGGTGCGGGCCCTCCTCCGCCGGGCCCACGGGGAGGCCAGGAACCTGGTGGTGCGGGGGAGGCTCGCCCTGGACCTCGAGGCCCGCCGGGCCTTCTGGGAGGGGAAGGAGGTGCGGCTTTCCGGCCGGGAGTTCGCCCTCCTCGCCTTCCTCGCCCTAAACGCCGGGGGGCACTACCCGAGGGAGGTCCTCCTGGAGAAGGTCTGGGCCGGGGAGGAGGGGGTGGACCCCAAGGCCGTGGACGTCTACGTGCACCGCCTTAGGAAAAAGCTCTCTGAGGACGCCATCCGCACCGAGCGGGGCCTCGGGTACGCCTTCTTGGGATGAGCCTCCGCCTCCGCCTCGCCCTCTTCTACGCCCTCCTCCTGGGCCTGGTCCTTGCGGGGCTAGGCCTCTTCCTGCGCTACGCCTTGAAGGGCACCCTCTACGGGGCCCTGGACGCCACCCTAAGGGACGCCCTCCTCCTCGCCCGCCCCCTGGTGAACGAGGAGGACGGGCACCTTAGGCTGGAACAGGAGCCCGAAAGCTTCCCCCGGGACCTGGCCCTCTTCCTGGTGGCGGGGGGGCAGGTGGTGGCGGCGGAGGGCCCCCCTTTCCCCCCGCCCCCCACCCTCCGGCCCGGGTGCTTCAGCCACGAGGAGGTGCGCTACTGCGCCCTGGAGGAAGGGGGCTTTGCTCTGGTGGCGGCCCGCTCCTCCGAGTGGGCAGACCGGGCCATGGACCGGATGGAACGGGTCCTCCTCCTCGCCTTCTCCGGGGCCTTGGCCCTCGCCTTCCTCCTGGGCTACCTCCTCGCGGGAAGGGCCCTCGCCCCCCTGGACCGCATGGCCCGAAGGGCCCTGGAGCTCGCCCAGGCCCCCGACCCCAAGGCCCGCCTCCCCGAACCCGGGCGGATGGACGAGGTGGGCCGCCTGGCCCGGGCCCAGAACCTCCTCCTGGAGGCCCTGGAGAGGCTTCTTGAGGCGGAAAGGTCCTTCGTCCGCCACGCCGCCCACGAGCTCCGCACCCCCCTCACCGTCCTCATCGGCAGGCTGGAGCAGGCCCTGGAGGCCGACCCCCCTCTCCGCCGCCCCCTGGAGCGGGCCCTGGAGGCGGCCCTGCACCTCAAAGCCCTGGCCGAGCGGCTCCTCCTCCTGGCCCGGGCCGAAGCCCCTCTCAGGCGCGAGCCCTTGGACCTGGTGGCCCTGGTGCTGGAGGCCCTGGAGGACCTGCCCCGGGAGGGCAAGGTCCTAGAGCTCCACCTCCCCCCCACCCTCCCCTACCAGGGCGACCCCGACCTCCTCCGGGCGCTGGTGCGGAACCTCCTGGAAAACGCCTTCCGGCACGCGAGAAGCCGGGTGGCGGTGCGGCTGGAGGGCCCCTGCCTCCTGGTGGACGACGACGGCCCGGGCATCCCCGAATCCGCCCGGGAGGCGGTCTTCCGGCCCTTCCAGAGGCTCGCCCCGGGTGGGGGAAGCGGCCTCGGCCTCCCCCTGGTGCGGCGGGTGGCCGAGGCCCACGGGGGCTTCGCCCGGGCCGAGGAAAGCCCCCTGGGGGGCGCCAGGGTGCGGGCCTGCTTGGGTAGGATGGGGCCGTGAGGCTGGGGTGGCTCGCCCTCCTAATCGGGATCGGCCTCTTTTTGGCCATCAACGCCCCCTGGATCACCCAGCAGGCCTACGCTCTCTACTACCGCTCCCGGGTGGCCTCCCTGCCCGCCTTCTCTCCCCCGCCGGGGACGCGCCTTCTCGTCCTCGCCCCCCACCCCGACGACGAGAGCCTCTGCTGCGCCGGGCTCATCCAGAAGGTCCTCCAAGGGGGAGGCCAGGTCTACCTGGCCTGGATGACCCTGGGGGACGGGTTCCAGTGGGACGCCGCCCTCCTCCACCGGACCTTGAGGCCAACCCCCAAGGACCTCCAGGCCCTGGCCCTGGCCCGGGAGAAGGAGGCCAAAGCGGCGGCCCGGACCCTGGGGGTGCCGGAGGGCCACCTCTACTTCCTCGGCTACCCCGACCGGGGCCTCCTCCCCATGTTCCTGGAGCACTTCTACACCCCCTACCGCTCCCGGGCCACGGGGCTTTCCGGGGTGGCCTACGAAGGCACCCTCTCCCCCGGCGCCCCCTACACCGGGGAGGCCTGGGAGGAGGACCTTCGCCGGGTCCTGAAGGAGGCCGCCCCCACCCTGGTCCTGGCCCCCGCCCCCGAGGACGCCCACCCCGACCACCGGGCCACGGGGTACATGGCCCTAAGGCTCCTCGGGGAGATGGGGGCCCTGGACCGGCTCTACTTTTACGTGGTCCACGGGGGCCTGGAGTGGCCCCTGCCCAAGGGCTTCCACCCGGGCCTTCCCCTGGAGCCCCCGCCCCGGGGACGCCACCTCCCCTGGCGGAGGCTTGACCTCACCCCGGAGGAGGAGCAAGCCAAGCTCCAGGCCCTAAAGGCCCACCGAAGCCAGATGGAGCTTTTGGGCCGCTTCATGGAGGCCTTCGTGCGGAAAAACGAGCTCCTCGCCCCCTACGCCCCGCCTCCCTAGGCCCCTTCCACCTCGGCGGGAGGGTAGAGGAGCCTCGCCCGCTCGTCGTAGGCGAGAAGCCCGGCGAAGCGGCCCCACTCCAGAAGCCTCCGCCACACCCGCCTGGCCTCCTCCTGGGGAAGGCGGGCCTCCAGCCTCTCCAGCACCTCCTCCTCCCGGACCCTCCGGGCCAGGACCTCCTGGTGCAGTTCGGCCACCAGGGGGACGTGGCGCAGGAGATGCTCGGCGAAGATCTCCCTCTGCCGGGGAAGGTCGGCCTCGGCCAGGGCCAGGCCGGAAGGGGTGAGCTCCACGTCCCCCTCGGCCACCCGGGCGAAGCCCAAAAGCTCCAGGGCCTCGAGGAGGGGCAGTAGCTCGTCCACCCCCAACCCCTCCTCCTCCGCCAGCACCGGCAGGTCCGCCCGGCCCCCAAGCCGCCCCAGGGTCTCCACCAGGGCGAGCATCGCCCCCACCGGGGCCTCGGGGAGGCGGTAGGCCACCTCCTCCACCCGACGCTCCACCTCCTCGCGGTGGGTGAGTTCGGCGTAGAGGCGGTCAGTGAGGGCGAGAAAGCGGGGGTCCCGAGGGTCCCGGGGGTGGCGCAGGGGCACCCGCACCTCGGCGGCGATGCGGGCCGGGCTCCCCTGCAGGACCAGGGCCCGGTCCGCCAGGGCCACCGCCTCCTCCATGTTGTGGGTGACGAGGAGGATGGCCTTGGTCCCGAGCCTCCCCGCCTCCCAGAGGTCCAGGAGGTCCTCCCTCAGGCCCTCGGCGGTGAGGGGGTCCAAGGCGGAGAAGGGCTCGTCCATGAAGAGGATCTCGGGCTCCACCACTAAGGCCCGGGCGAACCCCACCCGCTGGCGCATCCCCCCGGAGAGCTCCTTGGGAAGGGCCCCCTCAAAGCCCTCCAGGCCCACCAGGGCGATGGCCTCCCGGGCCTTCCGCTCCCGCTCCGCCTTGGGGAGGCCCCGGGCCTCGAGGCCCAGGGCCACGTTCTCCAGCACCGTGAGCCAGGGGAAGAGGGCGAAGCTCTGGAAGACCATGGCCATCCCCTCCACCGGGCCCTCCACCCGCCTCCCCTTGAAGCGCACCTCCCCCTCGTTTGGGGGGACGAGGCCGGCGAGGATCCTCAGGAGGGTGCTCTTCCCGCCCCCCGAGCGCCCCAAAAGGGCCACGATCTCCCCCTCGCGCACCTCCAGGTTCACCCCGGCGAGGACCGGGTGCGCCCCGTCCCCGGCCCGGAAGCTCTTGCCCACGTTCCTCGCCTCCAAGAGGACCACGCCCCACTCCCTAAAGCCGGAACCGCTCCTCGGCGAGGCGGTAGAGCCTGCGCCAGAGAAAGCGGTTCAGGAGGAGCACGAACCCGCTCATCGCCAGGATGCCGAGAAGAAGCCTCCCCCCGTCCCCCGCCTCCGTGGCCTTGGCGATGTAGGCCCCAAGGCCCGTGGCCTCCAGGGTCCGGCCGTGCCAGGACACCACCTCGGCCACGATGGAGGCGTTCCAGGTACCGCCGCTCGCCGTGACGAGCCCCGTGACCAGGTAGGGGAAGACCCCGGGGAGAAGGAGCTGCCGCCAGAGGAGAAGCCCTTTAAGGCGGTAGGCCCGGGCGGCCTCCTTGAGGTCTTCCGGCAGGGCCGTGGCCCCCGCCACCACGTTGAAGAGGAGGTACCACTGGGTGCCGAGGGCCATGAGGAAGGCGGAGAAGACCTCGAGGGAAAGCCGGTAGCGGAGGAGGAGGTAGGCGGCCAAGGGGTAGAGGAGGTTGGCGGGGAAGGCGGCGAGGAACTGGAGGAGGGCCTGCGCCCGAACCGCCAGGGCGGGCCTCCCTCCCAGGGCCACGCCCACGGGCACCCAGACCAGGGCGGCGAGGGCCAGGATCCCGAGGACCCTTAGGAGGGTGAGTAGCCCAAGGCCGAGCGCCCTAAGCCACTCCCCCGGGCCCAGGGCGAGGAGGGCGTGGAAGAGGCCGTAGGCCCCGTAGAGGAGGGGGAGGAGGAGGGCGGGAAGGAGGAGGCGGGGGAAGCCCAGGCCCCCTCCCCCCACCCCCCCAAAGGCCACCGCCCGGCGCAGGAGGGCCTCGGCCAGGGTCTCCCCCAGGGCCCGCGCCGCCCGGGTGCGCCGCAGGAGGTCCAAAGCCCAGCTCCTCGCCGGGGCCTCCCCGGGGCGCTCCTCGTACTTGAAGCGCTCGCTCCAGGCCACCAGGGGGCGGAAGAAGAGCTGGTCGTAGAGGAGGATGGTGAGGAGCATGGCCAAGGTGGCGTAGCCCACGGCGTGAAGGTCGCCCGCCTGCAGGGCCCGGGCCAGGTAGGAGCCCACCCCGGGGAGGTCCACCTCCGTCTTGCCCACGCTGATGGCCTCCGAGGCCACCACGAAGAACCAGCCCCCCGACATGGACATCATGGCGTTCCACACCAAACCCGGGAGGGCGAAGGGAAGCTCCAGGCGGAGGAAGCGGTGGAGGGACCTCAGGCGGTAGAGCCTCGCCGCCTCGTCCAGCTCGCGGGGCAGGGTCTTCAGGGACTGGTAGAAGCTGAAGGCCATGTTCCAGGCCTGGGAGGTGAAGACGGCGAAGACCGCCGCGAGCTCGTACCCCAGGGCCCTGCCGGGGAAGAGGGAGGCGAGGGCCCCCACGCTGGCCGCGAGGAAGCCCAGGATGGGCACCGACTGCAGGATGTCCAAAAGGGCCACGAGGAAGGGCTCAAGCCGGGTCTTGGCGGCGAGGGGGGCGTAGACCAGGGTGAAGAGGGTGGAGAAGAGGAGGGCAAGCCCCATGCGGAAGCCCGTCCTGAGGGCGTATTCGGGGAGGTGCCAGGGGTTCAGGGAGATGGGCTCGGGGCTCAAGGACCCCGCGGCTTCCCTCGAGGCCCTAAGGAAGGCGGCGAGGAGGGCCGCCACCGCCAGAAAGGCCAGGAAGTCGTAGCGGTTGGGCCGGGGGCCGACATTCCGCCCGAACCCCCTCTCCCAAAGCCCCGGCCCCCCCATGCCTCCCCGATTCTATCTCGCTGGACTTACGCGGCCTCCACCCGCACCGATAACAGAGGGCTCAGCTTACCCGCGATGAGTCTCCGTCGGCATCGGTGGAAGCTCAACTTCAGCCGCTCATGCCCATGCTTCATGAGCCCATAGGCCACCCACCCCAAGGCCAGAGGGGCCAGCGCCGATGCCCCCACCCCTACCCCCTTCAGAGGGGCTCCAGCCTTCCCACCATCCAGCCCAGGGGATAGCCGTCCCGGGGGAGGCGGGCCCCCGCGGTCTTGCGGGTCTTGGGCTCCTCGCCCTCGGGGTGGTCCTCGGGGAGGAGGAGGGCGAGGCGCAGGGCGAGCCGCCCCGAGCCAAAGCCCACCCGCAAGGGGAAGACCTCGGGGTCCTTAAGCCTTTCGGAAAGGGCCTCGTAGACCTTAAGGCCAACATTCCGCACCCCTCTTTCTTGGCCTTAGGATTTTGGGATGGAAACCACACCCG
>NZ_JBAMMI010000027.1:0-8762 GCF_039793865.1 Thermus sp.
GGGCTTCGGGGCGGGTGCGGGCGCGGGAGGGGTGGGATCCTGACGGGGTGGTGGAGGGGGTGTTTGGGGGGATGAAGACGCGGCTGGGTGGGGGATACCTTTGGGAGCGGAAGCCTTGGACGGCCATGGCGCGGGCGCTTTTGGAGCTCATCGCCTACGGCCTTAGGGTTCTTCTCACCCTTCTCCCGCCCCCTCCGGGGTACAAGGCGATTTACTAGGCAAGCCCTGAGCGGCTTGACCTTGGGGGCACAAGCCCCTAAACTTAGGCCCAACATGGCCCTTTGCCGCAACAACGGCTAGCGGGGGGCAAAGGAAGGCCCCCCCGGTCCCCCGTGGCCGGGGGGGCCAGGGCTTAAGGAGGGAAGATGCGGGTACTGGTGCAAGACCTAAGGGAGCACGTGGGCGAGGAGGTGGAGCTTCTAGGCTTCCTCCACTGGCGAAGGGACCTGGGGAGGATCCAGTTTCTCCTCCTTCGGGACCGAAGCGGCGTCGTCCAGGTGGTCAGCGGGGGGCTCAAACTCCCCTTACCCGAGTCCGCCCTGAGGGTGCGGGGGGTAGTGGTGGAAAGCGAGAAGGCCCCAGGGGGCCTCGAGGTCCAGGCCCAGGAGGTGGAGGTCCTCTCCCCTGCCCTCGAGCCCACCCCGGTGGAGATCCCCAAGGAGGAGTGGCGGGCGAACCCCGAAACCCTCCTAGAGTACCGCTACGTCACCCTAAGGGGGGAAAAGGCCCGGGCCCCCCTCAAGGTCCAGGCCGCCCTGGTGCGGGGCTTCCGCCGCCACCTGGACCGGGAGGGCTTCACCGAGATCTTCACCCCCAAGGTGGTCCGGGCGGGGGCCGAGGGGGGAAGCGGGCTCTTCGGGGTGGACTATTTTGAAAAAAGGGCCTACCTCGCCCAGTCCCCCCAGCTCTACAAGCAGATCATGGTGGGGGTTTTTGAACGGGTCTACGAGGTGGCCCCGGTGTGGCGCATGGAGGAGCACCACACGAGCCGCCACCTTAACGAGTACCTCTCCCTGGACGTGGAGATGGGCTTCATCGGGAGCGAGGAGGACCTCATGCGGCTTGAGGAAGCCCTCCTCGCCGAGATGCTGGAGGAGGCCCTGAATGCCGCGGGGAGCGAGATCCGCCTTCTCCAGGCGGAGTGGCCCTCCTTCCCCAAGGACATCCCCCGCCTCACCCACGCCGAGGCCAGAAGGATCCTCAAGGAGGAGCTCGGCTACCCCGTGGGCCAGGACCTCTCCGAAGAGGCGGAGCGCCTCCTCGGGGAGTACGCCAAGGAGCGCTGGGGCTCGGACTGGCTCTTCATTACCCACTACCCCCGCTCGGTCCGGCCCTTCTACACCCACCCCGAGGAGGGGGGCACCACCCGGAGCTTTGACCTCCTCTTCCGCGGCCTGGAGATCACCTCGGGGGGCCAGCGCATCCACCGCTACGAGGAGCTCCTGGAGAGCCTGAAGGCCAAGGGCATGGACCCCGAGGCCTTCCAGGGCTACCTGGAGGTCTTCAAGTACGGCATGCCTCCCCACGGGGGATTCGCCATCGGGGCCGAGCGCCTCACCCAGAAGCTCCTGGGCCTCCCCAACGTGCGCTACGCCCGCGCCTTCCCCCGGGACCGGCACCGGCTCACGCCCTAGAAGCGGTCAAAGAGGATCTCCCGCTTGACCTCCTCTATGAGCTGGGTCACGGGGATCTCCCGGGGGCAGGCCTCGGTGCAGTTGTAGGCGGTGCGGCACCGCCAGACCCCGCCCCCCGAGCCCAGGACCTTGAAGCGCTCCCGCTTGCCCCTATCCCGAGAGTCAAAGATGAAGCGGTGGGCCTGGACGATGGCGGCGGGGCCGATGTAGGTGCCGTTCACCCAGAAGACGGGGCAGCTCGTGGTGCAGCTCGCGCAGAGGATGCACTTGGTGCCGGGGTCAAAGCGCTCCCTCTCCTCGGGGGACTGGAGCCTCTCCCGCTGGGGCGGGGGCTCATCGTTGATGAGGTAGGGCTTCACCGCTCGGTAGGCGGCGAAGAAGGGCTCCATGTCCACGATGAGGTCCTTCTCCACGGGGAGGCCCCTTATGGGCTCCACGGTGATGACGCTCCCCAGGTCCTTCACCAGGGTCTTGCAGGCGAGGCGGTTTTTGCCGTTGATGAGCATGGCGTCGGAGCCGCAGATCCCGTGGCCACAGCTCCTTCGGAAGGCCAAGGTGCCGTCCTGGTCCCACTTCACCTTGTGCAGGAGGTCCAAGACCCGGTCCCAGGGCTCGGCCTCCACCTGGTAGGTCTCAAAGTGGGGCCTCTTGTCCTTGGCGGGGTCAAAGCGGAGGATCTTGAGGGTCACCTGCATGCGGGCCTCCTAGTAGGTGCGGGCCTTGGGCTCAAAGCGGCCCAGGACCACGGGCTTGTAGCGGAAAGAGACCTTGCCGTCTTCCACCTTGTAGGCCAGGGTGTGCTTGAGCCAGTTCTGGTCGTCCCGCTCGGGGTAGTCCTCCCGGGCGTGGGCCCCCCGGGACTCGGTGCGGTTCAGGGCGGAGTGGACCAGGGCCTCGGAGACCTCGAGGAGGTACCCGAGCTCCAGGGCCTCCACCAGCTCGGTGTTGTAGGCGTCCCCCTTGTCGTCAATGGAGATGCGCGTGTAGCGGTCCATGAGCTCTTTTAGGATCTCCACCTGCTTTTTTAAAAGCTCCCCGGTGCGGAAAACGGAGGCGTGGTCCATCATGGACTGCTGGAGCTCGGCCCTTAGTGCCGCCACCTTCTCCTTGCCGGTGGAGCGCTTGATGCGCTCAATGCGCTCGCGGCTTTCCCCGAGGTGCTCCTCGGTGAGCTCGTGGTAGTCCGCGTCCTTGGCGAAGCGGGCGGCGTGGATCCCGGCCCGGCGCCCGAAGACCACGAGGTCCCCCAAGGAGTTCGTCCCCAGGCGGTTCGCCCCGTGGAGGCTCACGCAGGCCGCCTCCCCGGCGGCGTAGAGGCCGGGGACCACGGTGTTCTTCTCGTCCTGGATTACCTCCCCCCAGAGGGTGGTGGGGATCCCCCCCATGGCGTAGTGGGCCGTGGGCATCACCGGCACGGGCTCCTTCAAGGGGTCCACCCCCAGGTAGATGCGGCTGAACTCGGTGATGTCGGGAAGCTTCTTCTCAATGACCTCGGGGGGCAGGTGGGTGAGGTCCAAAAGGACGTGGTCCTTCTTGGGGCCCACGCCCCTTCCCTCCCGCACCTCCAGGTACATGGCCCGGGAGACGAGGTCCCTTGGGGCCAGGTCCTTGATGGTGGGGGCGTAGCGCTCCATGAAGCGCTCGCCCAAGGCGTTCCGCAAAATCCCCCCCTCGCCCCGGGCCCCTTCGGTGAGGAGGATGCCTAGGGGGAAAAGCCCCGTGGGGTGGAACTGGTAGAACTCCATGTCCTCCAGGGGAAGCCCCTTGCGGTAGAGGATGGCCTGCAGGTCCCCGGTGAGGGTGTAGGCGTTGGAGGTCACCTTGTAGATGCGGCCGAACCCCCCGGAGGCGATGACGATGGCCTTGGCCTCAAAGAGGTGGAGCTCCCCGGTGGCGAGCTCCAAGGCCACCAGGCCCTTGGCCACCCCGTCCTCCAGGATGACGTCGGTGACGTGGAACTCGTTGTAGAAGGTGATGTTGTGCTTCACGCACTGCTGGTAGAGGGTCTGGAGGATCATGTGCCCGGTGCGGTCGGCGGCGTGGGCCGCCCGGTGCACCGGGGCCTTGCCCCAGTCCTTGGTGTGCCCCCCGAAGCGGCGCTGGGCGATCTTGCCGTTAGGAAGCCGGTCAAAGGGGAGGCCCATGTGCTCAAGCTCAATCACCGCCTCGATGACCTCCTTGGCGAAGACCTCCGCGGCGTCCTGGTCCGTGAGGTAATCCCCCCCCTTGACCGTGTCAAACATGTGCCACTCCCAGTGGTCCTCCTCCACGTTGCCGAGGGCGGCCCCTATGCCGCCTTGCGCCGCCCCCGTGTGGCTTCGCGTGGGGTAGAGCTTGGAGACCACGGCCACGTCCGCGCCCTCTTTGGCCGCATACAGGGCGGTGGCGAGGCCCGCCCCGCCCGCGCCCACCACGATGACCTCGTGTCTGTGCGCCATACTAGTTCACCCCGAAGTCGTGGTTAAAGAGGGAAAGGCTTCCCAGGAAGAAGAGGAAGGCGATGAGGCTGTAGACCACCACCTTGGTCCAGAAGCGCCTCGCCGGGTGCCGCACCCAGTCGTCCAGCACGTAGCGGAGCCCGTTGGCCCCGTGCAGAAAGCCCAGGGCCAGGATGAGCCAGTCGTAGACCCGCCAGGTGGTCTGGGAGAGCCTTCTCGCCACGTAGTCGTAGTTGATGGTGTTGAGGTCGGTGAGGACGGCGTTCATCCACATGTGGCCGATGAGGAGGAAGACCAGGACCACCCCGCTGATGCGCATGAAGACCCACCAGTAAAGCTCCAGGTTGGTGCTGGCCTCGAGCCTTGCCTCCTGGTACCTCTTGGACCTAATCGCCATGGCCGCCTCCCAGAATCCCGCCCCCGATCTTGACCAGGAAGGGCAGGTAGAAGACCACGAAAAGGACCCAGGCCGCGTACCAGAGCTCCTTCTGGTAGCGCACGCCAAAGGAGGTGAAGTCCATGAGGATGATCCTGAGCCCGTTGAACCCGTGGTAGAGCACCCCGGCGATGAGGACGAGAAGCCCCACCTGGAACACGGGCTGGTGGTAGAACTTCATGAGGGCGTTGGACACCTCCGGACCCCACATGGCGCTGCTGATGTTGGCCACGTGGAGCATAAGGAAGACCAAGATGCCCAGGCCCGCTATCCGGTGCAGGTAAAACGCCCACTGCCCTTCTCTTCCCCGGTACATGGCACCTCCTTACCGGGGTTATCATACACCCTTCCCCTGGGAATGGGCGTTGCCCAGCCCACGCTCGGCGCCCATATACTCCCCTCCCGTACCCGATGCCCGAACCAGAAAGGGCTTTTCCCCAAGCCCCCCACCCCGCCCCCCTGGGGGACACCCCGGGAAATCCCCCTAGGGGGGTAGGAAGGGTTTTTCTCTGCCAGGACAAGGTATTGACAGGGGGGGGAGGGGGGGGCATAATGGGGGGCGTGCCGCAGGGGATACCCCGGGGGGCACGGGAAGGAGGTGGTCATGGTGGAACTCTTTGGATTTGGCCCTCACCTGATGGTGGACGGCTACGACGCCAACCCCGAGAAGCTCCGGGACGCCGAGCTGGTGCGTCAGGTCCTGGACGAGCTCCCCGAGGAGATGGAGATGACCAAGGTGCTCCCCCCCTTCGTTTACCGCTACGGCCCCGAGGGCGAGGACGGGGTGACGGGGGTGGTGATCATCGCCGAAAGCCACATCGCCATCCACACCTTCCCCAAGAAGCGCTTCCTCTCCATAGATATCTTCTCCTGCAAGGCCTTTGACATGGCCAAGGCCCTGAAGAAGCTGGCCGAGGTCTTTGAGATCGGCCGGTACGAGACCTACATGATCCAGCGGGGCAAGGAGTTCCCCAAGGACCCGGAGCTCGCCCGACAGATCGTCCTGGGCGAACGGGAGTACCTCGAGGCCCGGGTGAGCTAGGCCCGGGGGCGCGCCCCTCGGCCCGTCCGAGGCCGAGGCTTTTCATTTTGGGCTCATGTTCCCTGCCTAACTTTGGTAAGGGAGGCTTAGTATGGCGCGCAAACTGCTGACGCTCTTAGGGCTCGTCCTCGGCGTGGCTTTGGCCCAGAGCTTTCGCGGCCTCTCCCTGGGCACCCCCTACCCGGAGATGGGGGTGCAACCCGGGGAGAGCGTGAACCTCACCCTGACCCTCAAAAACCACGGCCTACCCCCGGGGGTGGTCCGCCTCTCCCTGGCCGAAGCCGCCCCAGGCTGGCAGGCAAGCCTCATCGGGGGCGGGCGGCTGGTGCGGGCGGTCTACCTGGCCCCAGACGGGGAGGCCACCCTCACCCTCCGCCTCCAGCCGCCCAAGGAGGTGAGGCCCGGCACCTACCGCTTCCTGGTGCGGGCCGAGGGCCTGGGGCAGACCGCAAGCCTCCCCATCGCTTTAGTGGTGGGCCAAGGGCTTCCCCAGAGGCTTAGCCTCGAGGCCGAGCTCCCCATCCTCAAGGGTCCCCCCACCAGCGCCTTCCGCTACCGGGTAACCCTGAAGAACGAGTCCGACCGCGACCTCCTGGTCTCCCTGGAGTACGAGGCCCCCAAGGGCTTCCAGGTGACCTTCACCCCCGCCTTCTCCAGCCAGCAGGTCACCAGCCTGCCCATCAAGGCCGGGGAGAGCAAGGACCTGGACGTGGAGGTCTCCTTGCCCAAGGACACCAAGGCCGACACCTACGCCGTCACCCTCCGGGCCCTGGCCGGGGAGGCCAAGGCGGAGCTCGGGCTCACCCTGGAGGTCACGGGCCGGCCCGAGGCGCGCCTCAGCACCAAGGAAGGGCGCCTCTCCGGCCAGGTGGTGGCCGGGCGGGAGAACCCGGTGAAGCTCCTGGTGAAAAACGAGGGGAGCGCCCCCGCCAAGAACCTCTCCTTCAGCGCCATGGAACCCTCCGGCTGGGAGGTGAAGTTTGAGCCCGACAAGATCGAGGCCCTAGACCCCGGCCAGGAGAAGGAGGTCACCGCCCGCATCAAGCCCTCCCCCAAAGCGGTGACCGGGGACTACATGGTGACCCTCTCCCTCTCCGGGGACGACGGGGTTTCCGCAAGCCTGGACTACCGGGCCACGGTGGTGCGCTCCACCCTCTGGGGCCTGGTGGGAATAGGCCTGATGGCCGTGGCCCTCCTGGTCCTGGGCTTCGCCGTGAACCGCTTCGGCCGGAGGTAGCATGGCGGTCATAGAGACCCGGGGCCTCACCAAGCGCTACGGGCGCGTGGTGGCAGTGGAGGACCTGAACCTGGAAGTGGAGGAGGGGGAGGTCTTCGGGCTCCTCGGCCCCAACGGCTCGGGCAAGACCACCACCATCCTCATGCTCCTGGGCCTCACCGAACCCACGGCGGGCGAGGCCCGGGTGTTGGGCCTAGACCCCATGCGGGAGCCCCTCAAGGTCAAGGCCCGGGTGGGCTACCTCCCCGACCAGGTGGGGTTTTACGGGGAGCTTTCCGCCTGGGAGAACCTGCGCTACACCACGAGGCTTTTGGGCCTTCCCGACGGGGAGGCCCAGGCCCGCATAGAGGAGGTCCTGAAGCGCATGGGGCTTTGGGAGGTCAGGGACCGAAAGGTGGCGGCCTTCAGCCGGGGCATGCGCCAGCGCTTGGGCCTCGCCGAGGTCCTCCTCAAGCGCCCCAAGGTGGCCATCCTGGACGAGCCCACCCTGGGGCTGGACCCGGAGGCCGCCCGGGAGTTCCTGGGGCTCATCAAGGGTCTCAAAGGGGAAGGGATCACCGTCCTCCTCTCCAGCCACCTCCTCCACCAGGTACAGGAGATCTGCGACCGGGTGGGCCTTTTCTTTAGGGGCCGCCTCGCCCTCCTCGGAAGCGTGGAGGAGCTCGCCGCCCGGGTGCTGGGGGGCGGGTACGAGGTGTGGGTGGAGGCGGTCCCGGGCCTCGAGGGCCCCTTCCGCGAGGTGAAGGGGGTGAGCCGGGTGGAGGCGGAAGGGGGCCGCTACCGCGTCCTCGCCACCCAGGACGTGCGCCCTGAACTGGCCAGGATCGCCGTGGAAAGGGGCGCCCTCTACGGTCTTTCCCTGAGGCGGCCCAGCCTGGACGAGATCTACGCCCACTACTTCAAGGAGGTAGGCCATGCGGCGTGAGGGTTCCCCCTGGACGGGCCTCTGGGCGGTCTTCTTCAAGGAGATGGCCGACCACCTTGGAGGCCTCAGGATGAGGATCCTCGAGGTCCTCATCCTCCTCTCGGCCTTAAGCGCCGTCTACACCGGGACCCAGACCCTGCGGCAGACCGTGGGAGAGGACCCCTACCTCTACCTCAAGCTCCTCACCACCGCCCAGGACCCCCTGCCCTCCTTCGTGGGCTTCCTCTCCTTCTTCGTGCCCCTGGCGGCCATCGCCCTGGCCTTTGACGCCGTGAACGGGGAGTACGCCCGGGGCACCCTCTCCCGCATCCTCTCCCAGCCCATCTACCGGGACGCCCTGCTCTTTGGCAAGTTCCTGGCGGGCCTCGGCACCTTGGGGGTCCTCCTCCTCGCCCTCCTCCTCCTGGTTCTGGGCCTGGGGCTTTTCACCCTGGGGGTCCCCCCGGGCGGGGAGGAGGTGGCCCGCATCCTCTTCTTCTTCCTGGCCACCCTGGCCTACGCCGGGGTCTGGCTGGCCTTGGGCCTCCTCTTCTCCGTCCTCTTTCGCCAGCCCGCCACCGCCGCCTTGGCCGCCCTGGGGGTCTGGCTCTTCTTCGCCGTCTTCTTTCCCATCCTCACCGACCTTGCGGCCAGCGCCCTCCTCCTCAGGGCCGATCCTTTTGACCCGGAAAGCCAGCTCCACCAGGCCACCCTGGCCCTCTGGATCTCCCGCCTCTCCCCCAACACCCTCTTCGCCGAGGCCCTCACCGCCATCCTGAACCCGGCGGTCCGCTCCCTGGGCCCCATCCTCATCACCCAGCTGGAAGGAGCCGTCCTCGGCACCCCTTTGCCCCTGGGGCAAAGCCTCCTCCTCATCTGGCCCCAGCTCACCGGCCTTTTCGCCCTGGCGGTGCTCCTCTTCACCCTGGCCTACGTGGCCTTCCAGCGGCAGGAGGTTCGGGCCTAGCGTGGCCTGCAGAAGGGCATCATACCCTTTTGGTGTGAATCCTTCGCCTAAGCCAAGGCCATAAGGCCTCTCTAGGCCTTCTTTCCCGGGGCCCCCAGGCTGGC
>NZ_JBAMMI010000028.1:0-9027 GCF_039793865.1 Thermus sp.
TTTCCGGGACCCCTAGGGTCCCTACCTCCATCCTCCTCAGGGGGGCTTACAAAAACCTTAAACGGGGGAGAGGGGCCACGCCCCCTCTCCCCTGACCCGAAAAAGGCGGCCTCAGGCCCTGGGGTCCAGGATCACCTTCACCGCCTGGCCCGAGGCCAGAAGGCCGAAGGCCTCCCGGTAGCGGCTAAGGGGCAGGCGGTGGGTGAGGAGGGGCGTGAGGTCCACCCTCCCCGAGTAGACCAAGGCGGTGCCCTGCATCCAGGTCTGCCAGAGCCTCCGCCCGGCGATGCCGAAGGCGGTGATCCCCCGCATGACGAGCTCCCCGGCGAGGTCAAAGCGGATGGGGTCCGAGGGGATGCCGAGGATCCTCGCCTCCCCCCCGGGGATGAGGGCCATGAGGCCCTGGTGGATGGCGGCTTCGTTCCCGCTGAATTCCAAAAGCACCTCCACCCCGCTTCCCGTCACCCGGCGCACCACCTCCAGGAGGTCCTCCTCCAAGGGGTTCACCAGCCGGTCGGCGTAGGGCTTGGCGAAGGCCAGGCGGTAGGGGTTCGGGTCGGAGACCAGGATGGGCCCGGCCCCGCTCGCCCGGGCCACCATGGCCGCCATGAGGCCGATGGGCCCCGCCCCCGTGATGAGGACGCTCTTCCCCGAGACCCCGCTCCCCGCGTACACCGTGTGCACGGCGTTGCCGAAGGGCTCCAGGATGGCCGCCACCTCAAAGGGGAGGTCCTTGGGGTTCACCCAGGCGTTCTCCGCAGGCACGAGGGCGTACTCGGCGAAGCCCCCGTCCTGGTCCACGCCCAGGATCTTCGTGTTCAGGCAGACGTGGTAGTTCCCCGTGCGGCAGGCGGGGCAGGCGTGGCAGACGATGTGGCTCTCCAGGCTGACGTGGTCCCCCACCTGGGGGCGCTTCACCCCCGGGCCCACGGCCTCCACCACCCCGCTGAACTCGTGCCCGGTGACGAGGGGCGGGCGGATCCTCCCCCTCGCCCAGGCGTCCCACTTCCAGATGTGGAGGTCGGTGCCGCAGATGCTCGCCGCCTCCACCCGCACCAGGATCTCCCCGGGGCCCGGCTCGGGCACGGGGCGCTCCACCAGGGTTAGGCCCTCCTCCGGGGCCAGCTTGGCGAGGGCGCGCATACCGGGGCCATGCTACCACCGGTAGGCCGCGCCCACGCTGAAGCGGACGGCGTCGTTGGCCTCGAGGGCAAGGCTCAGGCCCAAAGCCTCGGCGAGGTCGTAGCCCAGGGCGAAGCCGAAGCGGCCAAGCCTCCCGTCCCCCGGCAAAAAGGTGGAGGAGAGGGCAAAGGTGAGGCCGTCCCTGCGGTACTGGGCGGAGAAGGTCTGCTCCCCCCTTAGGTCCACCTCGTAGCCCAGGAAAAGCTGGGGGCTCAGGTACTTGCCGATGGAGAAGCGGGTGTCCTCCAGCGCCCCGCCCTGGAAGGCGGGCACCTGAACCTGGAAGCGGTCCAGGCCCAGGGCACGGGAGAGCTCCCTTTCCAGCTGGCCCAGCACCACGCTCTCCAGGGCCGCCCCCAAGGCCGCCTGGGGAAGGGTTTCCGCAAGGCGGGCTACGTCCGGGGTCCCCAGGGTGAGGAGGGCGTAGATCTCGGGCTCGGTGAGGGGGGGTTCGGAGGTGAAGCGGGGCGTCAGGCGCACCTTGACCCGGCCCCCTTCCCGGAGGAACTCCCCTTCGGCCTCCAAGAGCACCTTGTAGCCCCGGGTTTCCGCCTGGGCCTTCAGGGCGAACTCCGGGAGGAGGCCCCGGTCGGGCCGGAAGCGGAGGTAGCTTAAGGCGGGGTCCAGGGCGAAGAGGCTCTCCCAAAGACGGGAGGTGCCCCAGAGGGCCTGGACCGTCCCGGTGAGGAAGGGGTCCTGGTAGCTCCCACCCAGGTAGACCTCCCCCTTGAGCTCCCCCTGGGCCAGGCTTTCCTGGACCAGGACGCCCCTTTCGGCGTAGAGGCGCACCCCGTCAAAGAAGAGGGGCAAAGGGGCCCGGGCCTCCCCCACCGCCACCCCCTCCTTGAGCTGGCGCGGGCTCCCCTCGGGCAAGGCCAGGCGGGCCCGCACCACCTCGGCGTTCCCCGTGAGGTGATAGGTGCCCTTCTCCTCGTAGAGGAAGAAGCTCTTGACGTCCAGGAGGCCCTCCTGCAGGTAGTACTGGGGGTAGTAGAGGGGAAGGCGGCCGTACCCGGCGAGGCGCAGGGGGAAGAGGGTGCCCTGGGCCTCGGCCTCCCCCAGGCGGACCTCCACCCGGTAGCCGGGGTAGCGGAAGGCCACCTCCGCGGGGGTGTCCTCCTTGAGCCCGGGGAGGGAGACCGTTCCCTTGGCGACGACGCGGAAGTCCGTGAGGCTTCCCTCGAGGCCAAGCCGCCCCCGGCCGGGGAAGGGGGCGCTTAAGAAGAGCTCCCCTTCCGCCCTGGCCCCCTCGTTCAGGGCGAGGAGGCCCTTGGGCAGGTAGCCCGCCACGGGCCCCAGGCGGAAGCGGAAGTCCTGGAAGGCGAGCTGGAAGCCCTCCCGCTTCAGCTCGGCGAGGAGGGTTCCCGAGGCCTCGGGCCGGTAGGGCTTGAGGGCGGGCACCACCTGAAGCACGGGGGTGAAGACGGTGTCCCGCAGGGCGAGGTGGAGGTCGCTCCCCTCGGGGCTCCAGTACCCCCCGCCCTCCCAAAAGCCCTTGCCGGAAAGGCGGAGGTAATCCACGTAAAGCCTCTTCCCCTGGTAGCGGAAGGCCGCCCTTCCCCTAAGCTCGTCCCCGCCCCCCCGGAAGACCAGGCTTTCCCCCACCAGCACCCCCTCTCCGGAAAGGGGCTCGGCCAAGGGAAGGCGGAGGCGCGCCTCCCCCGTCCAGTAGGCTTCTCCCTCGAGGGGCCCCGCCACCGCCGCCAAAAGAAGGTGGAGGGGGAAGGCCCGGGGGGAGGCCCTTAGGTCCAGCTGGCCCTCCTTTAGGTCCAGCCGGAAGGAGGTGTCCCCGAGCCTCCCCTCGCCCCGGGCGCGCCCCGGCCCCAGGGTTCCCTGGAGGCGGAGGGGCAGGGCGGTCCCCGCCACCTCCACCCGGCCCTCCACCCCGCCCTGGGCCTCCAGGCCCTTAAGGAGGAGCCGCCCCGAAACCCTCCCTTTGAGGTAGGGGGCGTAGCGGCCCAGGAAGTCCTCCAGGGCGGCTTCCTCCAGGGAAAGCTCTCCCTCCAAGGGGAGAAGCCGCCCCTTGGCCTGAAGGCGTCCCACGCCCCCCGCCAGGGTCCCCTCCACGCCGTAGCCCTCCCCCCCTATCCGGCCCTGGAAGCGGCTTTCCAGGGGGGGAAGGGGGAGGTCTAAGCGGAGCTCCCCGGAGGCGGGGTAGCGGAGTTCCCCGGCGAGGTAGGGCCCTTCCGCTCGCAGGGTGGCCTCCAGGAGCCTTCCCTCCAGGGCCAGGGTCTGGGGGCCCGCCCGGTAGCGGAGGCGGTAGGCCCCAAGGAGGTCCACCTCCCCCTCCAGCCGGCCTTCCCCCGCCGCCCACCAAGGAGAGGCGGGGTGCTCCCCGGAAAGGGCCACCCGGTCCCCTTGCCCCTGGAGGAGGAGGGCCAGCCCCCCGAGGTCCAGGGAAAGCCTCCCCTCCACCCTGCCCCCCGAGTAGCGGAGGCCCCCCTCCCCTTGGGGGCTCGTGAGGTCCAAGGAGAGGTCCCCAAGCCCTACCCGCCCCTCCAGGGGAAGCCCAAGGCCCGGCACCCGGTAGGCGAGGAGGAGGGCCTCCCCTTCCCCGCGGGCCTCGAGGCCCCCCGGGAGGAGGGCGAGCCTGGCCTCGCCCCCGCTTCGCCTCGCCGCGAGGTCCAGCCAAAGCCCCCCCAGGGAAAGCCTGGGCCAAAGAAGCCGCACCCTCTCCCCGAAGACCTCCCCCTCAAGCTCCGGAACCCCCCGCCCCGAGAGGGCCACCCACCCCTCCTGAAAGGCCACCCGCCCCGACCAGGCCCCCTGCCAGGCCACCCGCCCCTCGAGGTCCCCCGAAAGCGCCAGGGAAAGCCCCGCTTCCCCGTAGCCCCCCACCGCCCTGGCCTCCCGCCCGAAGGCCGCAAGGACGAGGTCCAGGCCCACCCGGGAAAAGGGCCCCTCCACCCGCCCGGAAACCCCAAGGGGCCCGTAGCGGAAGCCCTCCAGGAGGAGGGAAACCCCCCCGGGCCCCACCTCCCCCCGCACGCCCTCCCCAAAAAGGCCCACCCGGAAGCCCGGAAGCCCCTCCAGGGCCAGGGCCACCTCCCCATAGCGGTAGGTCCCGGAAAGCCAGGCCCCGGGGTAGACCCCCTCGGCCCGAAGCTCCCCAAGACCCAAGGGCAGGGCCCCGGCGTACCGGTAGGCCAGGCGGAAGGGGGAAAGGTCCAGTCGCCCCGTAAGGGGCAGGCCCTCCCCCTTTAGGTCCAGGCCCAAGCCCCGCCCCAGGAGCCTCAGGGCCCCGTAGGGGGTGGCAAGCCTCCCCTCGCCCACGACCTCCCCCAGGTACCCCTCGGGCGCGGCGTAGCGGTAGACCCCGCGGAAGGCCACCTCCCCGTAGGCCACCTCCCCCCCAAGCTCCGCCCTGAGCCCCGGGCAGGGCCCTAAGGGAGCGGGCAGGCAGAAGCTCCCCTCCAGCCTCCCCCGCCAGGCCCCCTCCCCCGCCAAGCCCAGGGTCCCCCGCCCCAGGTCCACCTCTCCCCGAAGCCCCTCGCCCGGCAAGGGGTAGCGGAAGACGAGCCGCCCCGAAAGCCCCTCCCCGTACCGGGCCTCCCCGAAGAGGTGGGGGCCAAGGAAGCGGAGGGAAAGCCCCCCGGTCCAAAGCGCCTCCAGCCGCTCCCCGTAGACCTCCCCCCGAAGCTCGGCCCGGAGGGGCCAAAGCCAAGCCTGCCCCGAAAGCCTCCCCTCCTTCCCCTCCAGGGCGAGGGCGATGGGGGCCTCCAGGGTGCCTTCCCCTTGGGCCCTGAGGCGGAAGGGGAGGCCGAAGGGGGCGAGGTCCCGGTCCAGCCTCAGGGAAAGCCGTCCCGCCTCCAAGGCCAGGTTCACCCCCTCCGCCTCCGCCCGGAGGACGAGACCGGCGAGGTCCGGCGCTCCACCTCGGTAGCGGTAGGCGAAGCGGAAGGGCAGGCTTTCCCCCTCGCCCGCCAAGGCCCCCTCCCCTGCCAAGGCCACCTCGGGAAGCCTTCCCGAGAGGCGGGCCTGGGCCTGAAGGCGGGACTGGCCCAGGGCGTAGGCGTACCGGGCCTCCCCCTGGAGGCTAAAGCCCTCCAAGGTGGCCTCCGCCTCCAGCCTCCCCGGGAGGCCCTCCCCCAGGAGGCGAAGCCCCAAGGGTCCCCGCCCCTCCGCCAAGAGGAGGAGGCCCCGGCCCCTAGCCTCCAGGGCGCCCCGGTACCCCTCGGGCCCGTAGGCGAGGTCGGCCCGCACCTTTAGGCCCAGGACCTCCCCCACCCCCTTGGCCCAAAGGCGCAAGCCTCCCTCGTACCCCGCCCCCAGGGCCAGGGGGGCTTCCCAGCGGGCCTCCACCCGGGCCCCCTCTCCCTTGAGCCAGAAGGGCCCCTCCTCTTCCAGGTACCTTAGGCCCCTTAGGCGGCCTTCCAGGGCGTAGCGGCTCCCCTCCCAGGTGAGCCGGGCCAGGCCCTCGGCGTAGGCCGAGGCGTGGCGCACCTCTCCCTCGCCCCTCAGGGCCAGGAGGTCCAGCCGGGCCTCGAGGAGGGTCTCTCCCAGGGCGTCGTAGCGGGCCCTGAGGGCGAGGTCCTCTAGCCGCCCGGAAAGGGCCACCTGAAGGCCCCGGTAGGCGAACTCGCCCCCCGCCTCCCCCTTAGGAAGGCGGAGGAAGCCCTCCCCCCTAAGCCCCCCAAGGCCCCGCACCTCCCCCTCCTTCCAGTCCCAGGCGAGGCCCAGGTCCCGCCCCGGCAGGTAGAGGCGGAGGAGGGTGCCCCGGTAGGTGGCCTCCAGGGCCTCGCCCCCGTAGGAGAGGAGGGCCCTTCCCTCCCCCTCGCCCCGGAGGGAGACCCGGGCCTCGAGGGCGCCCTCCAGGGGAACCCCCAGGGCCTGGGCCAGGGGGGCCACCTCGGCGAGGGCGAGGCGCACCGTCCCGCCCTCCAGGGCCACCTCCCCCCCGGCGTAGCGGACCTCGAGGAAAGGCCCTTCCCCAAGGCCCCCCCGGAAGGCGAAGGGAAGCTCCCCCAAAACCCCGTCCCCCGCGCCCTCCAGGCGAAGCCCCTCCCCTTGGAAGCTTCCCCGCACCTCTCCCGCCTTCCCCAGGAAGGCGAAGGGAAGTCGAAAGCTCCCCCTGTACCCCGCCCCCTCCCCCTCGAGGGAAAGGGGACCCTGGAGCCGGTAGCGGACCCCGTCCGCCACCTCCACCCCGCCCCGGAAGGGCAAAGGCTCCAGGTAGGGCACCCGGGCCTCCCCCGCGAGCCGGAAGCGGAGGGCCCCCCAGGGGCCTCCTCCCTCCCCTTCCCCTTCCACAACCACCCCGCCCGCCCGGTAGCGGCCCCAAAAGCGCAAGGAAAGCCCCTCCGGGGAGACCTCCCCCTCCCCCCCCAGGTAGGGGCCGGTCAGCAAGAGGCGGGTCCGGAAAAGCTCCGTCCCCTCCAGGACCGCCTGGCCGTAAGGGGTCTCCACCCGAAGCCTCCCCCCCTCGAGGCCCCAGGCGCCCCAAAGCCTTGCGGGAAGCCCGAAGGGGGCGAGGTCGTACCCCCGGGCGGAGAGGCGCAAGGCAAGGCCCTTCCCGTACCCCCCAGCGAGGGCGAGGCCCGGCGCCCGGCCCGTAAAGCGCAAGGCCGCCCCCTTCCCGGAAAGCTCCAGGGCGAGGCCCGCCCGGGAAAGGGCGGCCTCGCCCCGGTAGGCGAGGGCGAAAAGGTCCGCCTCCCCCTTAAGGGTCCAGGGGCCGAGGGCCGCGAGGTCCCCCGACCCCTCCAAGGCGAGCGCCCGCCAGGCCCCCGCGCCCCGGAGGGCGCCGAAGGGGGTGGAAAGGGCCACCGACCCCCCCTCTAGGTCCCCCTGGGCCGAAAGCCGCCCCTCCACCCCCCGGTAGCGGAAGGGGAGGGCCAGGCGGAAGGGGTAGCGCCCGGAAAGCTCCACCCGCCCCACCCCGGGGAACTCCAGGGCCTCCCGGGTCAGGCGGAAGGCGAGGGGCGGGGCGGAGAAGCCCTCGGGCCAGGGGGGGAGGAGCCGGCCCTCGAGGCCGAGGCCCGGGTAGACCTCCCCCTCCCCCTCCACGGGGCCGGAGAGGGCGAGGAAAAGCCGCCTCCCCTCCCCCCAAAGCCTCCCCCGAAGCCCCAGGGGGCCCTCCAGGTGAGCCCACCCCGAGAACCCCTCGCCGTAGGCCAGGTCCGCCCAGAGCCGGAACTCCCCAAGCGCCGCCTCCCCCGCAAGCCTTAAGGCCTCCCGATAGGTGAGGCGTAGCCCCCCGGCGGAAAGGCTAAGGCCCCCCTCAGGCTCGTAGGCCCCGGAAAGGGGAAGGCTCCCCAGCGGGGTGGAAAGCCGCCCTTCCAGGTCCGCCCCTAGGCCCCTAAGCCGGGCCCGGACCTCGAGGTAGCGCCCCTCCAAGCGCAAGGCCCCGGAAAGCGCCCCTTCCCGGTAGACCGCCTCCCCAAAAAGGCGCGCCTCGTCCAGAAGGCGGAGGGGAAGCCCCTTCAGCCTTAAGGCGAAAACGCCTCCCCGGTAGCTCCCCTCCCCGTAGGGGCTTTCCAGGAAAAAGCCCCCCTCCCCCTGCCGTACCCGGACCGGGAAGGCGGCGTAGGGAGAGGCGTAGCGGAGGTCGGCGAGAAGCCGCCCCCCGCGGAGGCGCCCCTCCCCCTCCACCTGCCCCACAAGGAGGGGCGTGGGCCGGAGGCGGAGGGCGAGGTCGCTCCAGGCCCCGGCCAGGGCCAGGGGGCCCACCCGGCCGGAAACCCTCTCCCCCTCCCCCACCACCTCCCCGGAGAGGTCCAAGGGGGGAAAGAGAGGGAGGCGGGCCCCAGGGCCCTCCACCGCCACCCGGTAGCGGCTCCCCTCCCCACGGAAGCGCACCGCGGCGAGGCCCTCCAGGGGCTTGGGCCAGGCCGCCCGCCCCTTCCCCTCGTACCGCCTCCCCTCCCCAGAGAGGGCGAGGGCGCTCCCCAGGCTGTCCCGGTAGCGGCCCCAGTAGCGGCCGCCTTCAAGCCCCGCCTCCAGGGTGTAGGCGCGGTCAAAGAGCCGGCCCTCCACCCGCGCCTCCAGGGCGAAGACCTTGCGGAAGGAGAGGGTGCCCTGGTGGCGAAAAGGCTCCCCAAGAAGCCTTCCTTCCCCCCCGAAGGACCCCTGGAGGCGCAAGGCCTCCCACCCCTCCCCCTCCAGAACAAGGCGGCCATCCCCTTCCACGGGAAGGGCGAGGCCGTAGTGGAGGGCGAGGGCCCTCAGGCTCGGCCTTCCCTCCACCCGGAAGCGGTAGCGGGGAGCCCCGAGGTCCACCTCCGCGGTGGCCGCCACGGGCCCCTCGAGGCCCCGCCCCCGGAAGCGGGCCTCCACCCGGCCCTCCTCCAGGCGGAGGGTTCCCTCCACCCCTTCAAGGGGAAAGCCCACCACCTCCACCGCCCCCTCCCGCACCTGGGCCTCCCCGGAAACCCCTTGGGGCCCAAGCCGCAAGGCGCCGGAAAGCCTTCCCCCCTTAAGCCCCTCGTAGAAGAAGGAAAGCCCCCGCACCCCCCCGGAAAAGCCCACCTCCCAGGCGGCGAGGTCCGGGGAAAGGGCCCGGGCCTCCCCCCGGAAGCTCCCCCCGGGAAGCCGGGCCAGGAAGCGGTAGGGGTTTTCCCCGAGAAGGGTGAGGCGCAAAGGGGGGAGGAAGAGCCTTTTCCCCCGGGGAAGCTCCACCTCGGTGTCCTCAAGCCTCAGGGAGCGGAAGACCACCCTTAGGGCCGGGGGCGGGCCCGGCTTCGCCGGGACCAGGGCCTCCCAAGTGGGGCGCAGGGTGGCCCCCTTCAGGGCAAGGGAGAGGGGAAGCTCCCGCCTCAGGAGCCCGAGGAGGTCGTAGGCCAGGTCCACCTCCCGCGCCTCCAAGGAGAGGTCCGGGCCCAGCAGGCGCACCTCCCGCAGGCGGAGGCC
>NZ_JBAMMI010000028.1:9127-16015 GCF_039793865.1 Thermus sp.
CGCGCCTCGTGGCCTTGGTCAAGGGAAGGGTGCAAGGGGTAGGGTACCGGGCCTTCACCCAGAAGAAGGCCCTGGAGCTCGGCCTTTCGGGCTACGCCGAAAACCTCCCCGACGGCCGGGTGGAGGTGGTGGCCGAGGGGCCTAAGGAGGCCCTCGAGGCCTTCCTCCACCACCTCAAGCAAGGCCCCCGCCTCGCCCGGGTGGAGGCGGTGGAGGTCCAGTGGGGGGAGGAGGCGGGGCTAAAGGGCTTTCACGTGTACTGAGCCCAGGCCTGGGGCCTCACCCCCGAGGCCAGGAGGGCCCCAGCCAAGGCTTCCTTGAGTTCCCTTAGGCCCGTCCCCTTGAGGGCGGAGACCGGCACCCCTCCCAGGCGCTCCCCCAGGAAGTAGAGGTCGTAGGGCGCCGCCCGGTCGGCCTTGGAGAGGGCGAGGACCACGGGAGCCTCCACCCCGAGGTCCAAAAGCAGGTCCCGCACCACCCGGTGCCGCTCCAGCGCCCCCTCTTCCGAGGCGTCCAGGACGTGAATCAGGACGTCCGCCTCCCGCACCTCCTCGAGGGTCGCCCGGAAGGCGGTGAGGAGCTCCTCGGGCATCTTGCGGATGAAGCCCACGGTGTCGGTGAAGAGCACCTCCCCCACCCCCGGCAGGAACCCCCTCCGGGTGAGGGGGCGCAAGGTGGCGAAGAGCTTGTTCTCCCCCGCCTCCCCGCCCCGGGCCAGGGCCTGGAGGAGGGTGGTCTTCCCGGCGTTGGTGTAGCCCACCACCGCCACGAGGGGCACCCCCTGGCGCCGCCTCTGCCGCCTGGCCTCCTCCCGCCTTTTGGCGTACTCCTCGAGCTTCCGGGAAAGGTGGGCGATGCGCTCCTGAAGGCGCCTCCGGTCCACCTCCAGCTTGGTCTCCCCTGGGCCCCGGGTGCCGATGCCGCCCCCCAAGCGGCTCATCTCCTTTCCTTTCCCCACCAGGCGGGGGAGGAGGTAGCGGAGCTGGGCCAGCTCCACCTGGGCTTGGGCCTCGGGGGTCTTGGCGTGGAGGGCGAAGATGTCCAGGATGAGCTGGGTCCGGTCCAAGACCTTGAGGCCCGTGACCCGCTCAATCTCCCGGGCCTGGGCCGGGGAGAGCTCCAGGCCGAAGATGAGGGTGGAGGCGTTCTCGTGGTAGGCGAGGCTTTTGAGCTCCTCCAGCTTGCCGAGGCCCACCAGGTAGCGGGGGTCCAGGCCTGGCCGGAAGACCAGGACCCGCTTCACCGGCACCCCCCCGGCGGTGCGGGTGAGCTCGGCGAGCTCCTTGAGGCCGGCCTCCGCCTCGGGGCCCTCCCCCGTGTCCACCCCTACCAGGATGGCCCTTTCGCCGCTCCCGTCCAGAAGCTCCCTCACCCGGGCCTGGCGGGAAAGCTCCTCCTCCAGGGCCTCCACCTCGGCCCTCAGGTCCAGGTCCAGGTACTGGAAGTAGGGCCTGGGGGGAAGGAGGCGCCAGTCCTCCCCGGTCTTCGGGGGCGCGAGGAAGGCGAGGTGGAGGGTGGCGGGCCTTCCCCCCTCCACCTCCAGGGCGGCCAGGCTGTCCAGGCGGTGGAGGAAGAGAACAGAAAGGTCGGGCCGGGAAAGCCCCCCTGGGGAGAGGTGGGTGTGGAGGAGGCGGAAGCCGGAAAGCCGCCGCTCCGCCCTCGCCCCTTCCGGGATGGGGAGGTCCTTAGCGTCCCCCACGCCCACGCGCACCACCCGCCCGCCCCGGTCCAGGAGGAGGGCGACGGGCCGGTGGATCTCCTGGGACAGCCCCGCCAGGGTCTGGGCGAGCTCCGGGGTCAGAACCCGCTCGGGCGGAAGCCGCCTGCGGTAAAGGTTGGAAAGCCTCTTGAGGTCGCTTTTCCTGAGCCCCTCCGTCTTCCCGTAGATCTTCTCCAATGCCCTCCCAGTATACCAAAAGGCCCGGTTGCCCTAGAGTGGGGGGCGTGCGGGGCCTCGCTCTCCTCGCCCTTTTCGCCCTGGCCTGGCCCCAGGAACCCTACGCCTGGATCGTGGTCCTGGGGGCGGCCCAGTACGGGGGCAAGCCCTCCCCGGCCCTGGAGCGCCGCCTCGAGGCCGCCCTCGCCCTCTACCAAAGGGGCCTCGCCCCGAGGATCGCCGTGGCCGGAGGGAAGGCCCTGGGGGACCGGGAGAGCGAGGGGGAGGTGGGGTGCCGCTACCTGAGGGCGCGGGGGGTGCCGCGGGAGGCCCTCCTCTGCGAGACCCAAAGCCAGTCCACCTACGAGAACCTCCTCTTCCTCAAGCCCTCCCTCCGGGGGCGGGTCCTCTTGGTCACCGACGCCCCCCACCTCCCCCGGGCCCTCTTCCTGGCCCGGCTTCTGGGGCTCCGGGCCGAGGGGTGCCCGGTCCCCGGGGAGTACGCCCCGGCCTACTGGCTCCGGGAGGCCCTCTACCGCCTCTGGCTCTACCTGGGGCTCAGGCCCCTTCCCCGCCTGGGCGCTCCGCCTCAAGCCGCGCTACGGCCTCCAGGTAGCCCTGGAGGAGGGCCTTAAGCTGGCCGAGGACGAGGGCCTTCTCCTGGCGGGCCTGCTCAATCTCCCCCCGGAGGCGCCGGAGCTCCTCCGCGGCTTCCCGAAGCACCTGCTCCTTGGCCGCGAGGGCCTCCTTGCGGATGAGCTCCGCCTCCTTTTCCGCCTGGGCCTTGAGCTCCCGGGCGATCCTCTCCGCGGCCACCACCGCCCGCTTGAGCTCCCCTTCCGTCTCCTTCAGGCGGGCCACCTCCTCCTCCAAGGCCTTTAGGCGCTCCTTCAGGGCCTCGTTCTCCCCGATGAGGCCCTCCATCACCTCCGCCACCCGGGCGAGGTAGGCCCGCACCGCCTCCTTCCGGTAGCCGCGAAGCCCGGTGGGGAACTCCTGGTAGCGAACGTCCAAGGGGGTCAGGTCCATGTGCCCCTCAGTCTACAAAGAGGGCCCGGCCCACCCGCACGAAGGTGGCCCCCTCCTCCACCGCCCACTCGTAATCGTCAGACATGCCCATGGAGCGTTCGGGAAGGCCGTAGCGGTCGGCGAGCTCCGAAAGCCTCCGGAAGATGGGGCGCACCACCCCTTCCGGGCCCAAAGGGGGCACGGTCATGAGGCCCAGGACCTCGAGGTGGGGCATCTCCCGCACCCGGGCCACGGCCTCGGGGAGCTCCTCCTCCAGGAAGCCGTGCTTCTGGGGCTCCCGGCCAAGGTTCACCTCCAGGAGGACCCGAAGCCGCACCCCCTCCCTCTCCCCCACCCGCTCCAGGGCCTCCGCCAGGCGCAGGGAGTCCAGGGAGTGGACGAGGGCGAAGCGGGGGGCGAACTTGGCCTTGTTGCGCTGGAGGGGGCCCACCAGGTGCCATTCCGCCTGGAGGTTCTCCATCTTCTTCAGGGCTTCCTGGACCCGGCTCTCCCCCAAGGGAAAGGCGCCGTGGGCCAGGACCTTGGCCTGGATCTCCTCCACCGAGCGCCCCTTGGTCACCGCCACCAGGCGCACCTCCTTAGGGTCCCTCCCCGCGCGGCGGCAGGCCCTTTCTATGCGCTCTAGGACCTGGGGAAGCCCCATCAGAGCTCGGCGAGGATCCCCCGCACGAAGCGGCGGAAGACGGGGCCCGTTTCGGCCGCCACCCGGAGCACCTCCTCCTCGGTGGCGTGGTGCTCCCTTTCCGGCACCGCCATGTCGGTGATGGTGGAAAGCCCCAGGACCCGGGCCCCGAGGTGCCTTAAGGCGATGACCTCGGGCACGGTGGACATGCCGATGGCGTCGGCTCCGAGCTCCCGGAGCATCCTGAGCTCGGCCCGGCTGGCGAAGGAGGGCCCCATGAACCAGGCGTAGACCCCCTCAAAGAGGTGGAGGTCCTGCCTGCGGGCCACCTTCCGGGCAAGCTCTATGAGCCCCGGGTCGTAGGCCCCGAACATCACGGGGAAGCGGGGGCCTAAGCGCTCGTCGTTTGGGCCCCTTAGGGGGTTCGCCCCGGCGAAGTTGATGTAGTCCAGGTGGAGCATGATCCCGCCCGCGCGGAAGCGGGGGTTGAGGCCCCCCGCCGCCGAGGTGAGGAGGAAGGTCCTGGCCCCCAGGAAAAACCCCACCCGCACCGGGAAGACCACCTCCTCGGCGGAGTAGCCCTCGTAGTAGTGGACCCGGCCCTGGTAGACCAGGACCCGCTTGCCCTCGAGGTGCCCTAGGACGAGCCTCCCCGCGTGCCCCGGGGCGGTGGAAAGGGGGAAGTGGGGGATCTCCCCGTAGGGGATCTCCGCCACCCTCTCCACCTCCTCGGCCAAAGGCCCAAGGCCCGATCCCAGGACCACGGCCACCTCGGGAAGGAAGTCGGTCCTGGACCGGATGGCCGCCACGGCCTCCTGGATTTTCTCGTAGACCCCCATACCCAGAGCATTCTACTCTCACCGCCCTTTCACGCCCTTTGGGTAAGCTCTTGGCCATGAAACGCCTTTTGGCCTTTGCCCTCTTGGGCCTTCTGGCCCTGGCCGCCCCCATTAAAGAAGTGGTCGTAGAAGGAGGCGACCCCGTGCTCCAGGCCCTGGCCCGGGCCGCCCTGCCCTTCGGGGAAGGGGACGAGCCGGGCGACCTCGAGGCCGCCCGCCAGGCCCTCCTGGCCACGGGTTATTTCCGGGAGGTGGAGGTGCGCCTGGAAGGAGAGGTCCTTAGGGTGCGCCTCGTCCCCTACCCCCCCATCGCCGAGGTGCGGGTGGAGGCCAAGGCCTTCCCCGAGGCCACCCTCCTCCGCTTCCTGGAAGAGAACTTCGCCATCGGCAAGGAGGCCACCTACAACCCCCTAAGGGCCCAGGAGGCCGCCCAGGGCCTCTCCCGGGCCTACCGCCAAAACGGCTTCCCCTTCACCCCCAAGGTGGAGGTGGAGGCCAAGGAGGTGGGGGGAAAGATGGCCCTCACCTTCCGGGTGGCCGAGGCCCCCGAGGTGAAGGCGGTGCGCCTCGAGGGGGCCACCCTCCTCCCCGAGGGGGAGCTTTTCGGGCTCCTCGAGCCCCTGAAAGGCCCCTTTGACTTCGCCAAGTACCAGGAGGCCCTAAGGGGCATCGCCGGCCGCTACGAGGCGGCGGGCTACCGCTTTAGCGGCCCCGACCTCGAGGCCTCCGCCCTGGAGGAGGGCGTCCTCACCGTGCGGGTGCGGGAGCTCAAGGTGGCGAGGGTGGAGGGGGAGGGCCTGGACCTAGGGGACTTCCCCTTGAAGCCCGGGGACTACCTGAACTACTCAAAGCTCCTGGAGGGGGTTCAGGCCCTTTCCCGGAAGCTTTCCCGGGTGGCGGACTTCGCCCTCCTCCCCGAGGGGGACCAGGTGGTGGTGCGCCTCTCCCCGGGCCTCGAGGGGGGGAGGATCGCGCGGGTGGAGCTCACCGGGAACACGGCCTTCCCCACGGAAGAGCTCCTTGCCCTCCTCCGCCTCAAGCCCGGGGAGGTCTACACCCCTCTCCTGGCCCAGGAGGACGCCCGGCGCCTCGCGGGCTTCTACCAGGAGAAGGGCTACGAGGTGGCCGACGTGCGCTTTGGCTTCCAGGAGGGGGTCTACCGCCTCGAGGTGGTGGAGCTCAAGATCGGGGGCTACCGCCTGGAGTGGCAGGGGGGCCACCGCACCCAGGAGGAGGTGATCCTAAGGGAGCTTCCCAAGCCGGGAAGCCTCTTCAGCGTCCCCGAGCTCCGCAGGGCCATGGCCCGCCTCCTCGCCACGGGGCTCCTCGCCGAACCGCCCCGGGTCTCCCTGGCCCCCTCGGAAAAGCCGGGAGAGGTGGTGGTGGTCCTGGGGCTCAAGGAGGCGAGGACCGGCCTCTTCCAGCCGGCCCTCGGCTGGAGCTCCCTGGGGGGGTGGTCGGGGAGCGTCTCCTTCAAGGAGACCAACCTCTTCGGCCTCGCCCACCAGGTGAGCCTGGACCTGGCCTTCGTGCAGAACGAGGCCCGGGACAACCTCTCCCTCTCCGCCGCCTACACCATCCCCTGGCTCTACCTGGATTTCGCCGACCTCAAGGAGGTGCGCACGGGCCTCTCCGTAAGCCTCTTCTCCACCCCCATCAGCAACAACAAGCTCCTCCAGGGCACCACCGACACCGGCTGGGAGTACACGGAGCGCCGCACGGGCTTTGGCTTCAGCCTCTCCCGGCCCTTCTCCAAGGAGCTGGAAAACCTCCGCCTCTCCTTGGGGCTTTCCGCCCGGCGCTCCACCTTTCTCCTGGAGGTCTACGACCCCAACGCCCCTTGCGACCCCAGCGTGACCGACACCACGAGTCCCAAGTACTGCGACGGCACCGGCTACAAGAACCCCTCCCTGGCCCAAAGCCTCCTCCCCACCCCCGGCTGGACGGTGCGCCTGGACACCACCTTCGCCTACCTGGACGTGGACGACCCCCGCTTCCGCACCCAGGGCTACGAGGCGAGCCTCGCCACCGGCCTCGGCCTCTCCCTGCCCGACACGGGGGGCCGGAGCTTCTTCGTGCCCTTGGTGGCCACGGGCAAGACCTACCTGGCCCTGGACCCGGAGAGGCGCCAGGCCCTGGCCTTCCGGCTCTCCGCGGGCACCCTCCTGGGCTACCCGCCGGAAAGCGAGCGCTTCTACCTCTCCGGGGGCGGCGCGGAGGCCTTCCTCCTCCGGGGCTACGAGGACCGGAAGTACGGGGGCCTCTCCTTCGCCACGGGGAGCCTGGAGTACCGCTACGACTTCCGCCTCTCCCCCCAGGGGGGAACCAACCTCTACGGCATCGTCTTCACCGACCTCGGCCTCGCCGACAACACCGGGGGGGTGAAGTGGGGGGCGGGCATCGGCTTCCAGCTGGACCTGGACGTCTTCGGGGCCCTCCTCCCTTCCTTGAGGCTGGACTACGCCTTCAGCCCCGAAAGCCCCACGGGAAGGCTTCACTTCCGCATCGGGCCCATGTTCTAA
>NZ_JBAMMI010000028.1:16115-24809 GCF_039793865.1 Thermus sp.
CAGCCCCGAAAGCCCCACGGGAAGGCTTCACTTCCGCATCGGGCCCATGTTCTAAGTACCCCACCGCGGCTAAAGCCGCGGTGGGGGCCCCATGCGGGCCAAGGGGTGGGATTTAGCCCTCCTGCCGGAAGACCCCCGCCTGCCGGAGAAGCCTCCGGGCGGTATCCGTGGGCTGGGCCCCCACGGAAAGCCAGTAGCGGGCCCGCTCCACGTCCACCTTGAGCCAGTCGGGCGTGGTCTTGCGGGGATCGTAGTAGCCGATCTTCTCAATGTAGGCCCCGTCCCGCTTCCTGCGGGCATCGGTGACCACGATGCGGTAATGGGGGTTGTGCTTGGAGCCGAACCGAGAAAGCCTGATCTTGACCATGCCGTTCCTACCTCCTGAAGATTCCCATGAGTCCCCGGCCCTTTTGCTTTTCCAGGGACTTCATCAGGGCCTTGATCTCCTCAAACGCCTTGATAAAGCGGTTGAGCTCCTGCACGGTGGTGCCGCTTCCCCGGGCGATGCGCTTGCGCCTCGAGGCGTTGAGGATGCGGGGGTTTTTGCGCTCCTCGGGGGTCATGGAGAGGACCATGGCCTCCAGGCGCTTCAGGGCCCGGTCGTCTACCCCTAGCCCCTGGGGGAGGGCCCGGCCCAAGGGGAGCATCCTTAGGACCTCGGAAAAGGGGCCCAGGCGCTTGAGGTTCTGCATCTGCTTGAGGAAGTCCTCCAGGGTGAGCTCCTTGGCCGCCTTGGGGGCCTCGGCCTCGAGGCCCGCCTCCCGCACCCTTTCCGCCAGGGTGGCCACGTCCCCCATGCCCAGGATGCGGCCCGCCAGGCGGTCGGGGTAGAAGGGCTCGAGGCCCTCGGGTTTCTCCGAAACCCCGGCGAAGTAGATGGGCTTGCCGGTGACGTGCCGGGCGGAAAGGGCCGCCCCGCCCCGGGCGTCCCCGTCCAGCTTGGTGAGGACCAGCCCCGTGACCCCCACCTTCTCGTCAAAGGCCCGGGCCACGGAGAGGGCCTCCTGGCCGGTCATGGCGTCCAGGACCAGGAGGACCTCATCGGGGCGCATGGCCTCCTTAAGGCGGGCAAGCTCCGCCATGAGGGGCTCGTCTATCTGCAGGCGGCCCGCGGTGTCCACCAGGATTAGGTCGCGCGCCCCAAGCCTAGCCTCCTCCTCCACCCGGCGGCGGATGGACTCCGGGAGCTCCCCGTCTCGCACCTCCAGGACCGGCACCCCGACCCTCTCCCCCAGGACCCTTAGCTGCTCCCGGGCGGCGGGGCGCTGGGTGTCGGCGGCCACCAGGAGGGGGCGGCGCCCCTTGCCCTTGTAGTGGAGGGCGAGCTTGGCGGCGGTGGTGGTCTTGCCCGAACCCTGAAGCCCCACCAGGAACCAGAGGTTCCTTTCCTTGAGGAGGGGCTGGCGGACCTCGCCCCCCAGGGCCTCCTTTAGGGCCTCGTACACCGTGGCCAGGATGACCTCGGCCGGGGTCAGGCTCTCCAGGACCCTCTGGCCCAGGGCCCTTTCCCGCACCCTATCCACGAACTCCCGGGCCACCTCCCAGTGAACGTCGGCGTCCATGAGGGCGCGGCGGATCTCCCGCAGGGTGGACCTCAGGTCCTCCTCGGAGATCCGCCCCCGGCCGCGGAGCCGGTCTATGGCCTCTTGCAGTCGCGCCGAAAGCTGCCCGAACATGCCCCTCCTGGCCCTAAGGCCGGGCCTCAGCATAGGGCACCCCCCTTGAGCGTGTCAACCGCAATTTTTCGCACATTTCTAGTGGGCGTAGTTGACGGGAAGGTCCCCTCCCCCTAGGCTAGAAAAGGTATGCGAGAGGCGTTGCCCTCGAGTCCCAGGCCCTGAAGGCCGCCTCCGGGCGGCCTTCGGCGAGAAAGGAGGCCGCCCGTGGAGACCACCCTTTCCCCCCTGCTCCAAGCCCTAGAGGAAGGCGACACCCTGACCCTCAAGCGCCTCCTGGAGGACGTCCACCCCCAGGACCTCCTTTCCCTTTGGGACGAGCTCAAGGGAGAGCACCGCTACGTCCTCCTCACCCTCCTCCCCAAGGACAAGGCCGCCGAGGTCTTCGCCAACCTCCCCCCTGAGGCCCAGGCGGAGTACCTCAAAACCCTCCCCCCCTGGCGGGTGCAGGAGCTTTTGGAGGAGCTCTCCCTGGACGACCTGGCGGACGCCCTCCAGGCGGTGGAGGAGGAGGACCCGGGGCTCGCCCGGAAGCTCAAGGAGGCCCTGGACCCCGAGACCCGGGCCGAGGTGGAGGAGCTCACCCGGTACGAGGAGGACGAGGCCGGCGGCCTCATGACCCCGGAGTACGTGGCGGTGCGGGAGGGGATGACCGTGGAGGAGGTCCTCCGCTTCCTGCGCCGGGCCGCTCCCGACGCCGAGACCATCTACTACCTCTACGTGGTGGACGAAAAGGGCCGCCTCAAGGGGGTGCTCTCCCTAAGGGACCTCATCGTGGCCGACCCCAGGACCAAGGTGGCGGAGATCCTGAACCCCAAGGTGGTCTACGTGCGCACGGATACGGACCAGGAGGAGGTGGCCCGCCTCATGGCCGATTACGACTTCACCGTGCTCCCGGTGGTGGACGAGGAAGGCCGCCTGGTGGGGATCGTCACCGTGGACGACGTCCTGGACGTCCTGGAGGCCGAGGCCACCGAGGACATCCACAAGCTCGGGGCCGTGGACGTGCCCGACCTCGTCTACAGCCAGGCGAGCCCCGTGGCCCTGTGGCTCGCCCGGGTGAGGTGGCTCGTGATCCTGATCCTCACGGGGATGATCACGAGTTCCATCCTCCAAGGGTTTGAGAATGTCCTCGAGGCCGTGACCGCCCTGGCCTTCTACGTCCCCGTCCTCCTCGGCACCGGGGGAAACACCGGCAACCAGTCGGCCACCCTCATCATCCGCGCCCTCGCTACCCGCGACCTGGACCTCAAGGACTGGCGGCGCGTCTTCCTCAAGGAGGTGGGGGTGGGCCTCCTCCTCGGCCTTACCCTGAGCCTCCTCCTCCTGGGCAAGGTCTACTGGGACGGGCACCCCCTCCTCCTTCCCGTGGTGGGCGTGTCCTTGGTCCTCACCGTCTTCTTCGCCAACCTGGTGGGGGCCTTGCTCCCCTTCCTCCTGAGGCGGCTCGGCGTGGACCCGGCCTTGGTGTCCAACCCCCTCGTGGCCACCCTATCGGACGTCACGGGCCTCCTCATCTACCTCTCCGTGGCCCGCCTGCTTCTGGAGGCGGTATGAGGCTTCGGATGCGCGTGGAGTGGAGCCAGGGAAGCCCCTACCGCTACGCCTGGGAGGGCTTCGCTTTTTAGGCCAGGACCGCCCCGCCCCCGTTTGGGGCGATCCCCGAGCGCTGGCTTAGGGCCCTCCACCTGCGGGAGGAGATGGAGGCCCTGGCCCTCGTCCTCTACAGGATGAGCATGGCGTCCCCTAAGGAGTAGAAGCGGTAGCCCTCGGCCACGGCCAGGCGGTAGGCCTCCAGGGTGCGCTCCCGCCCCAAGAAAGCGGCCACCAGCATGAGGAGGGTGGAGCGGGGGAGGTGGAAGTTGGTGAAGAGGGCGTCAACGACCTTGAAGGCGTAGGGGGGGCGGATGAAAAGCCGCGTCTCCCCCTCGCCCGCCACCACGCCCTTCCCTTCCTGGTAGGCGCTCTCCAGGGCCCGGACCACCGTGGTCCCCACGGCAACCACCCGCCTCCCCTCCACCTTGGCCCGGTGGACGGCCTCCGCCACCTCCTCGGGGATCGCGTAGGGCTCGGCGTGAATCTCGTGCTTCTCGGGGTCCCCCTTCACCGGGCGGAAGGTGCCGGGGCCCACGTGGAGGGTGAGGAAGCGAAGTTCCACCCCCCTTTCCCGAAGCCTCTTAAGAAGGTCCGGGGTGAAGTGGAGCCCGGCGGTGGGGGCGGCCACGGACCCCGGGCGCCTGGCGTAGACCGTCTGGTAGCGCTCCATGGGGACCTTGGCCTTGATGTAGGGAGGAAGGGGCACCTCCCCCACCTCCTCCAGGTGGGCCAGGAGGTCCCCCTGGAAGCGGAGGAGCCGCACCCCGTCCCTTTCCACCGCCACCACCTCGGCCTGAAGGCCCGAAACCGGCTCCAGGTCCTTGGGGGAGAGGAGGAGAAGCCTCGTGCCGGGCGGGGCCTTCCGGGCGGGGCCCAAAAGGGCTTCCCAAAGCCCAGGGGAGCGCTCCCGCACCAGGAGGACCTCCACCCTGCCCCCCGTGGGCTTCCTCGCGAGAAGCCTCGCCGGGATCACCTTGCTCTCGTTGAAGACCAGGACGTCCCCGGGGCGCAAAAACTCGGGCAGGTCCCGCACCCTCCTGTGCTCCACCCGAAAAGGGCCTTCCCTATAGACCACCATCAGCCGGGCCATGTCCCGGGGCTCCACCCCCTCCTGGGCGATCCGCTCGGGGGGGAGGTGGTAGTCGTAGGCCTCGAGCCCTTCCATGCCTAGCGCTCGGAAGAGCGGGGCTCCATGAAGGGGTTCGGAATCTCGGGGAGGTGGGTGAAGCGGTCCACGGCGTCAATGAGCTTCTGGGCCGTGGTCTCCCGAAAGGCGATGACCTCCACCCGGATGCCCCGCTCCATGAGGACCTGGAGGATCTCCACGAAGTCCCCGTCCCCGCTTCCCAGGACCACCACGTCCAGGTAGGGCATGAGGCGCACCATGTCGGCGGCGATGCCCATGTCCCAGTTCCCCTCGTAGATGGGCTTCCCCCCCTCTCCCAGCTCCCTCACCGTGAGGTACATGCGCCGCACCCGGTAGCCGATGGTGGAGAGCTTGTAGATGAAGGGCCAGGCGGAGGTGTCCCCCTCCTTCTCCACCACGTAGGCCGTGGCCCGCACCAGGCGCCTCCCCCCCACGGCGTAGCGCAGGAGGCTTTCAAAGTTCACGTTGCGCTCGTAGTAGTCCCGGGCGGAGTGGTAGAGGTTCTGGGTGTCCACGAAGACCCCAACCCGCTGGTCCTGGTGGTGGCCGAGGATCTCCATCGGCTCCCATCTTACCCCGCGTTCCTGAGGCCTGCCGCCACCCCGAGGAGGGAGAGGAGAAGGGCCCGCCTAAGCCCCTCGTCCTCCCTCCCCCCGGGGGCCCGGTAGCGGCGTAGAAGCTCCACCTGCACGATGTTGATGGGGTCCACGTAGGGGTTCCTGAGGCCGATCTGCCGCTCCAGGGTCTTCTGGTTGTGGAGGAGGGGGGCCTGGAAGACGGCCTCGAGGAGGGCCACCGTGGCTTCATACTCCCGGGCGACGCGGTGGAAGAGCCCGTGGAGGTTCTCGGGCACCAGGGAGAGGTAGAGCCGGGCCACCCCCAGGTCGGCCTTGGCTAGGGCCATGGCCGCGCTCTCCAGGGTGGTGGCGAAGAAGGGCCAGCCCCGGTACATCTCCCTAAGGAGGTCCAAGGGGAGGGCCTCCAGGGCGGAAAGCCCGTACCAGCCGGGAAGGAGGAGGCGCACCTGGGTCCAGGCCATGACCCAGGGGATGGCCCGGAGGTCGCCGATGTCCCGCACCCGGCCGTGGCGGTACACGGGACGGCTGGCGATGGGGAGCTCCCCTAGCTCCCTTATGGGCGTCAGGGCCTCAAAGAAGGGGAAAAACCCCTCCTCGCCGAGGAGGGCCCGGTAGACCCCCGTGCTCCTCGCTCCGGCCTCAAAGAGGGCCTCCCGCCACAGGGGCTTGGGCTCCACCCCGTCCCCTAAGGCGGCCTGGGCGAAGTGGAAGAGGAGCTGCTCCAGGTGGCGCACGGCAAGCTCGGGGTGGCCGTAGCGGTCCGCCAGGGCCTCCCCCTGCTCCGTGAGGCGGATCCTTCGCCCCACGCTTCTGGGCGGGAGGCTGGCGATGGCCCGGCCCGCGGGGCCCCCGCCCCTCGCCGTGGAGGTGCCCCGGCCGTGGAAAAAGAAGACCGGAAGCCCCGCCTCCTCCCCCACCCGGCTCAAGGCCTCCTGGGCCTCGTAAAGGGCCAGGTTGGCCATGAGGAAGCCCGCGTCCTTGTTGGAGTCGGAGTAGCCGATCATCACCTCCACCCCGCCCCGCCCCCGGGCGTGGGCCAGGAAGACGGGGTTTCGGAGGAGGCGGCTCAAGACCTCCGGGGCCCGCTTCAGGTCCTCCAGGGTCTCAAAGAGGGGGACCACGTCAAAGGGGAGGGGCCTCCCCGGGCGGTAGAGGCCCACCTCCCGGGCGAGGAGGAAGACAGAGAGGAGGTCCGCCGGGTGGTGGGTCATGGAGACCACGTGGGCCCCCTTGTCCCTCCAGGCCCGGAAGGCCCCCAGGGCCACCCTCAGGGCCTCCCCCTTCGGCTCCTCCCCCACGGGGAGGAGGGGCCTTGGGCTCTTAAGCTCCTCGGTGAGGAGGCGCTCCCTTTCCTCCGGGGAAAGGGCGAGGAAGTCCGGGTGGACCCCGCCCACCCGGAGGAGTTCGGCCGCAGCCTCCAAAAGCTTCCCCGACTCTTCCCTTAGGTCCAGGGGAGCAAGCTCCAGGCCGAAGGCGGAAAGGCGGGCCTCCAGGGGGCGGAGGAAGCTTTCCACCACCCCCCCAAGGCCCAAGGACTCAAGCCCCGCCGCCGCCACCCGGAGGGCCCTTTCCACCTCCTCCGAAGTGGCCTCCCCGGCCTGGAGCCTCCGGTAGAGGGCGGCAAAGTGGCGCCGGTAGGGCTCCCCAAGGAAGCGCTCCACCCCCTTTCCGCCCTCCTGCACCTCCCGGGGGACGGGCACCCTCGCCCCGGAGAGGGAAAGGTCCCGCACCAAGCCCTCCAAGGCCTCCAGGAGCTTCCTTTGGGCCACCTCCCGGGCGTAGCGCCCGGCGAAGGCCGTGACCTCGGGGGTGACGAAGGGGTTGCCGTCCCGGTCGCCCCCGATCCAGCTCCTAAAGCGCACGGGGCTCTTCAGGCGGGGCCTTTTCCCGTAGACCCGCTCCAGGGCGGCCTCGAGGCCCGCCACCACCCGGGGCACCGCCTCCCAGAGGGTGGTGGGGAGGTAGTAGAGCCCGCCCTTGATCTCGTCCTCCACGCTGGGGCGGGCCTTGCGCACCTCCTCGGTGGCGTAGAGGAGGGCCACCCGGGCGGCGAGCCTTTCCCCATCCCCCGCCTCGATCTCCCGTCCCAGGGCCTCGAGGTGGTGGCGCAGGGTGCGGCGCCGGGTCTCCGTGGGGTGAGCGGTGAAGGTGAGGAGGAGCTCCAGGCGGTTCAGGTGGGCCTCGGCCTCCTCCAGGGAAAGCCCCCGCTCCTTGAGCGTCTTGGCCAGGGCCAGGAAGCCCTCGGGCCTGGGGCTTTCCAGGGTCTCGGCCTGGGCCCTCAAGCGGTTCACCCGCACCCGGTGGCGCTCCTCCGCCAGGTTCACCAGGTGGAAGTAGTGGGTGAAGGCCCGCACCAGGGCCTCCGCCTCCTCGGCGGAAAGCCCCCTCACCCGGGCGAGAAGGGCCTCCCCCGCCTTCTCATCCCCCTGGCGGCGAGCCTTGGCGAGGGCCCGCACCTCCTCCACCAGGGCGAAGAAGCGCTCCCCCGAAAGGGCGCGGATGGCCTCCCCCAGAAGGCGGCCCAGGCGGTCCACCTCGGCGCGGAGGAGGTGAAAGGGCTCCTTCATGGCTCTTCCCAGACGTAGGGGCTTATGGAAAGGGGCCTTCCTCCCTCAAAGACGAGCTCCGTGGCGTGGAGGCGCGCCCTTCCCTGGGCGGGCCGGAAGGGCTGGGGTCGGCCCGTGAGGAAGCGGGCCAGGAAGGTCTCCACCTCCCCCCCGATGATGGACCGGTAGGTGCCGGTCATGCCCACGTCCGTCTGGTAGAGGGTCCCCTTGGGCAGGGGGGCGGCGTCCAGGGTGGGGACGTGGGTGTGGGTGCCGAGGACCGCCGAGGCCCGCCCGTCCAGGTAGTGGGCCAGGGCCATCTTCTCGCTGGTGGCCTCGGCGTGGACCTCCACCACCACGTAGTCCGCCCCCTCCTCCTCCAGGAGGCGGTCCAGGGCCCGGAAGGGGTCGTCCAGGGGCTCCATGAAGACCCGGCCCATGACCTGGGCGAAAAGGAGGGTCTCCCCGGCGGCCTCGAGGCGCCACCACCCCCGCCCTGGGGTGCCCGGGGGGTAGTTGAGGGGGCGCACGATGGGCTCCTTCTCCAAGAGCTCGTAGACCTCCTTGTGGTCCCAGGCGTGGTTGCCCAAGGACACCAGGTCCACCCCGGCCTCCCGCAAAAGGCGGTAGCTTCTCCTGTCCAAGCCCTTGCCCTTGGCGGCGTTTTCCCCGTTGGCGATGACCAGGTCGTAGCGGTCGCGGATGTCCGGGAGGTGAAGGCTCACGGCCCGGAGGCCGGGCTCGGCCATCACGTCCCCGATGAAGAGAAGCCGCATGGGGGCATTATATGCCCCCTAAGGCCCCGCCTCAGCCCACCTTGATGTAGGCGTAGCCCTTGGCCTGGAGCTCGCCCAAGGCCCCCACCCCCGAGGGCACCCACTTGAGAGGCTGTCGTAAAAGCTCTCCGGGGCATGGCCCGCCGCTTGATGCCGTTCTCCAGGACCCAAGTTGCACGACAGCCTCTTTTCGCGCCCTCAGTCTTCCGCTACTCTAGCCATCTGCTCCATGAGTTCCCGGCTTATACCCGCCGCCTTGAGGAACTTTTCCTCCGTTTGGTAGATAAAATCCTCGAGCGCCAGCGCGTAGTTTAGAGCGGCCACTTTGACAAGGGCTCGCTCCAGCTTGAGCAACTGCTGCGGGTTGTCGGGGAA
>NZ_JBAMMI010000028.1:24909-49612 GCF_039793865.1 Thermus sp.
CCACTTTGACAAGGGCTCGCTCCAGCTTGAGCAACTGCTGCGGGTTGTCGGGGAAAAGCTGGTTAAAAATGCGCGTGAACTCATCGATCAAAACCTGGTACTTCGCAGCCAGGGTAGACGGGGCGCACCTGTTCGTACACGGAGGCCAGATCGCTCCACGCGGAACCGACCTGCAGCAACCGAGCCCACTCTTGGACCCGCTCCAGCTGTTCCCCCTCGCTCTGGGCAAAAAGGTTGACCGTTTTCATCACCACCTCCCTAAAAAGCTCCTTGCCATCGCTCTCCCGTAACCAGCTCCAGGATTCGGATGAGGGCCAGGGTGGCGCTGGTGGGACTTGTGGCGTTCAGACCCACCACCTGCTCCTTCGGCAGAGCGAAGTAGTCGGCCACGTCCTCGGGGGTCCACACCCGGGGCAGGTCCTGCCGCGTCACGCCTACCACGAAGGGCACCGGGTGGCGCGAGGTGAGGTACTCCAGGATGTGGCGGGCCCTGGGGTAATCCCTGGGATTGTCTCCGGCCACCAGGAGCACCAAGCCCAGGGCTCCCTCCACCAGGACATCCCACATGAAGTCAAACCGTTCCTGCCCCGGGGTGCCGAAGAGGTAGATGGGCACCCCGTCCAGGTGCAAGAGGCCAAAGTCCAGGGCCACCGTGGTTCGCTCCTTGCCGATGGCCTCGGTGGCCAGCTCGTCGGTCTCCACCACCGGGATCTCGGAGAGGGACTGGATGAAGGTGGTCTTTCCGGCTCCGACCGGACCGGAAACCACCAGCTTCAGGGGGCGTTCCCTCATCGGCCTCCCCCTCTGAGCAAGGCCCCAAGGAGTTTGCGGAAAAGCCCCTGCTTCTCGGTGTCCTGGCGGGTTTTCTGGTAGGCCCTCACCGGGGTCACCTTGCCCGCCAGGCGAAGCTTGTAGAGGTAGTAGCGCACCTCCTTGAGGGGCAGGTGAAGCTTCCCCGCGATCTCCTCCGCGGAGGCGCCCTCTAGAAGCAAGCTCTTGGTCCGATCCCAGAAAGAGAGCAGGGGCTCTTCCAGCGGGATCTCCAGCGAGGCGACCTGGAACCTGGTCTTGGGGTCGGGAAGCACCGAAGCGTAGGTGGCCTCTTCGTCTTCTATGGCGGTCATGGTGAGGAGCAGGCGTTCCAGCGGCCAGCCAAGCGCCTCCCCATCCACGGGGGGTGTGCCGGGGGTGAACTCAAAGGCTCCTTCCCAGCTGTGCAGAAGGTCCTGAAGGACAAGGCGAGCCTCCAAGGAGTCGAGCCGCCTGTGCCCTTCCCGCACCCAGACCACCTTCCCCCCGTCCAGGGCTATGGAGTAACCCTGGCGCTTCCCGGGCAGGGCGAAGACCTCCAGCACCCCGCTGCGGCGCCCGAGCATGGCCAGCAGGTCGGCGAAGGGCATGTCCGCCAGGTTGCCGAAGATCGCCATCAGCCTCGCTCCTTAAGCTTCCCCAGGAAGGACCGAGCTTCCTCTAGGCTCAGCCTGTCCAGGAGGGCAGGCTCCATGCCCACCACGTTATGAAGGGCCAGTTTCTGGAAGAAATCGTAGCCGTAAGCGATAACCGCCCGTACCGAGCCCATAAGCCGGTTGAAGGCCACCGCCAGCTCCACGAGGCCCATAGAAGACGCCCTCGCGCCCACAAAACCGACCGCGAAGTCGGCCATGGCGAGCATCATGGGGTTTTCCACCTTGCGGTAGACGTGTACCAGGCCGACCTTGACCATCCAGGCGAAGTACGTCTCGTCCAGCGGCCCCTCCACCGTGCGGCGCCACCATCCCCTTAGGGTCTCCTCCCGCTCGGGGCGCTCCCCCTCGCGGAAGAGCGCCCGGGTCGGCGGATGGGCGAAGAGGGTGTCGTAGAAGGCCTGGACGAACTCCTCGCTCCAGGAGAGGAGCAGATCCCTGTGGCGCGCGATCACCTGGGCATCCTCAGGGCTAAACCGCGCCTCGGGGGGCATCTGCTCCAACGCCTTTTTCGCGATCTCCTTGAGGTCTACCATGGGTTTCCTCTGCCTATCCCAGGGCTTCGGCGATGCGTTGCGCCATCTGCCGGGCTTCCAGGTGGATGAGGCCCAGGTTGGCCCCCGCGGGAGCGGCCACCGCCAGCACGCCCTTGTCCCCGGCGCTGTAGACGACCAGATAGCCGTCCCCGCCCCGCACCACCACCTCCTCCAGCCCGCCCAGGGCAGTCGTCTGGGCGATGCGCTTCCCCAGCCCCAGGGCCGTGGCCGCCATCGCCGCCACACGCGCCGCCTCTGCCTCGGGGAGATCCGTGGCCAGAGAAAGGCCGTCGCTGGAGGCCACCATGACCCCGGTGATTTCGGGCACCGCTTGCCTGAGTTGCCGAATCGCCTCTTGAAGGACTGTCTGACGGCTCATACTTGCTTCTCCTTACTGGACTTACGCGGTACTGAAGATCCGCGATACCTTCGTATGCTACCCCATAGCTCCAAAGGGATGAAATAGGCCCCCCTCCGCCCTGCGCTTCCTGGGGCTCTATGCGGTATAGCGGTCAAGCCCAGGGAACCCGCCCCCAGGGCCGCGCCCAGCTTGAGCAAAAGCCTCCTGTCCATGTTCGCCTTCCTCCCGAGCTCAGGAAAGAGGATGTAGGGCTCACCCCAACCCTGTCAAGGGTTTAGGCCTGCCGCCTTTGGAGAAGGAAAAACACCCCATACCCCACCGCGGCGATGATGAGAAGGGGAACCGCATACTTGAGCAGGGTGGCGATCAGGCCGGAAAGGGCAAGGAGAACCTTGCCCAAGAAGGTGAAGACCCAGCCCCCCACCCAAAGGAGGAGGAGCACCCCCACCACCACCAAAAGCCCCAACACCACCCACTCCAGGATGTCCCGCAACGTGCGCTCCATGGCTTAAGCATACACTGGAAAGGTGGAGCGCTACCGCCTCGAGGAGGGCATCGTGGTGGGCCGCAAAGCCCTCCCCCAAGGGGACCTCCTCCTCCGCTTCCTCACGCCCCAGGGGAGCCTCGAGGCCGTAGCCCGTAAGGGGCAGAGGCCCACGGGGCGCGCGGGCCGCCTTTCCCTCTTCCACCACGTGCGCTTCCAGCTCTACGCCAAGGGGGAGGGCCTGCCCACCCTGACCCAGGCGGAGCTTTTGGGCCGCCTCCACGGCCTGGAGGAGCCAAGGCGCTTCCTCCTCGCCTCCTTCCTCGCCGAACTGGCCTACCGTCTGGCCTCCCCCGAGGCCGCCCCCCGGATCTACCCGGTCTTCGCCTCCGGCCTCCGGGGCATCGCCAAGCACCAGGACCCTCTTCTCCCCCTGGTCTGGGCGGGCTGGCGGGTGGTGAAGGCGGGAGGGCTGGCCCCTAACCTCCTGGGACCGGGCCTTTTTCTCTCCGAGGGCAGGCTGGGGGAGAGGGGAGCTTACCTGGGGGAAAAGGGGGTGGAAGCCCTGCGGGCCATCCTCCACCTCCCCGGAGGCGAGGCCCTACCCTATCTGGAAGAAGCCCCCCTAGATAGGCTTTTGGAGGCCCTCAAGGCCCACGCGGAGGAGACCCTGGGGCCTTTGCGCTCGGCGGAGGCTATAGGGGCTTGATCTCCAAGATGGTGTAGACCTGGGCCCCCTTCTTGCCCCGGATCTCCACCACGTCCCCCACCTTCTTGCCCAGAAGGGCCTGGCCCAGGGGGGACTCGTCGGAGATCTTGCCGCTGAAAATGTCCGCCTCGTGGCTCCCCACGATGGAGAGGGAAAGCCTCTCCCCGGTCTCGGTCTCCAGCTCCACCTGGCAGCCCAGGGCCACCTGGTCGTAGGAGCCGTTGCCCTCCACCACCACCGCCCGGGAGAGGAGGTCCTCCAGCTGGGCGATGCGGGCCTCGTTCTGCCACATGGCCCGCCGGGCCTCGTCGTAGCCGGCGTTCTCCCGGAGGTCCCCCTCCTCCAGGGCCTGCTCAAAGTCGGCGGAGATCTCCTGCCGCTTGGTGGTCTTGAGGTGGTGAAGCTCCTCCTGAAGCCGCCGATAGCCCTCTTTGGTCAAGTAGACGGGCTTTTTCATGCCTCCTCCTGCGTAAAAGGGGACACCAGCCCAAAGGCCTTGGGCTGGCGGTACCGCTATTCAGTATAGCAGGCGGGGAGGAAGCGCCCTATGAGGGGAAGGAGCGCCTTGGGAGGCCTTCCCACGGGAAGGAGGCCCACCCCGCTTCCCGCGAGGAGGAGGTGGCCCTGGAGCTCCTCGGGCCTCAGGAAGGCCCGCTCCACCCGGAAGCCCAAGGCCCTGGCGGCCTCCGCCACCTTCTCCCGGGTGAGGCCTTCCAACCCTCCTTCCAAAAGGTACAAGGTGACCTTCCGGAAGAGGAGCGGGCTCGTGCGGCTCCCGTCCACCACGTGGCCCGAAGCGTCCAGAAGAAGCCCCTCAAAGGCCCCTTCTCTCCTTGCCTCCCCCAAGGCCAGGCGGTAGGGGAGGTAGTTCCCGGTCTTGTAGCGGGCGAGGTCGGGGTGGACGCGGAAGGAGGTGAGCCTTACCCGCACCCCCTCCCGGTAGAGGGAAGGGGGCAAGGGGGTGTAGGGTCTGGCCTCGGCGAGGCGCACCCCCTCCCCCACGGTGAGGCGGAGGCGGAGACAGAAGGCCTTTGGAAAAGCGCCAAGGAGGGCCTCCACATCCTGGGCGAAGGCCTCGTCCCCCGGGTAGGGAAGCCCCAGCGCCAGGGCGTGGCGGCGAAGGCGGGAAAGATGCGCCTCCAGCCAAAGGGGTTCTCCCCTTTCCACCCGGAGGGTGCCCGCGAAGAGGGCCTCCCCGGTGTGAAAAACGGCGTGCCCCTCCCCGTGAACCGGGTCTTCCCGGTAAAGCTCCGCCCCCAGGGCCACCCCCAGGGCCTGGTGGCCCAGGCAGACCCCAAGGAGAGGAAGCCCGGCCTCCAGGGCCCTTTCCGTCCACTTCCAGCACCCGCCCGGCGGCGAAGGGGTCCTTGGGCCCGGGCCCCACCACCAGGTGGGTGAAGCCGGAAAACCGGGGGACCTCCTCCTGGTCCACCACCTCCACCTCCGCCCCCAGGGCCCTTAGGTAGTCCACCAGGTTGTAGGAAAAAGAGTCCCGGTTCTCCAGGAAGAGGACCCGCGCCCCATAGCTCCGGGGCGGGGGTGGAGGGCTCCAGGAAGCCCGCTTTTTCGGGGGCTCGGGGGACCTTCCCGGCCTTCCCCTCTCCAGGGCCAGGAGGAGGCTTTGGGCCTTGTGGAGGGTCTCCTCGTGCTCCTTCCTGGCCTCCGAGGCGATGACGATGCCCGCCCCCGCGGAGAAGAGGACCTCCTCCCCTACCCTCTGGAAGGAGCGGATCAGGATGTTGAAGTCCGCCCCCCTGCCCGAGACGTATCCCAGGCTTCCCGTGTAGCCCCCCCGGGGAACGGGCTCCAGGGCCCTTATGGCCTCCATCACCATGCCCTTGGGGGCCCCGGTGATGGTTCCCCCGGGGAAGAGGGCGGCGAAGACCCGGCCCAAGGAGGCGTCGGTGCGGGCCTCCACCTCGGAGACCAGGTGCGTCACGTGGGCGTACCGCTCCACGGTGAAAAGCTCCCGCACCCGCACGGTGCCGGGAAGGGCCACCCGGGCGAGGTCGTTGCGCACCAGGTCCACCAGCATGGCGTGTTCGGCCCGCTCCTTGGGGGAGGAAAGGAGCTCCTCCTCCAGGAGGAGGTCCTCCTCCTGGGTTCTCCCCCTTGGCCTGGTGCCGGCGATGGGCCGGGCGAGGAGCCTCCTGCCCACTTTTTTGAAGAGCCTCTCCGGGCTTCCCGAGACCACGGCCCACCCCTCCCCCTCCAGAAGGCCCATGAAGGGTGCACCTCCTCCACGCCTTTAAGGAAGGCCTCCCGGGGGAAGTCGGAGACCAAGGGGTGTGCAGGCATGGGAGGAAGGGGATGGGGCCTGGGCCTCAAGGGCATGGAGGGCCTCTCCACGAGCCTCCCCGAGAGGAGGGTGAAGCCCTCGGGGTAGTAGTGGAAGGCCGCCTCGGGGAGACCGGGGAGGGGCTTGTGGGTGGGAAGGCCCAGGTGCCGGGCGAACTCGTAGGCGAAAAACCCGATCCAAGCAGGGAAAAACCCCCGGCCTAGCCCCTTTTCCAGGTAGGAGAAGACCTCCAGCGCCTCCCCCACCCGCCGCCCGTCCAGGTAAAGCCGCCCCTCGAGGACCTCGAGGCGGTGCCTGGGCCTGAGGCCAAGAAGGGAGAGGCGGGAAAAGGGCGTCCTCGGCCCCAGAGACTCCAGGAGGGCGGGTTTTAGCCCAAGAACCCGGGCCGCGTGGTAAAGGGCAAGCACGCTAGCAGTATAGGGGCCTTGACCCAAAGGGGCACTTCCCCTTAGGCTAAGGGCCAATGCGGCGGAGCGCCCTACTACGCCTAAGCCGGGCAGGCCCGGTTTAGGGAAAGGCTTTGCCGCCTACCCCCGGGCCCTAAACCCCGGGGGTTTTCCATAAGGGAGGGAGAGCATGGGAAAAACGCTCTACGAGAAGGTCTGGGAAGCCCATGAGGTGAGGAAGCTCCGAAACGGCCAGAGCCAGCTCTTCATAGACCTCCACCTCCTCCACGAGGTCACGAGCCCCCAGGCCTTCGGGATGCTCAGAGACCTCGGGCTTCGGGTGCGCTTTCCCCACCGCACCTTCGCCACCGTGGACCACATCGTCCCCACCCACGACCGCACCGAGCCCTTCCAGGACCCCCTGGCCCAGAGCATGCTGGAGGCCCTAAGGCAAAACACCCGGGAGCACGGCATCACCTTCTTTGACCTGGGAAGCGGGGACCAGGGCATCGTCCACGTGATCGGGCCCCAGCTCGGCCTCACCCAGCCCGGCATGACCATCGCCTGCGGGGACTCCCACACCTCCACTCACGGGGCCTTCGGGGCCGTGGCCTTCGGCATCGGCACGAGCCAGGTGCGAGACGTCCTCGCCACCCAGACCCTCGCCGCCCAGAAGCTCAAGGTGCGGCGGATCAACGTGGAGGGGAAGCTCGCCCCAGGGGTCTACGCCAAGGACGTGATCCTTCACGTCATCCGCCACCTGGGGGTGAAGGGGGGCCTGGGCTACGCCTATGAATATGGGGGAAGCGCCGTGGAGGCCATGGACATGGAAAGCCGCATGACGCTTTGCAACATGTCCATTGAGGGCGGGGCCCGGGTGGGCTACGTGAACCCCGACGAGACCACCTTCCGCTACCTCGAGGGCCGCCCCTATAGCCCCAAGGGGCCCGAGTGGGAGGAGGCGAAGAAAAGGTGGCTCGCCTTCCGCTCCGACCCCGACGCCCCCTACGACGACGTGGTCACCTTCCGGGCCGAGGAGATCGCCCCCACCGTCACCTGGGGCATCACCCCGGGGCAGGCCATCCCCATTGACGGCAGGATCCCCCTCCTGGAGGAACTTCCCGAGGAGGAGCGCCCCGTGGCCGAGGAGGCCCTGGCCTACATGGGCTTTAGGCCGGGCCAGCCCATCAAGGGGGTGCCCGTCCAGGTGGCCTTCATCGGAAGCTGCACCAACGCGAGGCTTTCGGACCTACGGGAGGTGGCCCGCCACCTCAAGGGGCACAAGGTGAAGAAGGGGGTGCGGGCCCTGGTGGTGCCGGGCTCGGAGTGGGTGGCGAAAAAGGCCGAGGAGGAGGGGATCGCCGAGGTCTTCCGCGAGGCGGGGTTTGAGTGGCGGATGCCGGGCTGCTCCATGTGCCTCGCCATGAACCCGGACCGGCTGGAAGGGGACGAGCTCGCCGCCTCAAGCTCCAACCGGAACTACAAGGGGCGCATGGGAAGCCCCCGGGGCCGCACCGTGCTCATGAGCCCCCTCATGGTGGCGGCGGCGGCGGTGGCCGGGGAGATCGCCGACGCCCGGGAGGTCTTCGGGATCGGGAGGTAAGCCATGTTGGAGAAGTTCACCGTGATCCGGGGAAGGGCCGTGCCCCTGAGGGGTGAGGACATTGACACCGACCGCATCATCCCGGCCCGCTTCATGAAGGCCCTCACCTTCGAGGGGCTGGGCCAGTACCTCTTCTACGACGAGCGCTTTGACGAGAAGGGAAACCCCAAGCCCCACCCCCTAAACGACCCCCGCTACCGGGGGGCCACGATCCTCCTCGTGGAGTCGGGCTTCGGCTCGGGCAGTAGCCGCGAGCACGCCCCCCAGGCCATCAAGCGGGCGGGTTTTAAGGCCATCATCGGGGAAAGCTTCGCCGAGATCTTCTTCGGGAACGCCACCGCCATCGGCCTCCCCTGCGTGAGCCTGGCCCCCGAGGACCTGGGGGTCCTCTTCCGGATGGTGGAGGAAAACCCCGCGCTGGAGGTGGAGATTGACCTGGTGAACAAAGAGGTGCGCTTCGGGGACCGGGTAGCCCCCCTTTCCATCCGGGAGGAGGCCCGGGAGGCCCTGGTGGAGGGGCTTTGGGACCCCATCGGGGAGCTTCTGGAGGCCGGAGAGCTTTTGGACCAGTTTGACCGGAAGCTCCCCTACCCCAGGAGGGCGGAATGAGGGTGGCGGTGCTTCCCGGGGACGGGATCGGCCCCGAGGTCACGGAGGCGGCCCTCAAAGTGCTCAAGGCCCTGGACGAGGCCGAGGGCCTGGGCCTCGCCTACGAGGTCTTCCCCTTCGGGGGGGAGGCCATTGACCGCTTCGGGGAGCCCTTCCCCGAGGCCGCGAGGAAGGGCGTGGAAAGCGCGGAGGCGGTGCTTTTGGGAAGCGTGGGCGGGCCCAAGTGGGACGGGCTTCCCCGCAAGATCCGCCCCGAAACCGGGCTTTTGGCCCTGAGGAAGAGCCAGGACCTCTTCGCCAACCTCCGCCCCGCCAAGGTCTTCCCCGGCCTGGAGAGGCTTTCTCCCCTGAAGGAGGAGATCGCCCGGGGGGTGGACGTCCTCATCGTCCGGGAGCTCACCGGGGGGATCTACTTCGGCGAGCCCCGGGGGATGTCGGAGGCCGAGGCCTGGAACACGGAGCGCTACAGCAAGCCCGAGGTGGAGCGGGTGGCCAAGGTGGCCTTTGAGGCGGCGAGGAAGCGGAGAAAGCGCGTGACGAGCGTGGACAAGGCGAACGTGCTGGAGGTGGGGGAGTTCTGGCGCAAGACCCTCGAGGAGGTGGGGCGGGGCTACCCCGAGGTGGCCCTGGAGCACCAGTACGTGGACGCCATGGCCATGCACCTGGTGAAAAACCCCGCCCGGTTTGACGTGGTGGTCACGGGGAACCTCTTCGGGGACATCCTCTCGGACCTCTTGAGCGTCCTCCCCGGCTCCCTGGGCCTCCTCCCCTCGGCCTCCTTGGGCCGGGGCACCCCGGTCTTTGAGCCCGTGCACGGCTCCGCCCCCGACATTGCCGGCAAGGGCCTCGCCAACCCCACGGCGGCCATCCTCTCCGCGGCCATGATGCTGGAACACGCCTTCGGCCTGGTGGAGCTCGCCCGCAAGGTGGAAGAGGCCGTGGCCAAGGCCCTCCTGGAGGCCCCGCCCCCCGACCTCGGGGGGAGCGCGGGCACGGAGGCCTTCACGGCCACGGTCCTCCGCCACCTCGCCTAAGATGGGGACATGATCCGGCACCGCTTCAGCGCCGAGGACTTCCACCGCATGGCCGAGGCGGGGATCCTGGGGGAGGACGACCGGGTGGAGCTCATCCGGGGGGAGGTGGTGGAGCTGAGCCCCATTGGAAAGCGCCATGCGTACGTCCTGAACGCCCTCGTGGACCTCTTGAGCCCCTTGAGGGATAGAGCCGTGCTCTCGGTGCAGAACCCCCTGGTGCTTTTCCCGGACACCGAGGTCTATCCCGACCTCGCCCTCCTTAAGCCCCCGAGGACCCGGTACCGCGATCGCCTGCCCGAGGCCAAGGACGCCCTCTTGGTGGTGGAGGCGGCCGAGACCAGCCTGGACCACGACCTCGAGGTGAAGCTCCCCCTCTACGCCCAAGCCGGGATACCGGAGGTCTTTGTGGTGGACCTGGTGCGGGATGGGGTGCACGTCTTCCGCCACCCCGAGGGGGCGGGGTACCGGGAGGCGGAGGCCCTCGAGGACGGGGAGCTTTCGGTCCTCAGGCTGAAGGTGCCGGTGAAGGAGGTCCTGCCGTGACCCGCCACAAGATCTCCCTGGAGAAGTTCCACCGCATGGTGGAGGCCGGGGTCTTCCCGGAGGACTCGAGGCTGGAGCTCGTGGAAGGAGACCTGGTAGAGATGAGCCCCATAGGCCCCAAACACGCCGCCATCGTGCGGCGGCTCACCGCCCGGTTCGCCCCCCTGGCCGCCCGCGGCGAGGTCCTGCTTTCCGTGCAAAACCCCCTGGTGGTCGGTTCGTCCGAGCTCTACCCCGATTTGGCCCTCCTCAGGCCAGAGCCCGAGGGCTACGCCTCCCGGCATCCCGAGGCCAAGGACGCCCTCCTGGTGGTGGAGGTGGCCGAGAGTTCCCTCCGCTACGACCTCCAGGTGAAGCTCCCCCTTTACGCCAAGGCGGGGGTGCCCGAGGTCTGGCTGGTGGACCTACTGGGGAGGAGGGTTCTCCTCCACCGGAGGCCCGAGGGGGAGGGCTACCGCGAGGAGGAAGCCCTTGGCCCCGGGCTCAGGCTCGCCTTCTTGGGGGTGGAGATCCCCACGGAGGCGCTCCTATGAGAAAGACCCTGATCCTCACCGGGGCGAGCCGGGGCATCGGGAAGGCCTTGGCCCTGGCGCTCGCCAGGGAAGGCTTTGACCTGGTGCTGAACGCCCGAAAGGAGGCCCCCTTGCGGGCGGTGGCCGAGGAGGTCCAGGCCCTGGGGGCGAGGGTGGCCTACGTGGCGGGAAGCGCGGGGAAAGGGGAGGTGGCCCAGGCCCTGGTGGAAAGGGCCGAGGCCCTGGGGAACTTCCAGGGCTTCATCCACAACGCCGGGGTCCTCCACCCGGGGCCCCTCCTCTTTGAGCTGGCGGAGGAGCTTTTCCTGGAGGTCCTCGAGGCCAACCTCCTCGCCGGCTACCAGCTCGCCCGCTTCGCCTACCCCGTCCTCCGGCGCAAAGGGGAGGGCCTCGCCGTCTTTTTGGGCTCGGGGGCGGCGGAGAGCAACCTGCCGGGCATCGGGGCCTACGCCGTGGCCAAGGCGGCGGAGGAGCACCTGGCCCGGCAGCTCGCCGCCGAGGCCCCGGAGGTCGCCTGCTTCGTCTACCGCCCCGGGGTGGTGGAGACGGAGATGCAGCGCCAGGCCCGGGAGGCCCAGGGAAGCGCCTCGGCCGTGCTCCACCGGGTCTTCAGGGGCTACAAGGAGGAAGGGCTCCTCCTCACGCCGGAGGAGGCCGCCAAGGCCCTGGTGCGGCTTCTCCCCAAGGCCAGGGCCTTCCACGGGAAGATCGCCACCTGGAGGGACGCATGAGGTCAGACCGCATCAAGAAGGGACTGCAACAGGCCCCCGCCCGCGCCATGCTCCGGGCGGTGGGCGTGGGGGACGAGGACTTCGCAAGGCCCTTCGTGGGGGTGGTGAACACCTTCACCGACGGCATGCCCTGCAACTTCCACCTGCGAAGCCTCGCCCTCCACCTCAAGGCCGGGCTCAAGGAGGCGGGGCTTTTCCCCTTTGAGTTCGGAGCCCCCGCCATCTCCGACGGGATCAGCATGGGCACCCTCGGCATGCGGGCAAGCCTCGTAAGCCGCGAGGTCATCGCCGACAGCGTGGAGCTCGTCGCCCAGGGCTACCTCTACGACGGCATGGCGGTCCTCTCCGCCTGCGACAAGACCATCCCCGGGGGGGCCATGGGGGTCATAAGGAGCGGCGTCCCCGGCATGGTCCTCTACGGGGGGACCATCGCCCCCGGGGAGTGGCGGGGCCGGAAGCTCACCATCGTGGAGGTCTTTGAGGCGGTGGGGCAAAGGGCCGCCGGGAAGATCGGCGAGGAAGAACTTTTGGAGATAGAGCGCCGGGCCATCCCCGGCCCCGGGGCCTGCGGCGGGCAATACACCGCCAACACCATGGCCATGGCCCTCGAGGTCCTGGGCCTCTCCCCCATGGGCTACAACGCCATCCCCGCCGTCCACCCCGAAAAGGAACGGGCCACCAAGGAGGCGGGGCGGATCCTCGCCTGGGCCATAGAGCAGGACTGGAAGCCCAGGGACTTCCTCACCCGGAGGAGCTTCCTCAACGCCATCGCCGCCGTGGCCGCCACGGGGGGAAGCACCAACGCCGTCCTCCACCTCCTCGCCCTGGCCAAGGAGGCGGGGGTGGAGCTTTCCCTCGAGGACTTTGACCGGGTATCCCGCAAGACCCCGGTGATCGCCGACCTCAGGCCCTGGGGCACCTACACCGCCTGGGAGCTCTATGAGGCCGGGGGGACGGCCCTGGTCTTCAAGCGCCTCCTGGAGGCGGGCCTCCTCTTTGGGGAGGAGAAGACCCTCACGGGCCGCACCCTGGCGGAGGAGGTGGAAAGGGCCTACCGGGAAAAGGAGGGGCAGCAGGTGGTCTTCCCCGTGGAAAGGGCCCTCAAGCCCCACGGGGGGCTCGTGGTGCTCAAAGGGAACCTCGCCCCCAGGGGGGCCGTTCTCAAGCTCGCGGGGACGGAGCACACCCACTTTGAAGGCCCAGCCCGGGTCTTTGACTCGGAGGAGGCGGCCATGGAGAAGGTCCTGAAGGGGGAGATCCGGCCCGGGGACGTGGTGGTCATCCGCTACGTGGGGCCGAAGGGCGCCCCCGGCATGCCCGAGATGCTCTCGGTTACCAGCGCCCTCGTGGGGGAGGGCCTGGGGCCGGAGGTGGCCCTCCTCACCGACGGCCGCTTCTCCGGGGGCACCCGCGGCCTCATGATCGGCCACATCGCCCCCGAGGCCTTCGTGGGCGGGCCCATCGCCCTCCTGCAGGAGGGCGACCGCGTCCGGATTGACGTAGAAGGGCGCCGCCTCGAGGTCCTCCTCCCCGAGGAGGAGCTGGAGCGCCGGCGGGCGGCCTGGAGGCCCCGCCCCCCCGCCTTCGCCCACGGCGTCTTCGCCCGCTACGCCGCCCTGGTGCGCCAGGCGGACGAGGGGGCGGTGTTGGAAGACCCCCTTTAGGGCCTTTGGATCCGGTCCGGGGCCAGGTTCTGGCCCCGCTCCTTCCTTACGTCCTCGGGCTTGAAGGGCTCCCCTTTGGCCTTGAGGAGGGCCATGAGGTGGTTGAGGAGGGCGGCCACCTCCTCGTCCTTGAGCTGGGCGAAGCCCGGCATGAGCCCCGCCTCCCCCTTCTTCCCGTAGAGGACCACGAGGACCAGGTAGCGCCTCCCCTCCGGGGTGGCGAAGAGGGGGAGGGCCCCCTGGAGGCCGGGGTAGGGTTTCACCCCTTGGGCCCTCTCCCCGTGGCACTGGGCGCAGGTCCTGGCCCAAAGGGCCTCCACCCCCTGGGCCGAGGCGGAAAACCCGAGGAGCAGGAAGAGGACGAGGAGGGCCCGCTTCATGCCCCCAGTATAGGGCCTGGGGGGCCGGGGCGCCTTTAGCGGGCCTTCACCTCGGTCCAGACCCGGTCGTAGAGGGCGATGGCCGGGCCCAGGTCCTTGAGGTACTCAAGCCTCGCCCGGACCTCCTCCGGGGGGAAAACGGTGGGGTCCTTGCGCATCTCCTCGGGAAGGAGGGGAATGGCCTTGGCCACGGGAGTGGCGTAGCGGGTGTACTCCGCCAAAAGGGCGGCGTTTTCCGGCTCCAGGAGGAAGTCCACGAAGCGGTAGGCCAGCTCCTGGGCCGGGCCCCGCTTGGGCACCACCATGGCGTCCGTCCAGAGCGTCCCCCCCTCCTTGGCCAGGGCGTAGCGCAGGCGCTTGTCCTCCTTCCTGGCCTGGAGCACGTCCCCCGAGTAGGCGAGGCTTAGGGCGGCGTCCCCCGCCAGGACGCGGTTTAAGGCCTCCACCCCTCCGGCAAAGCCCACCGAGCGCCCCTTGGCGGCGAGGAGGAGCTCCTTGGCCTTCTCCAGGGCCTGGGGGTCCGTGGTGTTCACCGAGTAGCCCAGGTACCGGAGGGCCGCCCCGATGGTCTCCCGCATCTCGTCCAGGAGGAGGAAGGGCCCCACCTGGGCCTTGGGGTCAAAGAAGACGGCGTAGGAGTCCACCGGCCCCTTTACCAGGTCCTCCCGGTAGGCGATCCCCGTGGTGCCCCAAAGGTAGGGGACGGAGTGCCGCAGGCCGGGGTCGTAGGGGGGGTCTAGGAAGAAGGGGTCCAGGTTGCCGAGGTTCTTCAGCCTCCCCCTGTCCAGGGGGGCGACGAGCCCCTCCCGGGCCATCTGGAGCACGTAGTAGTCGGGGGCCACCACCAGGGAGAACTCCCGGTCCGCCCCCGCCTTGAGCTTGGCCAGCATGGCCTCGGGGGACTCAAAGGTGTCCAGGACCACCTTGGCCCCCGTCTCCCGCTCAAACTTCCGCAGGAGCTCCTCGGGGATGTAGTCGGCCCAGTTGAGGAAGTAAAGGGTGCCCGCGCCCGAAGGCGCCTTGGGCCGAAAGAAGAGCCATCCCAGAAGCGCGAGCGCCGCCGCCAGGAGCAAAACTCCAACCCGCCTCATACCCTCCTCCGGCTGAGAGCATACCCCAAGGCCAAGAAGAAGGCGCTAAGGCCCACGATGAGGGTGGAGAGGGCGTGGACCTTGGGGCTCACCCCGAGCTTCACGCTGGAGTAGATGTAGAGGGGCAGGGTGGTGGCCCCGGGGCCGGCGGTGAAGAAGGTGACCACGAAGTCGTCCAGGGAGAGGGTGAGGGCGAGGAGGGCCCCCGCCGCCACCCCCGGCCAGGCCAGGGGGAGGGTCACGTGGAGGAAGGTCTGGAAGCCCCTCGCCCCCAGGTCCCGGGCGGCCTCCTCGAGGCCCGGGTCCAAGAGAAGAAGCCTGGAGCGCACCACCAGGGTCACGAAGGCCACCTGGAAGGTGATGTGCCCGAGGATCACCGTGAGGAGGGAAAGCCGGGGGAAGCCCCAAAGCTCCCGGGAGAAGGCGAAGAGGAGGAGGAGGGAAACCCCCATGACCACGTCCGGCACCACCACGGGCACGTAGAGGAGGTAGCGGAGGAAGCCCTTTCCGGGAAAGCGGTAGCGCACCAGGCCCAGGGCAAGAAGGGTCCCGAGGACCGTGGAGACCAGGGTGGAGACCAGGGCCACCAGGAGGGTGTTCAGGAAGTACTCCAAGACCCTCGGGTCCTGGAAAAGCGCCCGGTACCAGTCCAGGGTGAATCCGGTGAAGCGCACTCCCCGGCGGCTCTCGTTGAAGGAGAGGGCCACGATGACCAAAATGGGCAGGTAGAGGAAGAGGTAGACCAAAAGGGCGTGGAGGGAGAGAAGCCGCCTCATACCAGCTCGTCAAGCCCCCTTTCCCCCTGGATCCGGGCGTAAAGGTAGAGGGCGAGGAGCACGAAGGCCATGAGGAAGACGCTCAAGGCGGCCCCGAAGGCCCAGTCCCGGGTGACGCCGAACTGCTGCTGGATGAGGTTGCCGATGAGGACCACCCGGCCCGCCCCCAGGAGGTCCGCCACCACGAAGGTCCCCATGGCGGGGATGAAGACGAGGGCGCTTCCCGCGAAAAGCCCGGGGTAGGTCTGGGGAAGCACGGCGTGGAGGAAGGCCCTAACGGGCCTCGCCCCGAGGTCGTAGGCCGCCTCCAAAAGCTGCCAGTCTATGCGCTCCACGCTGGCGTAGACCGGGAGCACGAAAAAGGGCAGGAAGGTGTAGACCGTGGCCAGGAGCACCGCCAAGAAGGAGGGGTAAAGGACCAGGGGACCAAGCCCCAAGGCCTGGAGGAGGGCGTTCACCAGCCCCTCCCTCTGGAGGAGGACCAGCCAGGCGTAGACCCGGATGAGGAAGTTGGTGAAGAAGGGGAGGAGGAGGAGAAGGAGGAGGAGGTCCCGCCTGGGGTGGCGGGCGAGGTAAAAGGCCAGGGGGTAGCCCAGAAGGGCGGAAAAGAGGGTGGCCAGGATCCCCACGAGAAGGCTCTCCGCGAAGGCCTCGAGGTAGGCGGGTTCCAGAAGCCTCAGGTAGTTCCTAAGGGTGAGGGGTCCCTGGAGCTCCCCGTAGGGCCCCCGGCTCAGGAAGGAGGCGAGGAGGACCAGAAGGGTGGGCAGGAGGACGAAGAGGAGAAGCCAAAGCCCCCCAGGGCCCACGGTGACCAGGACCCGGAAAAGCCGCTGTAGGGGCGTCGCCGCCTCATTCATGGAGCACCACCAGGTTTTCCGGGGGAAGGTAGCAGAGGACCTCCTCGCCGTAGGCGAACTCCTCGGCCCCCGCCTCCTGGAGGTCCTGGTTCAGGGTGTAGGCGAGAAGCCTCACCTCCCCAGCCCTCAGGTAGTACTGGTTCTCCGCCCCCGTGTAGACGATCTCCTCCACTACCGCCCGCACCAGGTTCTCCCGGGCAAGAAGGCCGTTCCCCGCGGGGTAGAGGCGGATCTTCTCCGGGCGGATCCCCAGAAGGGCCTCTCCCCTCAAGGGGCTTTTAAGGCGCAAGGGCCCCAAAGGGGTCTCCGCCCCCAAGGGGTGGGGCCTAGCGGGAAGGAAGTTGGAGCGGCCCAGAAACTCGGCCACGAAGCGGTTTTGGGGGCGCTCATACACCTCGTCGGGAAGGCCCACCTGCACGATGCGCCCCGAGCGCATCACCGCGATGCGGTCCGACATGACCAAGGCCTCCTCCTGGTCGTGGGTGACGAAGATGAAGGTGGTGCCGAGCCTCCTCTGGAGCTGCATGAGCTCTACCCGAAGCTCCTGGCGGAGCCTGGCGTCCAGGGCGGAGAGGGGCTCGTCCAGGAGGAGGACCTGGGGCTCCAAAACCAGGGCCCGGGCCAGGGCCACCCGCTGCTTCTGCCCCCCGGAAAGCTCCCTGGGGTAGCGCTTCTCCAGCCCCAGGAGGTCCACGAGCTCCAGGGCCCAGGCCACCTTCTTCCGGATGGCCTCCGGGGGAAGGCCCTTCATCCTGAGCCCGAAGGCCACGTTGGCCTCCACGGTCATGTGGGGGAAGAGGGCGTAGTTTTGGAAGACCGTGTTCACCGGGCGCTCGTAGGGGGGAACCCGGGCCATGTCCTTGCCGCCGATCTCTATCCGGCCCGCGTCCGGGGTCTCAAACCCGGCGAGGAGCCTAAGGAGGGTGGTCTTGCCGCACCCCGAGGGCCCGAGAAGGCTGAAGAACTCGCCCCTATGGACCTCGAGGTCCACCCCGTCCAAGGCCGCCACCCCCCCGTAGGCCTTCCGCACCCCCTGAAGGCGCACCAAGACGTCCCTGGCCACGGGGCCCAGTTTAGCAACCCTCCGAGCCCACGCAAGACCCTAGCGCCCGCGCCTTGGTCTCGCAACACGGGGCAGGGGCTCCCGCTCTGGCGAAAGCCGGGGCAGGGCATTTAGGGCTCCGCCCGGTCCCGGTGGACGAGGAGCACCAGGCCCAGGGAGAAGAGGGTGGCCACCAGGCTAGACCCCCCGTAGGAAAAGAGGGGCAGGGTAAGCCCGGTCACGGGCATCACCCCCAGGGCCACCCCCAGGTTCACCACCACCTGGAAGCCCAGCATCCCCCCCACCCCGGCGAGGAAGAGCCGGTCGGCCAGGCGGGGACACTCTAGCGCCAGGGCGAAGAGGCGCAGGAGGAGGAGGGCGTAAAGGCCGAGGAGGGCCACCACCCCCACGAAACCCCACTCCTCCGCCCAGACGGCGAAGACGAAGTCCGTGTGGCGGAAGGGCACGAAGCCCAACTGAGTCTGGGTGCCCTGGCCGTACCCTTTGCCCAAGAGCCCTCCCGAGCCGATGGCGATGGTGGACTGGATGACCTGGAAGCCCTGGCCCAGGGGGTCCCGGTAAGGGTCCAAGACGATGAGCACCCGCTCCCGCTGGTAGGGCTTGAGGCTCGGCCAGACCACGGTGGGCAGGAGGAAGGCCAGGGCCAAGGCGCCCACCAAGAGGTGCCGAAGGGGAAGGCCCCGCACCCAGAGGACGGCCAAGGCCCCGAAGAGCACCACCAGGGTCCCTCCCAGGTCGGGCTGGAGCAGGAGCAGGGCCACCACGGGCAAGGCGAGTAGACCGGGGAGGAGGTAGTCCCAGACCCGAAGGACAGGGCGGTCCTCCAAAAGGCGGGCCAGGACCAGCACGAGGCCCAGCTTGGCCACCTCCAGGGGCTGGAACTGCAAAGGCCCCAAGACGAACCAGGCCTTAGCCCCGTTGACCTCCCGCCCCACCACGAGGACCAGAAAGAGGAGGACCAGGGAGAGGGCGTAGAGGGGGTAGGCCAGGGCGAAGACCGTGCGGCGGGAGAGGAACTGCACCGCCACGGCAAGCCCGAGGCCGAGGAGGAAGGCGAAAAGCTGACGGAGCACAAGGGCGGGGTCGGGGGCGGCGCTACGGAGGTTGAAAAGCCCCAGGACCGAAAGGGTCAGGGCCAGGAGGACCAGGCCCCAGTCGTAGGCGAAGAGGTTAGGTCGCCGCAGGGTCACCGTTCCTCACTTGAGGGGGATGTCGGCCATCAAGACCATCTTCTCCCCCCGCTCTTCCAAGGCCACGGAAAGCCCTTCCTCCTGGGCGGGGAAGTAGCGGCGCAAGACCTCCAGGAGGTCCTTCTTGAGGTTTTCCACCAGGCCCGGGGAGAGCCTGGCCCGGTCGTAGGCCAAAACGAGTTTCAAGCGCTCCTTGGCCTTTTCCTTGCTCTTCTCGCGCCCCCACATCAGTGGCCTCCGAAGAGCCTCTTCAACACCCCCAGGAAGCCCTGGGCATCTTCCAGGTTCCGGAAGGGCACCTCCTCCCCGCGGAGGCGCCGGGCGGTGTCCATGAAGGCCTGGGCGGCAGGGCCACCCCCCTTGAGCACCAAGAGCTCCCCCTGGTTGGTGGAGATGAGGACCTGCTCGTCCTCGGGGATGACGCCGATGGGCTTGAGGCCCAGGATCTCCACCACGTCCTCCACCGAGAGCATGTCCCCCCGGGCCACCATCCTGGGCCGCAGGCGGTTGATGACGAGGAGGTTCTCCCGGATCTCCCGGGCCTCCAAAAGGCCGATGATGCGGTCGGCGTCCCTTACGCTGGAGACCTCCGGGTTCACCACCACCAAGGCCCCTTCCGCCGGGGTGGCCGCCGTCTGGAAGCCCTTCTCAATCCCTGCCGGGGAGTCTATGAGCACCCGGTCAAACCCCTCCTCCGCGAGAAGGTGTTGGACGAGCTTTCGGAAACGCTCCGGGTCCAGGGCCTCCTTATCCTTGGTCTGGGAGGCGGGAAGGAGGTAGAGATTTTCCACCCGCTTGTCCCGGATGAGGGCCTGGCGGGGCTTGGCCTTCCCCTCCAGGACGTCAATAAGGTCAAAGACCACCCGGCCCTCGAGACCCATGACCACGTCCAGGTTGCGGAGGCCCACGTCCACGTCTATCACCGCCACCTTCTCCCCAAGCTTGGCCAGGGCCGCCCCCAGGTTGGCGGTGGTGGTGGTCTTGCCCACCCCCCCTTTGCCCGAGGTCACCACGATGGCGCGCGCTTTCACCGCTTTACCTCCTGTGCGTCCAATATCGCCTCCAAATCCCGAAAAAACTCCAAGACCCGCTTCCCCTTAGCCGTCAAGGTGTATTCTACCCGAGGCGGCACCTCCGGGAAGGCCCGCCGCTCCACGAAGCCCAAGGCGTGAAACTCCCTAAGCCTCTCCGCCAGGGTGCGGGGGGAGAGGAGCAGAACGGCCTGGAGGTCGGAAAAGCGGGAGGGCCCCCGGCCCAGGGCGAAGAGGACCTCCGGGGCCCCCCGGCGAGCCATGACCTTGAGCACCTTCCGGGCGTTTTTGGAGAGGGCCATGGGCCAATGCTATCAAAAGGGCTAGAAAGAGGGGAAGCGGGAAGCATTGCCCTGGGAAGGAAGATGGCCTATCCTGGGGAGCGTGAAGGAGGAGCCCAAGCCTGACTGGAAGGACTTCCTGGCCCTGGTCCTGGCCGCCTACAGCCTCCTCCTCCCTCCCCTTTTTCTCCTCCTGGGGACCCTCTTCGCCTTTCTCTTGCTCCTCCGGCTTTTCCTGTAAAACTAAGGCATGGAAGGCCTCTTTGAGTCCCTCCCCGAGGGGTACCGGGAGAAGCTCGGCCGGCCCGGGGAGTACCCCTTCACCCGCGGCATCTACCCGAGGATGTACCTGGAAAGGCCCTGGACCATGCGCCAGTACGCGGGCTTCTCCACCGCCGAGGAGTCCAACGCCCGCTACCGCTACCTCCTCTCCCAGGGCCAGACCGGCTTAAGCGTGGCCTTTGACCTCCCCACCCAACTCGGCCTGGACCCCGACCACCCCATGAGCGTGGGGGAGGTGGGGCGGGTGGGGGTGTCCATCGCCACCCTGGAGGACATGCGGAGGCTCTTTGAGGGTATCCCCCTGGACCGGGTCTCCACCAGCATGACCATCAACGCCCCGGCCATGATGCTCCTCGCCCTCTACCTCCTGGTGGCCGAAGAACAGGGGGTCCCCTGGGACAAAGTCTCGGGCACGGTGCAAAACGACATCCTCAAGGAGTACTTCGCCCGCGGCACCTACATCTACCCCCCCGGGCCCTCCATGCGCCTCGTGACCGACATCTTCGCCTTCTGCGCCGAGCGCGTCCCCAGGTGGAACACCATCAGCATCTCCGGCTACCACATCCGGGAGGCCGGGTCCACCGCCGCCCAGGAGATCGCCTTCACCCTGGCGGACGCCAAGGCCTACGTGCGGGCGGCTTTGGAGCGGGGCCTGGACGTGGACCGCTTCGCCCCGAGGCTTTCCTTCTTCTTCGCCGCCCACGGGGACATCTTTGAGGAGGCCGCCAAGTTCCGGGCGGCAAGGCGTCTTTGGGCCCGGATCATGCGGGAGGAGTTCGGGGCCAAGGACCCGAAAAGCTGGATGCTCCGCTTCCACACCCAGACCGGGGGCTCCACCCTCACGGCCCAGGAGCCCCTGAACAACGTGGTGCGCACCGCCTACCAGGCCCTGGCGGCGGTCCTCGGGGGGACGCAGAGCCTCCACACCAACGCCTACGATGAGGCCCTGGGCCTGCCCACGGAAAAGAGCGCCCTCCTCGCCCTAAGGACCCAGCAGATCCTGGCCTACGAGAGCGGGGTCACCCGGGCCATAGACCCCTTGGGGGGAAGCTTCTACGTGGAGCACCTCACGGACAAGCTGGAACAGGAGGCGGAAAGAATCCTCCGGGAGATTGACGCCCTGGGGGGCGCGGTGGCCGCCGTGGAGGCGGGCTACTTCCAGAGGGCCCTCGAGGAGTCCGCCTGGCAGTTCCAGAAGGAGGTGGAGGAGGGCAAGAGGGTCATCGTGGGGGTGAACCGCTTCTTTGACCCCAATAGCCCCCTGAACGAGCCCGTCCCCGTGCAGCGGATTGACCCCGAGCTCCACGAAAGGCGCAAGCGGGAGCTCGCCGAGTTCAAGGCGAGGCGGGACGGGGAAAGCGTAAGGGTCGGGTTGGAAAAGCTGAGGGAAGCGGCGAGGGGCCAGGAGAACCTCTTCCCCTACGTGCTGGAGGCCTTCCGCCGCCGGGCCACCCTGGGGGAGGTCTGCGGGGTCTTGCGGGAGGAGTGGGGGGAGTACCAGCCCGGGAGGTAGCATGGAGGGCGAAGCCGAGCTCTGGGGCTTTTTGGAGGGCTGGAAGGTGGTGCACGCGCACAAAAGCCCGGCGGGGTGAGGCCACCCCGCCGCGGCGCGGGTAGGGTTTAGGAACCTTGCTTCAGCCGCTCCACCACGGAGCGGTCCTCGAGGGTGGAGGTGTCCCCCTTGATCTCCTGCTCCCCGGCGGCGATCTGCCGGAGGAGGCGGCGCATGATCTTGCCCGAGCGGGTCTTGGGCAGGGCGTCGGTGAAGCGGATCTCGTCGGGGCGGGCGATGGGGCCAATGACCTTGGCCACGTGGGCCCTGAGCTCCTCCCGGAGGGTTTCCGAGGGGGCGTGCCCCTCCTTCAGGGTCACGAAGGCCACGATGGCCTCTCCCTTCAGAGGATCGGGCCTGCCCACCACCGCCGCCTCGGCCACCGCGGGGTGGGCCACCAGGGCCGACTCAATCTCCATGGTGCCCAGGCGGTGCCCGGCCACGTTCAGCACGTCGTCCACCCGGCCCAGGATGAGGTAGTAACCGTCCTTGTCCCGGCGCGCCCCGTCCCCGGTGAAGTAAACGCCGGGGTGCTGGCTGAAGTACTGCTGCAGGAAGCGCTCGGGGTCGCCCCAAACGGTGCGGAGCATGCTGGGCCAGGGGCGGGTGATGCAGAGGTGGCCGCCCTCTTCGGGGTTCTCCACGGGGCGGTGCTCGCTGTCCAAAATCTCGGGCACCACGCCGAAGAAGGGCTTCCCGGCGTGCCCCGGCTTCATGGCGTGGGCCCCGGGCAGGGTGGTGATCATGATGCCCCCCGTCTCCGTCTGCCACCAGGTGTCCACGATGGGGCAGCGGCCCTTGCCGATGACGTTGTAGTACCAGAGCCAGGCCTCGGGGTTGATGGGCTCGCCCACGGTGCCGAGGAGCCTCAAGGTGTCCAGGCGGTGCTTGAGGGGCCACCCTTCCCCCCACTTCATGAAGCTCCGGATGGCGGTGGGAGCGGTGTAGAGGATGGTGACCCCGTACTTGTCCACGATCCGCCAGAAGCGGTCGGGCTCGGGCCAGTTGGGGGCCCCCTCGTACATCACCGTGGTGGCCCCGTTCAGAAGAGGCCCGTAGACCACGTAGGAGTGCCCGGTGATCCAACCCACGTCGGCGGTGGACCAGTAGACGTCCTCGTCCTTGAGGTCAAAGACCAGCTTGGTGGTGTAGTAGACGTAGGTCATGTACCCGCCCGTGGTGTGCAGGACCCCCTTGGGCTTCCCCGTGGAGCCCGAGGTATAGAGGATGAAGAGGGGGTCCTCCGCCTCCATGGGCTCGGCCTCGCACCGGTCGGGGGCGGCCTCCATGAGCTCGTGCCACCAGTGGTCCCGGCCCGGGGTCCAGGGGACCTCCTCCCCGGTGCGGCGCACCACCACCACGTGCTCCACGCTGGGGGTCTCCTTGAGGGCCTCGTCGGCGTTCCGCTTGAGGGGAACGATCCCGCCCCGGCGGTAGCCCCCGTCGGCGGTGATGAGGACCTTGGCCTCGGCGTCCTTGATCCGGTCCGCCAGCGCCCCGGCGGAGAAGCCGCCGAAGACCACGGAGTGGACGGCCCCGATCCGGGCGCAGGCCAGCATGGCGATGGCCGCCTCGGGGACCATGGGGAGGTAGATGGTGACCCTGTCGCCCTTCTTCACCCCCAGGCGCTTTAGGACGTTGGCGAACTTCTGCACCTCGCGCCAGAGGTCATGGTAGGTAAGGACCCTTTCTTCCCCCGGCTCCCCCTCCCAGATGAGGGCCGCCTTGTTGCGCCGCCAGGTCTTCACGTGGCGGTCCAGGGCGTTAAAGGCCAGGTTGGTCTTCCCCCCCACGAACCACTTGGGGTGGGGGAGGCCCCCCTCCAGGACCTTCTGCCAGGGTTCAAACCAGTGGAGCTCCGAGGCCACCCGTCCCCAGAAGCCCTCGAGGTCCTGAAGGCTTTCCCGGTAAAGCCGCTCGTACTCCTCCTCGCTCCCGATGTGGGCCTGCTTGCGGAAGGCCTCGCTGGGGTAGAAGACCCGCTCCTCCTTGAGCACCCCTTCAATCCGGTCCACGGTCACCTCCTTTGCTTCAGAGGTTAGCCCCCGGGCCGGGGAAGGGTCAAGAAACCCCCGCTTTTTCGCCCAGGCGGAAAGGGAGGGCGTTTCTTGACCCCGGAGGGAGGGCCTGGGATGATGGGAAAGGATGGCCCAAAGGCGAAGCCGCGCCGCCGTCCAGACCGCCCTCGAGGCCCTGGCCTACCTGGCGGCCCACCCGGAGGGGGTTGGGGCCAAGGAGCTCGCCCGGCACCTGGGCCGGAGCCTCTCCGCCGCCTACGCCCTCCTCAACAGCCTGGTGGAGGCGGGCTTCGCCGTGAAGGGGGAGCGGGGATACCGGCCCACCCCGGGCTTTCCCTTCCAAGCCCCTGCCCCCGCCTATCCCCTGGAGGAGGCCTTGGAGGAGGTCTACCTGCGCACGGGGGAGCGCTCCTACCTCCTCCTCCTGGGCCCGGAGGGGCCGAGGCTTAGGACCCGGGGGCGGCAGGGCCAGCCCCACCCCCTGGGGGAGAGCTTCCCCCCCGAGTGGCACGCCCTGGCCCTGGGCAAGGTCCTCCTGGCCTTCGGGCCCTTTCCCCTGCCCCCCCTCACCCCCAAGACCCCCTTCACCCTCACCGATCCCGAGGCCCTGGAGGCGGAGCTCAGGCGGGTGCGGGAGAGCGGGCTCGCGGTGGAGATGGAGGAGTACGCCCTGGGGGTTTCGGGGATCGCCGCCCCCCTCTTTGACCCCGAGGGCCGGCTTTTGGGGGCCATCGGGGTTAAGGTGCCCGCCCGCCGCTTCCCCTTCGCCTTCCCCCGGCTGGCCCAAGCCCTCCTGGAGGTGGCTCGGGTCACCCCCCACCTGCGCCCGGAGGCCCCCGCGGTGCGCCTTTCCGAGGCCACAAGGCCCCTGGAGCCCCCGGCCCCCCTCGAGGCCCCAGAGGCCCTCCGCCAGCGGGCGAACCTCCAGGACTACGCCCGGGCCTACCGGGAAAGCCTGCGGGACCCCGAGGGCTTCTTTGGAGGCTTCGCCCGGGAGTTCCACTGGTTCCGTCCCTGGGAGCGGGCCTTTGACCCGGAAACCCGGCTCTGGTTCCGAGGGGGGCTCACCAGCGCCGCCCTCAACGCCCTGGACCGCCACCTGCCGGAACGGGCCAGGCAGGTGGCCCTGGTGGTCCTGGACGGGGAGGGCGGGCTCTCCAAGTGGACCTACCCCGACATTCCGCACCCCTCTTCCTTGGCCTTAGGATTTTGGGATGGAAACCACAC
>NZ_JBAMMI010000029.1:0-8236 GCF_039793865.1 Thermus sp.
TACACTACCTTTCATGGGCTACCTTTACCTTTTTCTGGCCGCTTCCCTGTGGGGCCTTTTGGGGCCGGTGAGCCGCCTGGCCTTCGGGGAAGGGCTCACCCCTCTTGCGGTGGCCTTCTTTCGGGCGGGGCTCGCCTGGCTCTTTTTCGCCGCCCACGCCCTTCTCTTGCGCCAGGTGCGGGTGGCCCCCCGCGACCTTCCCGTCCTCCTCCTCTTTGGTCTGGTGGGGGTTTCCCTGTTCTACGGGGCCTACCAGCTGGCGGTGGGGTTCGGCGGAGCGGCCCTGGCCTCGGTCCTCCTCTACACCGCCCCCGCCTGGGTGGCCCTTCTTTCCCACCTGGTCCTCCGGGAGCCCCTGGACGCCCTGGGGCTTTTTTCCGTGGCCCTCACCCTCCTGGGGGTGGCCCTCATGGGCCTGGGCGGGGGAAGCCAGGTGAAGGCCCCCTTGTCCGCCCTCTTCTTCGGCCTGCTTTCGGGATTCACCTACGCCCTCTACTACATCTTCGGCAAGCTCTACCTGCCCCGCTACGCCACCCCCACCCTCTTCCTCTATGCCCTGCCCGTGGGGGCCTTGGGGCTCCTGCCCTTCGTGGAGTTCGCCCCCTTAACCCCTAGGGCCTTCTACGCCCTCCTCTTCCTGGGGGCCTTTTCCACCTACGGGGCTTACCTGGCCTACTACGCGGGGCTAAAGCGGCTTCCCGCCACCCGGGCGAGCGTGGTGGCCACCCTCGAGCCCGTGGTGGCCAACCTCTTCGCCTTCCTCTTCTTCCGCGAGGTCCTCTCCCCCCTGGGCTACCTGGGGGCGGGGCTCGTCCTCCTGGCGGTCCTCCTCAGCGTTCGGCGGTAGCTCAGCGCAAGAAGGCCTCGAGGTAGGGCGCCCAGTCCTGGGGAACCTCCTTGAGGTCGGAGAGAAAGAGGGGCACCCGGGGGCTTCTGGGGGGCTTGAGAAGGCGCATCCCCGCTTCCTCGGGGGTGCGGTCCCCCTTCTTGAGGTTGCAAGCCCGGCAGGCCGCCACCAGGTTTTCCCAGGTGTGCTTGCCGCCTCGGCTTCTGGGCAGGACGTGGTCCACGGTGAGCTCCCCCCCTTGCCGCCCGCAGTACTGGCAGGTGTAGCGGTCCCGCCTTAGGACGTTCCTGCGGTTAAGGGGGACGCGGCTTGGTCCCCTCCGCACCAGGCGCTTGAGGCGGATGACGCTGGGCACGGGGATCCGGGTGGAAGGGGTGTGGAGGTAGCGGCCGCTTTCCGAAAGGGTTTCCGCGCTTCCCGAAAGCACCAGAAGCACGCTCCGCTTGATGCTGGCGAGGCCCAGCACCTCGTACCCCGCATTGAGCACCAGGACGCGGGGGGCGTCTAGGTTGAGGGGCTTTTCCTCAGCTGGCCCCACGCTTTTTAGGATAGCAAAGGCTTCCCCTTGGAGCTGTGCTATGCTGGGGGCAACGAAGGGTTGGGAGGTCCTTATGACGAGACCCTTGGTTGCGCTCCTGTCCCTCCTGGGCCTGGCCCTGGCGGCTTCCCTGGAGGAGGCGGAGGCCCTCCTGCGCTCGGGGAACTACGCCCAGGCGGCCTTAGCCTACGAGGAGGTTTTGGCTAAGGACTACGGCCGTTTCGAGGCCCACCTGGGCCTAGGGGTAGCCCTCGTTAAGGCGGGCCGCCTAGAGGAGGCCCGCTTCGCCTTTGACCAGATGGTCCGGGTCTTCCCTGACCGGTACGAGGGCCACTTTAACCTGGGCCAGGTCTACCTGCGTCTGGGGAAGCCCTTGGAGGCGGCGGAGGCTTTCCAGAAAGCGGTCTCCCTGAAGCCCACCGAGGAGGCCTACCTGGCCTTGGCGGCCGCCCTCGCCCAGGCGGGTAAGGCCAAGGAGGCGGCGGAGGCCTTGAGGAAGGGCCTCCTTCCGGAGCGGAGCCCCGCCTACCGCCTGGCCCTGGCCCAGGCTCTTTACGCCGCGGGAAGCCGGGCGGAGGCCGTGCCCGTCCTCTACGGCCTCCTAAACCAAAACCCCAAGGAGGCGGAGGCCTGGGACCTCCTGGCCCGCATCCTGGCGGAGGAGGGGCTGAAGGGGCGGGCCCTCCGGGAGCTGGACCGGGGTCTCGCCCAGGTGGAGGGGAAGGCCAGGGCCAGGCTTCTCCTGCGCAAGGCCCTCCTCTCCGAGGCCCCCGAGCCCCTCCTCAAGGAGGCCTACGCCCTGGACCCCGGGCTTTGGGAGGCGGGCTACCTCTTGGGCCAGGCCCGCCTGCGGGCTGGGGACGCCAAGGGGGCCCTGCCTTACCTCCTCTCCGCCTACCGGGCCTCCCCCGAGCCCCAGGTGGCCCTGGCCCTGGCCGGGGCTTACCTGCGCCTCAAGGACTACAAGAACGCCTACCGCTACGCCGACGAGGCCGGCCCCCCGGGAGCCCTCCTCAAGGCCCAGGCGGCCTACGCCCTGGGGAGGAAGGAGGAGGCCCTGAGGCTTTTGAAGGGGGCGTCTACCCCTGAGGCCCTAGCCCTTAAGGGCGCCCTCCTGCTGAAGCTTGGGCGGGCCGAGGAGGCGGCGGCGGTCCTCCGCCCCCTGTACGAGGCGGGGCGGGACCCCCAGGTGGGGGTGAACCTGGCCGCCGCCCTGGTGGCTTTGAGGCGCTTCGGCGAGGCGGAGCTTCTCCTAAGGGAGGTGCTGGGGCGGGCCCCCAGGCAGGCCGCCGCCTGGTACAACCTGGGCCTGGCCTTGAGGGCCTTGGGCCGGGAGGGAGAAGCGGAGCGCGCCCTCAGGCAGGCCGCCGCCCTGGGCTCGGAGGAAGCCCGGGCCCTTCTTCGGAGGTAGGATGCGCTGGTTCAAGCAAAAGCAAAGATGGCTGGACGCCCTGATCTTCTTGCTCATCGCCCTGGTGGCGGCGGGGGTCGTTCTTTACCTCACCGGGGTCAACCCCTTTGCCCGCCCCCAGGCGGCTCCCCCGCCCGCTCCCCAAACCTCCCCTTCGCCCCCTCCGGCCCAGGCCTCGCCCCAGTCCGCCCTCAAGGAGGCGAAGCCTTCGGAGCCCGTGGTCACCGTGATGCCCCTTCCCCAGGCCCCGGAGGCCACCCCGTCCCGGCCGGAGCAGACCCCCCCGTCCAAGCCCCAGGAGGCCACCCCGACCAAGGAGAAGCCCTCCCCGGCCCCCGCCTCTCGCGCTCCGGAGGGGCGCCACCGGGTGGTGGTGGGGGCCTTCGCCAGCCCAGAAAACGCCGCCCGGCTGGAGCGGGAGCTCAAGGAGCGGGGTTACCCGGTGCGCCTCGAGGCCAGCGGCTCTCTCACCCGGGTGGTGGTGGGCCCCTACGCCAGCGAGGAGGAAGCGAGGCGGGTGGCCCAAGCCCTTTCGGCCTACGGGGCCCAGGTCTACCGGGGCCAGGCCCCGGCCCCCGCGCCCGAGGGGAGCGTGTACCTGCAGGTAGGGGCCTTCCAGAACGAGGAAAACGCCCTGGTCCTGGCGGGCAAGCTTAAAGAGGCGGGGCTTCCCGTGGTGCTGGTGAAGGAGGACGGCGTGTACCGGGTCCGGGTGGGGCCGGTAGCCCCCGAGGAGAAGGAGGCTCTGAAGGCGCGGGTGGAGGCCCTGGGCCTCCAGGCTTTGGAGGTGCGATGAAGGTTCCTAGCGCCGCCATAAGCCGTCTGGTGACCTACCTCCGCATCCTGGAGGAGCTGGAGGCCAAGGGCATCCACCGCACGAGCTCGGAGCAACTGGCGGAGGAGGCCCAGGTGACCGCCTTCCAGGTGCGGAAGGACCTCTCCTACTTCGGTTCCTACGGCACCCGGGGCGTGGGGTACACCGTACCCGTCCTCAAGCGGGAGCTCCGCCACATCCTGGGCCTGAACCGCAGATGGGGCCTTTGCATCGTGGGCATGGGCCGCCTGGGGAGCGCTCTCGCCGACTACCCGGGCTTCGGGGAGAGCTTTGAGCTGAGGGGCTTCTTTGACGTGGACCCGGAGAAGGTGGGCCGGCCGGTGCGGGGCGGGGTGATTGAGCCCGTGGACCTCCTGCCCCAGCGGGTTCCCGGGCGGATAGAGATCGCCCTTCTCACCGTGCCCCGGGAGGCGGCCCAGGAGGCGGCGGACCGGTTGGTGGCGGCGGGGATCAAGGGCATCCTCAACTTCGCCCCGGTGGTCCTCGAGGTGCCCAAGGAGGTGGCGGTGGAGAACGTGGACTTCCTGGCCGGGCTTACGCGGCTCTCTTTTGCTATACTTAATCCCAAGTGGCGGGAGGAGATGATGGGATGAGAGGCTTCAAGCTCCTGCCAATCCCCTTTTTGCTGGTCCTTCTTGCGGGTTGCGGCAACCTCTCCAGCGGTGGGGTGATCTTTGGTGGACCCACGGTGCTGGTGTCGCGGGAGAACTTCTCCCTTAGCACCGAAACGGACCAGAACGGCAACACCTTCTACATCTACGGCTACACCCTCGCCCTCTTCACCCTACCCGGCTCGGGGGTCGGGTCCGTGGTCCTCCTGGACGCCTCGGACAACCCCGTGGACGTGCCCTTCACGATTCCCCAGGCCTGTCCACCCCTGAACCCAAACCCCTGTGGTCCCTACACCCGGAGCTACCAGAAGCGGGTTTCCGCACCCCTGGCTCCCGTCCAGGTGGTCAAATACCGCACCGTTTCCGCCAACGGGCAGTCCAAGGTGATTTCCCTCCCTGCCCCTATAGAGATTTACTGAGCCTCAGGGAAAGGTGGCCCGGCCTGCCCGGCGTATACTCAGGGGCATGGGGTTCATCGCCCTCCCCACCCTCGAGCCTCTCCTCCGCCGCTTTGAAGAGGCGCTTTCTGAGCTTGTCCAGTCCGAGGTCCTCTTCATCCGCCTCATCCACCAGGACCTGGTGACGGCGGGGGGGAAGAGAATCCGGCCGAGGCTCGTGTTCCTGGCCTCGAGGGCCCTCGGGGGGGCGCCTTTTGAGCTGGAGCTCGCCCTGGCGGTGGAGCTCCTCCACTCCGCCACCCTCCTCCACGACGACCTCATTGACGAGGCCGAGACCCGGCGGGGCAAGGAGGCGGCCTTCCGCAAGTACGGGAACGCCGTCTCCGTGCTCTCCGGGGACTTCCTCCTCTCCCGGCTCCTTCACGTCATCGCCAAGATGGGGCGGATGGAGCTCGTGGAGCGCTTCGCCCAGGTGGCCAAGACCCTCTCCGAGGGGGAGGTTCTCCAGTTCCAGGTGGCGGCCCTGGAGGACTACTCCCTGGAGAACTACGAGCGGATCATCACCGCCAAGACCGCGGTCCTCATGGCCCTCGCCACGGAGGGCCCCGCCCTCCTTCTCGGGGCGGAAAGCGGGGTGCGGGAGGCCCTCTACCGCTTTGGCCTTCTCTACGGCCAGGCCTTCCAGATGCGGGACGACTACCTGGACCTGATGGGCACCCCGGAGGCCCTGGGGAAACCCGTGGGGGGGGACCTAAGGGAGGGCAAGGCCACCCTCATCCCCCTCCTCCTCATGGAGCGCTACCCCGAGGTGCGGGAGATCCTGAGGCGGAGGGGAAGGGAGCCTGGGGATCTGGAGCGCCTCAAGTCCTTGGCCCGGGAAAGCGGGGTGGCGGAGGAGGTGGAGGCCCGCATCCGGAAGCGGGCGGAGGAGGCGGTGGCGGCCTTAAGGCCCCTCCCCCCCTCGCCCTTTAAGGTGGCCCTCGAGGAGCTGGCCCTGCGCGAGGCGGAGAGGCTCTCCTAGGGGGTATAATCCCCCTCGGTGATGCTATGAGCCTGCCCGCCTACCGACCTCCCGAGGACCCGGGCCTCTGGGAGGCTTTTTTGGAGCGGCTGGAGAGGACCTTGAGGGTGGCCCCCCTCCACCCCACCACGGTGGAGTACCTGACCCACCCCAAGCGGCTGGTCACGGTCTCCCTCCCCGTGGTCATGGACGACGGCAAGGTGCGGGTCTTCCAGGGCTTCCGGGTGGTGCACGACATCGCCCGCGGGCCCGCCAAGGGCGGGGTGCGCCTCCACCCCTCCGTCACCTTAGGCCAGACGGCGGGCCTCGCCGCCTGGATGACCCTTAAGGCCGCGGTCTACGACCTGCCCTTCGGCGGGGCGGCCGGTGGGGTGGCCGTGGACCCCGGGCTCCTTTCCCCGAGGGAGCTGGAGCGCCTGGTGCGCCGCTACACCGCCGAGCTGGTCAACCTTATCGGCCCGGATATGGACATCCTGGGCCCCGACCTGGGCACCGACGAGCGGGTCATGGCCTGGATCATGGACACCTACTCCATGACCCTGGGCTCCACGGTGCCCGGGGTGGTGACGGGCAAGCCTCACGCCCTGGGGGGCACCGAGGGCCTGGACGACGCCGCGGGGTTAGGGGTGGCCTTGATCCTAAAGGAGTTCGCCCGGAGATGGGGGTTTCCCCTGGAGGGCGCCCGGGTGGCGGTCCAGGGCTTTGGCCAGGTGGGCGGGGCCTTTGCCCTCCACGCCCAGCGGATGGGCCTTAAGGTGGTGGCGGTCTCCACCTCCCGGGGGGCGATGTACCAGGAGGAGGGGCTTCCCGTGGAGGAGGTGCTGGCCCATTACGAGGCCACGGGGGTCCTCCCCCGCCACGACCTCGACCCGGAGGAGCTTCTGGCCCTGCCCGTGGACTACCTGGTGCTGGCGGCCCTGGAGGGGGCTTTGGACGGGGAAAGGGCCAAGAGGGTCCAGGCCCAAGCGGTGCTGGAGGCGGCCAACTTCGGCCTCACCCCAGAGGGGGAGGCCTACCTCCTGGGCAAGGGAGTACGGGTGGTTCCCGACCTCCTTACCGGAGGTGGGGGGCTTCTGGCGAGCTATCTGGAGTGGGTGCAGGACCTCAACATGTTCTTCTGGAGCGAGGAGGAGGTGCGCCATAGCTTCGCCAAGAGCGTGGCCAAGGCGGTGGCCGAGGTGTGCGAGAGGGCCGAGGCCCTTTCCACGGACCTCCGCGCTGGGGCCATGGTCCTGGCCCTGGAGCGGGTGAACGAGGCCACGCGGCTTAGGGGCGTGTACCCCTGAAGGAGCGTGTATGAGAAGCGAACCCCTTTCCTACCTGGGCAAAGACGGCGGTCCTTGGGAGATCTTCACCGAGCAGGTGGACCGGGTGGTGCCTTACCTGGGGCGGCTCGCTCCCCTGGCGGAAAGCCTGAAGCGGCCCAAGCGCATCCTCATCGTGGACGTGCCCATCCACCTGGACGACGGCACCGTGGCCCACTTTGAGGGCTACCGGGTACACCACAACACCGCCCGGGGGCCCGCCAAGGGCGGGGTGCGCTACCACCCCGAGGTGACCCTTTCCGAGGTCATGGCCCTGGCCGCCTGGATGACCATCAAGAACGCCGCCGTGGGCCTGCCCTACGGGGGCGGGAAGGGCGGGGTGCGGGTGGACCCCAAGAAGCTTTCCCCGGGGGAGCTTGAGCGCCTGACCCGCCGCTACACCTCGGAGATCGGGATCCTCCTCGGCCCTGACCGGGACATCCCCGCCCCCGACGTGAACACCGGGGAGCGGGAGATGGCCTGGATGATGGACACCTTCTCCATGAACGTGGGCCGCACCGTGCCCGGGGTGGTCACGGGGAAGCCCATCGCCCTGGGGGGGTCCCTGGGGCGGAAGGACGCCACGGGGAGGGGGGTCTTCATCACCGCGGCGGCCGCGGCGGAGAAGATCGGGCTTCAGGTGGAGGGGGCCCGGGTGACCCTCCAGGGCTTCGGCAACGTGGGGAGCGCCGCCGCCCGGGCCTTCCACGACCACGGGGCCCGGGTCATCGCCGTGCAGGACCACACCGGGACCATCTACAACGAGGCGGGCGTTGACCCCTACGACCTGCAGCGCTACGTGGCGGAGATGGGGGGGGTGCGGGGCTACCCCAGGGCCGAGCCCTTGCCCAACCCCGAGTTTTGGGCCATACCCACGGAGTTCCTCATTCCCGCCGCCTTGGAGAAGCAGATCACCGAGCAGAACGCCTGGCGCATCCAGGCCCGGATCGTGGCCGAGGGGGCGAACGGCCCCACCACCCCCGCCGCCGACGACATCCTCTTGGAGAAGGGGGTGCTGGTGGTTCCGGACGTGATCGCCAACGCCGGGGGCGTGACGGTGAGCTACTTTGAGTGGGTGCAGGACTTCAACTCCTATTTCTGGACGGAGGAGGAGATCAACGCCCGCCTGGAAAGGGTGCTCCGCAACGCCTTTGAGGCGGTGTGGCAGGTGAGCCGGGAGAAGAAGATCCCCTTGCGCACCGCCGCGTACGTGGTGGCGGCCACCCGGGTCCTCGAGGCCCGGGCCCTTAGGGGCCTCTACCCTTAAGCTA
>NZ_JBAMMI010000030.1:0-8218 GCF_039793865.1 Thermus sp.
TTGGCGAAGGCCTCCAGCATGTCAAAGAGGCGGTTGGCCTCCTCCTCGGGCACGCCCCGCTCCTTGGCCCCCCGGACGAAGCGCTCCCGGTGTTTCTGCATTTCTTCCACCTTCTTCTTCCCCATGGCCCTCCTGAGGAGGTCCGCCTCCCCCAGGGAGTACCCCGCCACGGCCGAGGCGATCTGCATGATCTGCTCCTGGTAGACGGGGATGCCGTAGGTCTCGTCCAGGATGGGCCTGAGGTGCTTCTCGGCGTGGGGAAACTCGCTGTAGCTCACGGGCTCCAGCCCGTGGTGGCGGCGGATGTAGGTGGGGATGTGCTCCATGGGGCCCGGGCGGTAGAGGGAGACCAGGGCGATGATGTCCTCCACCCGCCTGGGCTTCAAGCCCCGCACCGTGGCCGTCATGCCCCCGGACTCCAGCTGGAAGACCCCCTTGGTCTCGCCCCGGGACAGGAGCTCAAAGGTCTTGGGGTCGTCCAGGGGGAGGCGGTCGTAGTCCAGCTCCACCCCCCGGGATTCCCGGATAATGCGCTTGGCCTCGTCCAGAAAGGTGAGGGTGCGGAGGCCCAGGAAGTCCATCTTCAAAAGGCCCAAGGCCTCCACCGCCCCCATGTCGTACTGGGTCACGGGCCGCCCCTCTTGGTCGCGCATGAGGGGGACGAGGTCGGTGAGGGGCTCGGCGGCGATCACCACCCCGGCGGCGTGGACGGAGGCGTGGCGGTTCAGGCCCTCGAGGCGCATGGCCACCTCGAGGACCTCCCGCACCTTGGGGTCCCTCTCCATCTCCGCCCTGAGCTCCGGCACCACCTGAATGGCCTCCTGGAGGGGCTTGGGCTTCCCGAACTGCACCGGGATGAGCTTGGCGAGCTCCTCCGCCCGCTTGTGGGGGATGCCGTAGACCCGGGCCACGTCCTTGAGGGCGGCCTTGGAGGCGAGGCTTCCCAGGGTGCCGATCTGGGCCACCCTGTCCTCGCCGTAGCGCTCCCGCACGTACTGGATCACCCGGTCCCTCTCCCGGTCGGAGAAGTCGGTGTCGATGTCGGGCATGGAGACCCGCTCCGGGTTCAGGAAGCGCTCAAAGAGGAGGCCAAAGCGCAAGGGGTCAATGTTGGTGATGCCCACGGCGTAGGCCACCAGGCTCCCGGCGGCGCTTCCCCGCCCAGGCCCCACGGAGATGCCGTTTTTCCGGGCCCAGTTGATGTAGTCCTGCACGATGAGGAAGTAGCCGGGAAAGCCCATGCGCTCAATCACGGAAAGCTCGTAGAGGGCCCGGTGGAGGATGGCCTCCGCCGTCCACTCCCTCACCCCCTCTAGGGGGGGAAGCCCGGCCTTTAGCCCCTCCCAGGCCGCCTCCTCCACCTGGGCCAAGGCCCAGGCCAGGGCCTCCCCATCCCCGTGGGGGGGAAGCTTCCCGAGCCTGCGCAAGACCTCCCGGTAAAAGCCCTCCGTGATCCGGTCCGGGTAGCGCCTGAGGAGGCCCTTGAAGGTGAGCTCCCTTAGGTACTGGGCCTCGGTGCGCCCCTCGGGGAGGGGGAAGCGGGGGATGCGGTAGACCATCTTGTCCCCGATGGGGAGGTCCACGTTGCACATCCGGGCGATCTCCACGGTGTTGTCAAAGGGCTCGTCCCCCCACTCCGCCTCGGGGAGCATGGCCCGCATCTCCTCGGGGGTCTTCACGTAGAACTCGTCGCAGGGAAAGCGCCAGCGCTCGGGGTCGTCCAGGTTGGCCTTGGACTGGATGGCGAGGAGGACCTCGTGGGCGCGGGCGTCCTCTCTTTTCACGTAGTGGCCGTCGTTGGTGGCCACCATCCCGAGGCCGTACTTCCTGGCGAACTCCTTGAGGACCTCGTTGACCTTCCTTTGCTCGGGGAGGCCGTGGTTTTGGATCTCTATGAAGAAGCGGTCGCCGAAGATGGAGAGGTACTCCTCAAGCCGGGCCTCCGCCAGGTCCAGGCGGTCTTGGAGGATGAACTGGGGGATCTCGGCCCCCAGGCACCCCGAGAGGGCGATGAGGCCCTCGGCGTGCTCCCTCAGGATCTCCCGGTCAATGCGGGGCTTCTCGTAGAAGCCTTCCAGATAGGCCCGGCTCGCCAGGCGCACCAGGTTCTGGTACCCCTTGAAGTCCTTGGCGAGGAGGGTGAGGTGGAAGTAGCCCCCGTCTAGGCCCTTCCCCCGCTTGCGGTCAAAGCGGCTTTCCGCCGCCACGTAGGCCTCATAGCCCAGGATGGGCTTGATGCCCATTTCGGTGGCCTTCTTGTAGAACTCCACCGCCCCGAAGAGGTTGCCGTGGTCGGTGATGGCCAGGGCGGGGTCCTCGGGGGTGGTCTCCTTCACCCAACGGAGGAGGTCGGAGAGCTTGGCCGCCCCGTCCAGGAGGGAAAACTGGGTGTGCTGGTGCAGGTGGGCGAAGCGGAGCTTGCGGCCCATGGTCCCCAGTTTACGGCCTGCTACCCTATGGGGGGGACGGGAGCGCATGACCTTAGGAGAGCTTCGCGAGGAGGTCTGGAACTTCCTGGCCCGCCACGACCTGGCCCTCCACCCCACGCCCCCCCACGGCCACCACCCGAACTTCCTGGGGGCGAGGCGGGCGGCGGAACGGCTCATCAAGACCCCGGAGTTCCAGGGGGCGAGGCGAATCCTCGCGGGTATGGACGCCGTCCTCAAGCCCCTTAGGGAGGAGGCGCTTCGCCAGGGCAAGGAGGTCCTCCTCCCCCATCCCGACCGGCCCGGGGAGTTTCTGCTCCTAAAGGACGTGGACCCGAGGCGGCTCAAGCGGGTGCGGGAGGCCTACCGCTTCGGGGCCCGGGTGGCCCTGGAGGAGGCCCCGCCGGACCTTGTCCTCATCGGGGCGGTGGCCGTGGACGAGGAGGGGGGGTGGGTGGGCAAGGGCTACGGCTTTCCCCAGGACTGGCTTAGGGTGGAAGCCCCCTTCGCCACCCTGGCCCACCCGGTGATGGTCTACCCCCGCCTCCCCGTGACCCCTGAGCGCCGGGTGGACCTCATCGCCACCCCCCAGAGGCTCCTTCGGTTTTAGAGGGCGAACTCCCGGAGGAGGCCCTCGAGGTCCAGGGCCTCTCGCGGCCCCTCCGCCGGGTAGGCCTCGGGGTAGCGGGGGAGGTAGGCCTTTAGGCGCTCCTCAAAGGTGGGCACCTCCGCCTTCCAGAAGACCCCCACCGGGATCCGCTCCCCCCACTCCAGGGCTTTTTCCTGGAACATGGCCATCTTGCGATCCAACTCCTCCGGGGAAAGCCCTTCGGGGACGTGGGGGTCGTAGCCCTCTTCCTGAAGCCTATAAAGCCTCGGGGCGAACCACTCCTTGGTGTGCAGGTCGTTGTAGGTGGGGCAGGGCTGGAGGACGTGGAGGAAGGCGAGGCCCCGGTGGGCGATCCCCTCCTTGATGAGCTCCTTCAGGCCCCTCACGTCGTAGGCGTAGCCCCGGGCGATCCAGGTGTAGCCGGCGGAGAAGGCCAGGAGCAGGGGATTGATCCGCCCCTGGGGGTTCGGCTTGGGGAGGCTCTTGGTCTTCTCCCCAAGGCCTAAGGTGGGCCCGGCCTGGCCCTTGGTGAGGCCGTAGACCTCGTTGTCGTAGAGGATGTAGAGGAGGTCCACGTTTCTCCGCCCCGCGGCCACGAAGTGCCCGGCGCCGATCCCGAGCCCGTCCCCGTCCCCGCCCACGGCCACCACGGTGAGGTGGGGGTTGGCGAGCTTGGCCCCTTGGGCGATGGGCAGGACCCGGCCGTGGAGGGTGTGAACCCCGTAGACGTTGAGGTAGTGGGGGGTCTTGGCCGAGCAGCCGATACCCGAGAAGACCGCCGTCTGACTGGGATCCCGTTTCAGCTCAAAGAGGGCCATCTGGAGCGCGGAGAGGATGCCGTAGTCCCCGCACCCTGGGCACCAGTCGGGCTGTTTTTCCGCCTTGTAGTCCGCAAGCTTGAGCTCCAGCATCCTAGACTCCTTTCCTGAGCACGAGCCTTTCCGGGGCCTGGCCCTCCTTCACCGCCTTCAGGGCCTCCACGGCCTCGTCCAGGGTGATGGGCCGGCCGTTGTACTTCACCACCCGGTGGTGGACCTTCTTCAGGGTTTGCTGCTGCACCAGGTCGGCGAGCTGGCCCGAGTAGTTGTGCTCCACCGTGACCAGGGTTTTCCCCTCGAGGAGGGGGGCGATCTCGGGGAAGGGCCAGAGGAGGCGGAGGTGGAGGTAGCCCACCCCGGGAAGGTGGTCCAGGGCCTCGAGGAGGGTCCCCTTCACCGTCCCCCAGCCCAAGACCAGCACCTCCCCGTCCCGGAAGAGGGTGTACTGGTCCTCCTTGGGGATCTCCTTCCGGGCGGTTTGGAGCTTTTGCATCCGCTTCTCCATCTGGGTTTCCCGGAGGACGGGGTCCTCGGTGATGTGGCCCAGGGGGTCGTGCTCGTCGGAGGTTATCCAGTAGAAGCCCCCAGGGGTGCCGATGGGGATGAAGGGGGAAAGGCCGTCCTCTCCTGGGGCGTAGCGCTCGTAAGGCCCGAAGCCCTCCCTGGGGGGAAGGCGCTTCTCCCCGTTTAGGGAAAGCACCTTAAAGGCCTCCTTGGGAAGGCTTTGGGCCAGGGAGGCCAGGAACTTGTCCAGGAGGTGGACCACCACCGTCTGGTAGCGCCAGGCCCAGGCGAGGGCCTTCTGGGCATCCAAAAAGGCGTCCAGGATGTCCCCGGAGGCCAGGACGAGCCTCGGGTACTCCCCGTGCCCCCCCCTTATGGCGAACCAAAGGTCCCCCTGCTCCGTGCGGGTGGGAAGCCCGGTGCTGGGCCCGCCCCGCTGGTAGAGGGTCACCACCAAGGGCGCCTCAATCATCCCGGCGAAGCCCATCCCCTCGGCCATGAGGCTGAAGCCGGGGCCGCTGGTGGCGGTGGCGGCCTTGGCTCCCGTGAGGGCGGCTCCTACGGCCATGGTCACGGCGGCGATCTCGTCCTCGGTCTGCACCACGGCCACATCGGCCCCCGGGAAGGCGGTGTGGGCCTCGAGGTAGACGCTCTCGTCCGTGGCGGGGCTTATGGGGTAGTAGGTCTGGAAGCGGAGCCCCCCGGCGAGCTTGCCCAGGGCCGCCGCCTGGGCCCCGGTGAGGTAGACCCGGCCCGGCTCGTAGCCGTTGGCCTTTAGGTTCAGGGAAAGCCTCGGAACCTCCTCTTTGTAGACCGCCTCGGCCACCTTCTGGTTGAGCTCCAGGACCTTCCCCTTAAACTGCAGGGCCAACGCCTCCAGAAGGGGCTCCAGGGGGTAGTCCAGGAAGTGGAGGCTCGCCGCCACGGCGATGGTGTTCAGGGTGCGCCGGGCCTGCAGGGAGGGCACCCCGAGCTCGGCCCCGATGCGGTCCGCCACCTCCTCGTAGGGGTACGGGAGGGGCTGGACCCCCGCCTCCACGTAGGCTTGAAGGATCTCCTTGAGGCCCGGGTCCAGCTTGCCGAAGCGCCGGGAGAGGGCCTCCGCCACCCGGTGGTCCAGCATGGGGAGCTTGGAGAGGGTGAGGTCCAGGACCTTGGGATCGTAGAGGAGCACCCCCCCCTCCCGCACCTCCTCCAGGTGGCGGGCCAGGGTCTCCCCGTCCAGGGCCACCAGGAAGTCCACCTTTTCCCGGAAGGCCTGGACGGGTTTTCGCGAAAGCCGCACGTCCAGGTAGGAGTGCCGCCCCATGATGTTGGAGTGGTACTCCCGCTTGGTGGCCACCCACCACCCGCCCTTGCCCATGGCCCGGGCAAAGAGGGTGGCCGCCGTCTCTATCCCGCCCCCTTGGGGGCCGCCCACGCGCCAGGTGAACTCGTCCATAACCCCTCCTCCGTTCTCCGATACCCTACTCCTTATGAGGCGGGGTTGGCTAGGGGCGTTCGTACACCCCTACTCTTCCCCGTCCGCCAGGTGAAGCCTCCGCCCCCAGAGGCTTTGGGGGGCGTGGTGCTCCAGGACCAAGGCCCGCACCCTTGGATCGGGGATCCGCTCCGCGGCGTAAAGGGGGTGGTGGCGGCGCACCTGGAAGGCGCCCACAAGCCCCCGGCGCAAAGGGTAAGGAGGCACGGGCGGGGCGTAGAGCCCGGTGAGGACCCGCTCCCAGGGGCGGTAGGGCCTCAGGGCCTTTCCGGCGTCGTGCAGGAGGGCAGCCCGCACGGCGAAGTCGGGGGCCTCGGGGTAGCGGGCGAGGAGCCTTTTCGCCACCCGCACCCCGTGGGCCCGGTCCCGGGGGTCCATGGCGAGGTAGAGCTCCCGCTCCTCCCCTTCCAGGAAGCGTAGGGCGAAGGGGTCGTCGGGGGCCTCCCGGGAGAGGAGGGCCTTTAGAAGCCTCCCAAGCCGCCGGAAGAACCGGGGCACGGCTAGATGAACTTCTTCAGCATGGTGGCGATCTCCTCGGGCTTCTTGGGGTCCACCTTGCCCTCGGAGACCTCGGCGGCGCAGACGTTCAGGAACTCGTGCAGGATCAGGGTGGCCGCGGCCTCCATGGCCTTCTTGGTGGCGGTAATCTGGGTGAGGACCTCGTCGCAGGGGCGGCCCTCCGCCACCATCTTCTGCAGGCCCCGCACCTGGCCCTCTATGCGCCGAAGCCGCTTGAGGATGTTCTCCACGGTGTCCTGCCCAAGCTCGGTGGTCCGGGTCATGGGCCCATTATATACCGCTACCCCCTATGCCTTCTTCGCTAAGGGGTTCCTCGGCCTCCGGGGCCTTGGGCTTACGCACCCAAAGGAGCTTCCCCCCGAGGATTCGGCCGAGGCGGGCCAGGACCTCCTGAGGGTCTTCTTCCCGGTCCTCCTCGGGAGGAGGGGGCTCGGGCCTCGAGGCCTCCTTTTGGGGGCCAGGCGCCTCGAGGCGGGGGCCCTCCCGCCCGGAGGCGGGGTCTAGGCCCCTAGGCCCGGGGGTTTTTTTTTCCAGGAGGAAGGCCAGGTCCTCCACCCCGAAGTGGGTCCGGGCCAGGGGCAGGAGGACCTCTTTTTGTTCCTCGGCCTTTCTTTGGTGGAAGGCCTTGTTCTCGGGGAAGCGGAGGAGGAGGGTGCCCCCGGAGACCTCCGGCCTCGCCTCCCGCACGAAGGCCCGGAGGGTGGGCTTCAGGGCCTCCAGGAAGGCCCGCCACCGCCCGCCGAGGTCCACCGCCTCCCCCTTCCCGGGAGGCGGGGTGGGAGCCGGGGGAGGGGGCCCGGGGAGGGGGGCCTCCTCCGGCCGGGGCGGGGAGGGCTTGGGAAGGGCCTGGAGGAGGGCGGCCTCGAGGCCGAGGAGGTCGGAGCGCCGGGCGAGCCTCTCCAGGGCCTCGTCCAAGGCGGTGAGGGCCCGGAGGAGGGCCTCAGGGGGGGCCGAGAGGGCCACCCCCCCAAGGCCGTAGGCGGCGTAGAGCCCCTCCCTCAAGACCTCCATGAGCCCCTGGACCAGGCTCCTCGGGGCGAAGCCCTGGGCGTAAAGCCGCCTGGCCTCGGCCAGGGCCCCCCCCACCTGCCCCCCGGCCAAAGCCTGGGCCAGGCGCAGGAGGGCCTCCCTGGGGGGAAGGCCCAGGGCCTCCTCCACCCGGGCCCGGGTGAGGGGGCCCGGGAGGAGGAGGCGGTCTAGGAGGCTTTCCGCGTCCCGCATGGCCCCGTCCGCCAGGCGGGCCACGAGGAGAAGGGCCTCCTCCTCGGCCTCCCGGCCCAGGCCCTCGAGGATGCGCTTGAGCTTAGAGGCGATCTCCTCCTCGGTGAGGCGGCGGAAGCGGTAGTGCTGGGTGCGGGAGAGGATGGTGGGGGGCATCCTCTCGGGCTCGGTGGTGGCGAAGACGAAGAGGACGTGGGGCGGGGGCTCCTCCAGGGTCTTGAGGAGGGCGTTGAAGGCGCTCTTGGAGAGCATGTGGGCCTCGTCCAGGATGAAGACCTTCCTGGGGGCGGAAAGGGGGGCGAGGAGGATCCTCTCCCTTAGCTCCCGCACGTCCTCCACGGAGTTGTTGCTGGCGGCGTCAATCTCCACCACGTCGGGGTGGGCGCCCCTCTGCACCGCCTGGCAGTGGGCGCAGGCCCCGCAGGGGCGCTCCTCGGCCTCGCACCCCACCGCCATGGCGAGAAGCCTCGCCGTGGTGGTCTTGCCCACCCCCCGGGGCCCGGAGAAGAGGTAGGCGTGGGCGAGCCTTCCCTCCCGGATGGCCCTGAGGAGGGGTTCCTTCACGTGCTCCTGGCCCACCACCTCCTCAAAGGTGAGGGGGCGGAAGCGGCGGTAGAGGGCGCTCACAAAGGCTAGTATA
>NZ_JBAMMI010000031.1:0-8062 GCF_039793865.1 Thermus sp.
GCACCGTGAGGAAGCGGGGTCCGTACGCCCGGAAGGCCTGGATGGCCCCCATGTAGCTAGGGGCCTCCAGGAGGACCGGGGCCCCTTCGTCCAGGAAGACCTTGCCGAGAAGGTCCAGGCCTTGCTGGCTTCCCGTGGTGATGAGGACCTCTTCCGGGGTCACCCCAAGCCACCCCGCCACGAAGGCCCTTAAAGGAGCGTAGCCCTCGGTGGGGCCGTACTGCAGGGCCACATTGCCCCTTTCCCTAAGGATCCTGGCCGCAAGCTCCGCCGCCTCCTCCTTAGGGAAGAGCTCCGGGGCGGGTAGCCCCCCGGCGAAGCTCAGGACCCCGGGGCGCTGGGTGAGCTTGAGGAGCTCGCGGATGGTGGAGGCCTGGAGGCGCTTCGCCCGCTGACCAAAAAGGGTACTCCACTCCAGGGTTTTCACCGCACCATTTTACCCCCGGGCGTGAGGCCCCTCAGGGAAAGAGCTTACGGTAGGCTTCCAGGGCGTAGCGGTCGGTCATCCCGGCCAGGTAGTCGCACACCGCCCGCTCCACCCCCTCTTCCTCCAGCCGACTTTGCACGCCCTTGGGGAGGAGCCGGGGGTTCTGGGTATAGGTGTGGAAGAGCTCCACCAGGACGGTTTCCGCCTTGCGCCTTTCCCTCAGGACCTCCGGGTGGTGGTAGAGCCTCTCCATGAGGAAGGCTTTGAGCTCCCGGTGGGCCTTCTCCGCCCCCGGGGAAAGGGCGGCGAGGCGTTTTGGGTGTTGGCGCACGGCCTCGGCGCTTTCCACCCCCGCTTCCTCCACCCGGCGGTGGGTTTCCAGGGTGGCCTCGGTGATGAGGTAGCCCAAAAGCTGGCGCACCAGGATCCTCCGCCCGAGCTCGCCAAGCCTTTCCAGGTCCAGGCCCTCCTCCCGGGCCAGGTCCTGGAGGAGGGGCACCTCGGCGAGCTCTCCCGGGGCGAGGAGCCCCGAGCGGAGGCCATCGTCCAGGTCGTGGGCGGCGTAGGCGATGGCGTCGGAAAGGTCCACCACCTGGGCCTCGAGGGTCCCCTGCCCCTCGTAGAGGGGCTTGAAGCCCGGGGCGTAGCGGGTCTCGTGGGTGGCGATGCCCTCCAGCACCTCGTGGGTGAGGTTGAGCCCCCGGAAGCCGGGGTAGCGCTCCTCCAGGTGGGTGAGGATCCTTAGGGCCTGGGCGTTGTGCTCAAAGCCGCCGTGGCCCTGCATGAGGCGGTCTAAGACCTGCTCCCCGGTGTGGCCGAAGGGGGGGTGGCCCAGGTCGTGGGAGAGGGCGATGGCCTCGGTGAGGTCCTCGTTGAGGCCGAGGGCCCGGGCGATGGACCGGGAGACCTGGACCACCTCCAGGGTGTGGGTGAGGCGGGTGCGGTAGTAGTCCCCGGCCCAGTTGGGAAAGACCTGGGTCTTGTACTCCAGGCGGCGGAAGGCGGTGGTGTGGAGGATCCGGTCCCGGTCCTTTTGGTAAGGGGTGCGGTAGGGGCTTTCGGGCTCGGGGTGGGCCCGCCCCCGGGTGTCCTTGGCCTTTTGGGCGTAGGGGGCGAGGCGCTCCTCCAGCTCCAGAAGCCTTTCCCGGGGGAAGAGCATCTAGACCCTCTTGAAGAGGAGGACGGCGTTCTGCCCGCCGAAGGCGAAGGAGTTGGAGAGGGCGTAGTCCACCCGGGCCTCCCGCGGCTCGGGGACGAAGTCCAGGTCCAGCTCGGGGTCGGGGTCCTCGAGGTTCAGGGTGGGGGGAATGACCCCGTGGTAGAGGGCCTGCACCGTGGCGATGGCCTCCACCGCCCCCGCCGCCCCCAGGAGGTGGCCGATCATGCTCTTGGTGCTGGAGACCATGAGCCTCTTGGCGTGCTCCCCGAAGACCCGCTTGATGGCCAGGACCTCCGCCCGGTCCCCCACGGGGGTGGAGGTGCCGTGGGCGTTGATGTAGCCCACCTGCTCGGGGGCGATGCCCGCGTCCTTCAGGGCCCGGGCCATGGCCAAGGCCGCGCCCTTCCCCTCGGGGTGGGGCTCGGTGATGTGGTAGGCGTCGGCGCTCCGGCCGAAGCCCAAAAGCTCGGCGTAGATGCGGGCGCCCCGCCTCTTGGCGTGCTCGTACTCTTCCAGCACCAAGACCCCCGCCCCCTCCCCCATGACGAAGCCGTCCCGGGAGAGGGTGAAGGGGCGGCTCGCCTTGTGGGGCTCCTCGTTCCGGGTGGAAAGCGCCCGCATCACGGCGAAGGCCCCGATGGCCATGGGGGTGATGGCGGCCTCGGTCCCCCCGGCCAGCACCACCTCCGCCTCCCCCAGCTGGATCATGCGCAGGGCGTTTCCCAGGGCGTCCGAGCCCGTGGCGCAGGCGGTGACGGCGGTGGAGGAGGGCCCCATGAAGCCGTAGCGCATGGCGATGTGGGCCGAGGCCATGTTGGCGATCATCATGGGGATGAAGAAGGGGCTGATGCGGTTTGGACCTCGCTCCAGGAAGACCTTGCTCTGGGCCTCCCAGGTCTCCATCCCCCCGATCCCCGTGCCCACCAGAGTGCCCACCCGCTCGGGGTCAAGCTCCTCGGGCTTGAGCCCCGCGTCCTCCAGGGCCAGGTGGGCGGCGATGAGGGCGTACTGGACGAAGCGGTCCAAGCGCCTGAGCTCCCTCCGGTCAATGTAGGCCCCGGGGTCCACCTCCACCTCGGCGGCAATGCGCACGGGGAGGGCCGAGGCGTCAAAGCGGGTGATGGGCCTGACCCCGCTTTTTCCCGCAAGCTGGGCTTTGTGGAAAGCTTCCTGTCCCACCCCGATGGGGGTGAGGGCCCCTAGGCCGGTGACCACCACGCGTCGCATGGGGGTAGTATACCCGGGACCCCCTAGGGGAAGGGGAAGGCGGGGCTCCTTGCGCCCCGCCCTTGCCCAGGGCCCGGCTAGCCCAGCTTGGCCTTGATGTGCTCCACCGCGTCCTTGACGGTGCGGATCTTCTCGGCCTCCTCGTCGGAGATCTCCAGGCCGAACTCGTCTTCCAGGCCCATGATGAGCTCCACCGTGTCCAGGCTGTCCGCCCCCAGGTCCTCAATGAAGCGGGCCTCGAGGGTCACCTTCTCCGGCTCCACCTGGAGCTTGTCCGCGATAACCGCCTTCACCTTTTCAAAGATCTCCTGCTCCGTCATGAAAAACCTCCTTTGGGGATTCTAGCACGAAGCCTCAGTGGGGGGTGAGCCCCCCGTCCACGCAGAGGGTCTGGCCGTTGATGTAGCCCGCCTTCTCCGAGACGAGGAAGGCCACGGCCTCGGCCACCTCCTCGGGCTTGCCGAAGCGCCCGGCGGGGATCTCTTTCAGGTAGGCCTCCTTTACCTCCTGGGGAAGCTTTTCCGTCATCTCGGTCTCAATGAAGCCCGGGGCCACGGCGTTCACCGTGATCCCCCTTTGGGCGTACTCCTTGGCCACCGCCCGGGTGAAGCCGATGAGGCCCGCCTTGGAGGCCACGTAGTTGGCCTGGCCTGGGTTGCCTAAGATCCCCACCACGCTGGTGATATTTACGATGCGCCCGAAGCGGGCCTTCATCATGAGCTTCACCGCCTCCCTTGTGGTGCGGAAGGCGGCGGAGAGGTTGGCCTCGAGGACCGCCTCCCAGTCCTCGTCCTTCATGCGCACGAGGAGGGTGTCCCGGGTGATGCCGGCGTTGTTCACCAGGGTGTCCAGGCCCCCGAGGGCCTCCGCCGCCTGGTGGACGAGGGCGGTGGCCGCCTCCGCCTCCAGGAGGTTCGCCTCGAGGACCGCCACCAGGGGGCTTCCCCGCTTCCTCGCCTCCTCCGCCACCTCCTGGGCCAGCTCCCGGTTCTTCCCGTAGTGGATGGCCAGGGCGAAGCCGTCCTCCGCGAGCCTCAAGGCGATGGCCCGGCCGATGCCGCGGCTTGCTCCGGTGATGAGGGCCTTACGCATGCGCCACCTCCAGCGCCTTCCTTAGGCTTTCCGGGTCCTGGACGCTAAGGGCCTCCGCCTCCTTCAGGGTGCGGAGGACGAGGCCCTTGAGCACCTCCCCGCTTCCAAACTCCAGGAAGCGCTTTAGGCCCCTCGCTTCCATGTCCCTTAGGATCTCCACCCAGCGCACCGGGGCGGTGATCTGCTCCAGGAGGAGGGCCCGGATCCTTTCCGGGTCCTCCTCGGTCCTCGCGGTGACGTTGGAGTAGACGGGGAAGCGGGGCCTCTTGAGCCGAACTTTTTCCAGGTCCTGGGCGAGCCTCTTCCGGGCCTTGGCCATGAGGGAGGAGTGGAAGGGGGCGGAAACGGGCAGGAAGACCACCCGGGCCCGCTTTTCCTTAAGCCTTTCCGCCGCCTGCTCCACCGCCTCTTTCCTTCCCGAGATCACCGTCTGCTCCGGGGCGTTGAGGTTGGCGATCTCCACCCCCTCAAGGCCCTCCAGGGCCTTCTTGATTTCCTCCAGGGGAAGCTTCAGCACCGCGGCCATGGCCCCTTCCCCCGGGGGGACGGCCTCCTGCATGTACCGCCCCCTTAGGCGCACGAGCCTCAGGGCCTCCTCCAGCTCCAGGGTGCCCGCGGCCACGTGGGCCGTCCACTCCCCCAGGGAGTGCCCGGCGGCGAGGGCGGGGGGCTTCCCGCCCGCCTCCAGAAAGGCCCGGTAGGCGGCGTAGCCCACGGCGAGGAGGGCGGGCTGCTGGTTCTCCGTGAGGGTGAGGGCCTCCTCGGGGCCCTCCCACATGAGCCTAAGGAGGCCCGGCAGAGCGGCCTCGGCCCGGTCCAGCACGTCCTTCGCGGCGGGGGAGGTTTCGTAGAGGGCCTTCCCCATCCCCACCCGCTGGGAGCCCTGCCCGGGGAAGAGGGCGGCGTACATCAGGCACCTCCCCAGGTGAGGACGGCGGCGGCCCAGGTGAGGCCCGCCCCGAAGGAGACCAGAAGGACGTGGTCCCCCTCCTGGATGCGCCCCGCGTCCACCGCCTCCTTGAGGGCCAAGGGGATGGAGGCCGTGGAGGTGTTGCCGTAGCGGTCCACGTTCACCACCACCCTTTCCCAGGGGAGGCCCAGGCGCTCCCGGGCGGCGTCAATGATCCGGAGGTTCGCTTGGTGGGGGACGAAGACCTTGATGTCCTCCGGGGTGAGGCCTGCCTTCTCTATGGCCTCGAGGGTGGCGGTGTTCATCACCCGCACGGCGAACTTGAAGACCTCCCGCCCGTTCATGTAGAGGCGGTTTTTCATGGAGGTGCCGTCGGGAAGCCTCGGGGCCACGCAGGCGTGGAAGAGCTCCTTGCCTCCCGTGCCGTCCGCCCCCAGGACGAAGGACTTGAAGCCGAAGCCCTCCCGCACCCGGCCCACCACCGCGGCCCCGCCCCCGTCGCCGAAGAGGACGGCGGTGGCCCGGTCGTTCCAGTCAATGATCTTGGAGAGGGCCTCCGCTCCCACGGCGAGCACCTTCCGGGCGAGCCCCGCCTCCACCAGGGCGTGGGCCTGGGCCAGGGCGTAGATCCATCCGGGGCAGCCCGCGAGGAGGTCGTAGGCGAAGGCCCTGAGGCCGAAGCGGGCCTGCACCAGGGCGGCGGTGTCGGGGAAGAGGGCGTCCGGGGTGTTGGTGGCCACGATGACGGCGTCCACCCCCTCGAGGGCCCCCGGGTGCCTCCTTAGGAGGTCCTCTACCGCCCTAAAGGCCAGGTCCGAGGTGTACTCGTCCTCCGCGGCGATGCGCCTTTCCTTGATCCCGGTGCGGGTCACGATCCACTCGTCGGAGGTGTCCAGGTAGGCCTCAAAGTCCTCGTTTTTCATGACCCTCTGGGGCACATGGGCCCCTAAGGCCAGGATGCCGCTCATGCCTGACCTCCCGTCATGGGCCCCACTATACCCGGGACTCCGGAAAAAGTTAAAGCCCCGGGGGCCGGGGCCTCGCGATCCTGAGAGAGGCTAGACCTCCAGGACCTTGCGGCCGTCGTAGTAGCCGCACTCAGGGCAGACGGTGTGGGGGGGCCTCATCGCCTTACACTCGGGGCAGGGAACCAGGGTGGGGGGGGTGAGGGCATGGTGGCTCCTGCGGGCGTCGCGCCGCGCCTTAGAGGTCTTCTTCTTGGGTACCGGGTGCTTGGCCATCTCCCATCCTCCGCGCGGGGCTTTGGGCCCCGCTAAACCCTTGGCAGTATAGCAGAAGGGCTAGAGTTCGGGAAGGAGGTCCTTTAGGTCCAGGAGGGGATGGGGGGTCTCCACCTCGTGGCCGCAGTCCACCAAGTTGCGGTCGGCTCCGCACACCGGGCAGAGCCCCTTGCACCCCTCCTCGCAGAGCACGGTGTAGGGCATCTCGCTCACGAAGGCCTCGGTGAGGAAGGGGAGGAGGTCCAGGTCGGGCTCGCCGAAGGCGTAGTACTCGTCCTCGTCCTCCTCGTGGAAGACCATCTCGGGAAGCCCCGGCTCGTAGCGGAGGAGGTGCTGGAAGTGGGCGTGCACGTGGGTGGGGGTGGGCTTGAGGCAACGGCGGCACTCCATGAGGACCACCCCCTCCACCTCCCCGGAGAGCCAGTACTCGTTCCCGCCCACGCTGGAGACCGCCACCTTCCAGGTGGCTTCCCCTTCCAAGGGGAACCGCTCCTCCCCCACCCAGAAGGCTTCCCGCACCGCGCCGGAGGCCTTGACGGTGCCCCCGTCCTTGAGGAGGCGGGCCAGGTTGATGCTTGCCACCTCGCGGTAGTCCATCCCAACCAGTATAGCCCCTCTCCCCGCCTTTTCCTAGGGCATAAACTTCCCGAGCAGCGCATAGGCCTTTCTGCTACCCTCAGGCCCATGGAGCGCGTGGCCGTTTTGGGCGTGCCCATGGACCTGGGGGCGGGGAGGCGGGGAGTGGACATGGGGCCTTCCGCCTTGCGCTACGCCCGGCTTCTGGAGGAGCTGGAGGCCTTTGGCCTGGCGGTGGAGGACCTGGGGAACGTGCGGGTTCCCCTGGCCGAGACCTTGAGGGAGAAAAAGGGGCCCTACTTGGAAGAGATCCGCCAAGCGGCCCTAGAGCTACGGGACCGTCTCAGGGGCCTTTCCGAGGGGGTGTTCCCCATCGTCCTCGGGGGGGACCACTCCCTTTCCATGGGCTCGGTCTCCGGGGCGGTCAGGGGGCGGACGGGGGTCATCTGGGTGGACGCCCACGCCGACTTCAACACCCCCGAGACCAGCCCCTCCGGCAACATCCACGGCATGCCCTTGGCGGTGCTTTGCGGTCTGGGCCACCCGCGGCTTACCGAGGCCTTTCGGGCGGTGGACCCGAAGGACGTGGTGCTGATTGGGGTGCGGAGCCTGGACCCGGGGGAGAAGCGCCTCCTTAAGGAGATGGGGGTCCGGGTGTACACCATGCACGAGGTGGACCGCTTGGGCGTGGCCCGCATCGCCGAGGAGGCCCTGGCCTACTTGGAGGGGCTTCCCCTGCACGTTTCCCTGGACGCGGACGTCCTGGACCCCACCTTGGCCCCGGGGGTGGGAACCCCGGTGCCCGGAGGGCTCACCTACCGGGAGGCCCACCTCCTTATGGAAGTGTTGGCCCAGTCTGGGCGGGTGCGAAGCCTGGACCTGGTGGAGGTGAACCCCATCCTGGATGAAAAGAACCGCACCGCGGAGATGATGGTGGGGCTTGCCTTGAGCCTTCTGGGGAAGCGGATCCTCTAGCCCCGGGGAAACCCCTGGCGGACCCTCCTCCCCAAGGCGAGGCCTTGGGCGAAGGCCCCTTGCAGGGAAGGGTAGGGGGGGAGGCGCTTGCGGTGGAGGAGGGGCTCGAGGGCCTCCCGGGCCCACTCGCTCACCAGGAGGGGAAAGTCTAGGCCCGTTTCCAGGAAGTACCCCTCCGCCTCCCGCCAGGCTCCCTCGAGGCGGCGGAAGAGGGCCTCGGGGTCTTTGGGAGGCGGGGCCTCGGGCCAGAGGAAGCCGGTGGCCACGCCGAGAAGCCAGCTTCCCCTGAGTTCCCAGCTCCACGCCTCGCTCCCCAGGCGCACGTAGGCCAGGGGGTCCCTGCGCAGAAGGACCTTGGGGAGATGGGCCAGCGGATCTTCCATGCCCTTGCCTTTACTTTACTCAAAACTTGCACCTCCCGCATACCCCGCATAAACCTTCACCCCCTCCCCCCG
>NZ_JBAMMI010000032.1:0-7652 GCF_039793865.1 Thermus sp.
CCCTCCACTTCCCCGGCTTCTCCCCCGAGGCGGCGGAGTTTTTGGTGCGCGAGCGGGAGATCGTGGGCATCGGGGTGGACACCCTCTCCCTGGACTTCGGCCCCTCCAAGGACTTCAAGACCCACGTCACCGTCCTGGGGGCGGGGAAGTACGGACTGGAGAACCTGGCCAACCTGGCCCAGGTGCCCCCTTCGGGCGCCCTCATCTTCGTGGGAGGCCCCAAGCACAAGAACGCCTCGGGCGGGCCCGTGCGGGCGGTGGCCGTATGGTGATCTCCTGGCTCCGGGTGCCGGAGGAAGAGGAGCTTCCCGAGGAGGTGCGGGCCCTCTTCGCCCGCTTCCGGGAAAAGACGGGCTTCGTGCCCAACGTGGCCCGGGCCTTCGCCCTGAGCCCCCGCTTCCTCCTCTGGTTCCGGTACTACGACACCCTGATGCGGGGGGAGGGCCTCCTGAGCCGGGAGGAGCGGGAGGCCATGGCGGTGGCCATCAGCGGGGAGAACCGCTGCGAGTACTGCGTGGCGAGCCACAAGCGCTACCTGAAGGACCTCACCGGGGACCCCATCCTCCCCGAGGTCCTGGCGGCGAACCCGCGCCGGGCGGAGCTTCCCCCGAGGATGCGGGCCCTGGTGGACTTTGCCCTCAAGGTCACGCACCGCCACCACGAGATGACCGAGGAGGACCTTAGGCCCTTGAGGGAGGCGGGGCTTTCCGACGAGGCCATCCTCGAGGCCGCCGAGGTGGCCGCCATGTTCAACTTCACCAACCGGCTCCTGAATAGCCTCGGGTTCAAACCCAACCCGGAGTACTACGGATGAGCTTCCTGGAGTTCCGGGACGTGGCCGTGGCCTTCGGGCCCTACGTGGCGGTGGAGGGGGTGGGCCTCGCCCTTAAGGAGGGCGAGTTCGTGAGCCTGGTGGGGCCCACGGGGTGCGGCAAGAGCACCCTTTTAAACGTGGCAGCGGGCCTCCTTCCCCCAAGCCGGGGCGAGGTCTGGGTGGCGGGGGCCCCCCTCAGGGGCCTGAACCCCTTGGCGGGCTACCTCTTCCAGCAAGACGCCCTCCTCCCCTGGAAGACCGCCCTGGACAACGTGGCCCTGCCCCTGGTCTTCCGGGGCGTGCCCTGGAATGAGGCCAGGGAGCGGGCCCGGGCCTGGCTCGCCAAGGTGGGGCTCGCCCGCTTTCCCCACCGCTACCCCCACCAGCTCTCCGGGGGGCAGCGGAAGCGGGTGGGCCTCGCCCAGGTGCTCATCCAAGACCCCAAGCTCCTCCTCATGGACGAGCCCTTCTCCGCCCTGGACGTGCAGACGCGGCAGCTTATGGAGAACGAGCTCCTCAGGCTCTGGCAGGAGAACCGGAAGACCGTGCTCTTCGTGACCCACGACCTGGAGGAGGCCATCGCCCTCTCCGACCGGGTGGTGGTCATGGCCGCGGGTCCCCGCTCCCGGCCCATCGGGGAGTTCCCCATCCCCCTCCCGAGGCCCCGGGACGTGGCCGAGGTGCGGCTTACCCCGGAGTTCCTCCGCATCCACCGGGAGATCTGGGACCTCCTCCGGGGGGAGGTGATGCGGGCCCATGCGGGGGTTTAGGCTGAGGCTCTGGCAGGGGGGGCTTCTTCTGGGCTTCCTCCTCCTCTGGGAGTGGGCCTCGAGGACGGGCCGCCTTGACCCCTTCTTCTTCTCCACCCCCTCGGCCATCGCCTCCCGGGTCTTCCGCTGGTTCGCCACCGGCGAGGTCTACCCCCACCTCTACGTGACCACGGTGGAGATGCTCCTGGCCTTCGCCCTGGGCACCCTCCTCGGGGTGGCCCTGGGGCTTTGGCTTGCCCTCTCCCCGGGGGCGGCGGCGGTGCTGGAGCCCTACGTGAAGGCCCTGAACGCCATCCCCCGGGTGGTCCTCGCCCCCATCTTCACCCTCTGGTTCGGCCTCGGGATCCTCTCCAAGGTGGCCCTGGGCGTCACCCTGGTCCTCTTCGTGGCCTTCTTCAACACCTACCAGGGGGTGAAGGAGGTGCCCCCCGTGGTCCTGCAGAACGCCAGGCTCCTTGGAGCCAGGCGGAGCCACCTCCTCCGCCACGTCTACCTCCCCTCGGCGGCGAGCTGGATCTTCAGCTCCCTAAGGACCTCCATCGGCTTCGCCGTCATCGGGGCCGTGGTGGGGGAGTACCTGGGGAGCGCCGCGGGCCTCGGCTACCTCATCGCCCAGGCGGAGGGGGTCTTTGACACCACCGGGGTCTTCGCCGGGATGGCGGTCCTCATGGTCTTCGTCCTGGCGCTGGACGCCCTGGTGGGAATGGTGGAAAGGCGGCTTCTCGTGTGGCGGCCTAAAGAACGGGAAGGAGGTACGGCGTGAAGCGGATCGGGATCGGGCTTTTGCTGGTGCTCTTGGCCTTCGGCTTCGCCCAGAAGCGGGTGGTCCTGGGCGTGGGCGGGAAGACCGCGGTGGTCTACCTGCCCCTTACCGTGGTGGAGCGCCTGGGCTACTTCAAGGACGAGGGCCTGGACGTGGCGATCCAGGACCTCCAGGCCGGCTCCCGCGCCCTCCAGGCCCTCATCGGGGGAAGCGTGGAGGTGGTCATGGGCTTCTACGACCACACCATCCAGATGCAGGCCCAGGGCCGGGACATCGTGGCCTTCGTGGAGGTGGGGCGCTACCCCGCCATCGTCCTCGGGGTGCGCTCGGACCTCGCCGACCAGGTGCGGTCCATCGCCGACCTCAAGGGGCGGAAGGTGGGGGTCACCGCCCCCGGGAGCTCCACCCACTTCTTCCTCAACTACCTCCTGGTGAAAAACGGCCTCAAGCCCACCGACGTCTCCGTCATCGGGGTTTCCGTGGGGGCCCAGGCGGTGGCCGCGGTGCAGAACAAGCAGGTGGACGCCCTCTCCAACGTGGAGCCCGCCATCACCCTCCTGGAGGAGCGGGGCCTCCTCAAGGTCCTGGCGGACACCCGCACCACCAAGGGGACCCGGGAGGTCTTAGGGGGCGAGTACCCGGCGGCGGTCCTCTACGCCACCCGGGCCTGGCTGGAGAAGAACCCCGACACCGCCCAAAAGCTGGTGAACGCCATGGTGCGGGGCCTCAAGTGGATGCAGGGCAAGCGCCCCGAGGAGATCGCTCAGGTCCTCCCGGAGGAGTACTTCCTGGGGGACCGGGCCCTTTACCTGAAGGTGCTCCGCAACTCCCTGGAGTCCTTCTCCCCCACGGGGCGCTTCGGCGACACCGCCCCCTTAAGGCCCCTCACGGTGCTTTCCGCCTTTGACGAGAAGGTGCGGCAGGCCCGGATAGACCTCAAGCGCACCTACACCAACGCGTTCGTGGACCGGGCCCTACAAAGCCTCAGGTAGAATCGGGGATAAGGAAAGGAGGTTGCGAATGAAGCGGCTCATGACGGTTTTATCCCTCCTGGCCCTCGGCGCCCTGGCCCAGACCTGGAACATGGCCACCCCCTACCCCCCCGGGAACTTCCACACCCAAAACATCCTGCAGTTCGTCAAGGAGGTGGAGGAGGCCACAGGGGGTAGGGTCCGGATCACCGTCCACCCCGGGGGCTCCCTCTTCCCCCACCCCCAGATCCTCCCGGCGGTGCGGAACGGCCAGGTGCAGATGGGGGAGATGCTCATGTCCCTCCTGGCCAACGAGAACCCCCTCTTCAACCTGGACTCCATCCCCTTCGTGGCCACGAGCTACGAGGACGCCTGGCGGCTCTACCAGGCCCAGCGGCCGGAGGTGGAGAGGTGGCTCGCCCAAAGGGGCGTGGTCTTCCTCTACGCCATGCCCTGGCCCCCCCAGGGGCTTTACACCAAGAAGCCCGTGAACTCGGCCCAGGACCTCAAGGGCCTGCGTTTCCGCGCCTACAACCCGGCCACGGCCCGGCTGGCGGAGCTTTTGGGCATGACCCCGGTCCAGGTGGAGGCCGCCGACATCCCCCAGGCCTTCGCCACGGGAATCGTGGAGGCCATGATCACCTCGCCCACCACGGGAGTGGACAGCCAGGCCTGGGACTTCGCCCGCTACTTCTACGACGTGAAGGCCTGGATCCCCAAGAACATGGTGGTGATCGGGCGCCGGGCCTTTGAAAGCCTCTCCCCCCAGGACCGGGAGGCTCTCCTCCAGGCGGCCAAGCGGGCGGAGGAGCGGGGCTGGAAGCTCTCCCAGGAGCAGGAGGCCAAGGCCCTACAGACCCTGGCCCAGAAGGGCATGCAGGTGGCAAAACCCTCCCCCCAGCTCCTGGCTGACCTGAAGCGGGTCGGGCAGACCATGATCCTGGACTGGCAGCGCCAGGCGGGAGCCACGGGAATCAAGGTCTACCGCCAGTACCTGGGCCGATGAGGTTTTTGGAAGGCCTTTACCGCCTTTCCGAGCTCCTCGCCCTCCTCCTGGGGCTCTTCGTCCTCCTGGTCATCCTCGCCCAGGTGGTGGGGCGCTTTTTGGGCTTCGTGGTGCCCTCGGCCCTGGAGCTGGCGGGCTTCGCCACGGCGGGGCTCATCTTCCTGGGCCTCGGGCCCACCCTCAGGGCTGGGGGGCATATCCGGGTGGGCCTCGCCCTCCACCGCCTCTCCCCGGAACCCAGGCGTTGGACCGAGCGCCTAAGCCTGGCTTTGGGTTTCGCCGCAAGCGCTTACGGGGCGGTGCAAATCTGGCTTAAGACCCTGGAAAGCCTTCGCTTTGGCGACCTGGCCCCGGGGCTTCTGCCCCTGCCCCTCTGGATCCCCTTGGCGGTGGTGGCCTTCGGGATGAGCGTCTTCGCCTTGGCCCTCCTCGAGGCCCTCCTCAAGACCTTCGGGAGGCGCCCATGAGCCTCCTCGCCGCCGGGCTCGTCCTCGTCCTCCTTCTCTTCTTCCTCCTGCTCCTAGGGGTCTATGTGGGGCTGGCCCTCCTTTTGGTGGGGCTTGCGGGGCTCGCCCTCTTCACCACAGCCCCTCCCGGGCCCAACGTGGCCACGGCCCTTTGGACCAGCACCTCCGGTTGGAGCCTCGCCGCCCTGCCCCTTTTCGTCTGGATGGGGGAGATCCTCTACCGCTCCCGGCTCGCCCAGGAGCTTTTCCAGGGGCTTGGCCCCATTCTCGGCAGGCTTCCCGGAGGTCTTCTTCACGTGAACGTGGTGGCGAGCGCCCTCTTCGCCGCGGTCATCGGCTCCTCCGCCGCCACCACGGCCACCGTGGGGCGTTTCACGTTGCCGGAGCTCCTGCGGCAGGGCTACCCCAAGGCCCTGGCCCTGGGCTCCCTGGCGGGGGCGGGGACCCTCGGCTTCCTGATCCCGCCCAGCATCGTCATGATCGTCTACGGGGTCATGGCCGAGGTCTCCGTGGCCCGGCTCTTCATGGCGGGGGTGGTGCCCGGCCTCCTCCTCACCCTGCTTTTCATGCTCACCGTGGCCCTTCTCGCCCTGCGCCACCGGAAAACCCTTCCCCAGGCGCCCTCCCCGGCCCCCGGCGAGGCCCTCAAGGGGCTCCTCAGCGTCCTGCCCGTGCTCTTCCTCATCCTCCTGGTGCTCGGGTCCATCTACCGGGGTGTGGCCACCCCCACGGAGGCGGCGGCCATCGGCGTGGCGGGGGCCTTCCTCCTCACCGCCTTAAGGCGGGAGTTTAGCCTCGAGCTCCTCCGGGAAAGCCTTCTCGGGGCGGTGCGCACCACCAGCATGATCGGGCTCATCCTCGCCGGGGCGGGGGTCCTCACCCTGGCCATGGGGTTCACGGGGATCCCGCGGGCCCTGGCCGCCTGGGCGGTGGAGACGGGGATCACCCCCACCGCCCTCGTCTTTTTCCTCAGCCTGGTCTACATCGTCCTGGGTTGGTTCTTGGACGGGATCTCCATCGTGGTCCTCACCATCAGCGTCATCCTGCCGGTGGTGAAGGCCATCGGCCTGGACCCCCTGTGGTTTGGGGTGTACCTGGTCCTCATGGTGGAGCTCGCCCAGATCACCCCTCCCGTGGGGTTCAACCTCTTCGTCCTCCAGTCCTTAAGCGGAGAGGACCTCTTCCGCATCGCCCGCTACAGCCTCCCCTTCATGGGGGTGCTCCTCCTCATGGTGGCGCTTCTGGTGGCCTTCCCGGGGCTCGCCACCTGGCTTCCCCGGACGATGACGGGAGGGTAGTATGAGAAGGAGGCGGCATGACGGTGGACCTGAACGCGGACGCGGGCGAGTCCTACGGGGCCTTCACCTACGGCCACGACCGGGAGATCTTCCCCCTGGTCACCTCGGCCAACCTGGCCTGCGGCTTCCACGGAGGAAGCCCAAACCGCATCCTGGAGGCGGTGCGCCTGGCCAAGGCCCACGGGGTCGCCGTAGGAGCCCACCCAGGCTTCCCCGACCTCTTGGGCTTCGGCCGAAGGGAAATGGCCCTCTCCCCAGAAGAGGTCTACGCCGACGTCCTCTACCAGATCGGGGCCCTCTCCGCCTTCCTCAAGGCGGAGGGCCTTCCCCTCCACCACGTGAAGCCCCACGGGGCCCTCTACCTCAAGGCCTGCCGGGACCGGGAAACCGCGAGGGCCATCGCCTTAGCGGTGAAGGCCTTTGACCCGGGGCTTCCCCTGGTGGTCCTCCCGGGGACGGTCTACGAGGAGGAGGCCAGGAAGGCGGGGCTTAGGGTGGTCCTCGAGGCCTTCCCGGAAAGGGCCTACCTGCGAAGCGGCGAGCTCGCCCCCCGCTCCCTCCCCGGCGCCTGGATCACCGACCCCGAGGAGGCGGCCCGAAGGGCCCTGCGCATGGTGCTGGAGGGAAAGGTGGAGGCCTTGGACGGGGGGGAGGTGGAGGTCAGGGCCGAAACCCTCTGCATCCACGGGGACAACCCCAGGGCCCCCGAGGTGGCGAGGGCGGTGCGGGAGGCCCTGGAGGGGGCGGGGGTGGAGGTTCGGGCCTTTTAGGCGCTCATGCCCCCCATGGGGGCTCAAGCCCGCCTGGGGGCCCGGAAAGGGCGTCCCAAGGAGCCGCCTGACCCCGGCTTGGGCGAAGGTTTTGCGCCAAAAGGGCATCAGAGGCGGAAGACCTTAGGGGGAAGGAGGGCCCTCAGGACCATGCCCCCGGGCTCGGGCCGCCCCCGGAGCCAGGCCACCCCTCCCTTCTTGAGGAGGACCCGCTCCTCCAGGGCCTGGGGGGCCACCCCCTCCAACAGGTGCCCGAAGAGGAGCCAGGCGAGGAGGGCGGAGAGGTGGGGCTCGTGGCCCACCAGGGCCACCCGGCCCTCCTCGGGAAGCTCCTCGAGGAGGGCCTCGCTCAGGGGCCCGGCGAGGAGGGGGGTGGTGCGCACCTCGCCCTCGAGGAGGGGGCCGAGGAGCCTCGCGGTTTCCAAGGCCCTTCGCTTGGGGCTGGTGAGAACCAGGTCCAGGCCAACCCCTAAGGCCTTCAGGCCCCGCACCACCTTGCGGAAGCGCCGGACGCCCTTCGGGATGAGGGGCCGGGCCGCATCCTCCTCCTCCCCGCCCCCCTCGGGTAGGGGAGCGGCGATGGCGTGGCGCACCAGGAAGAGCTCCACCCTACACCTCCCAGGCCACCTCCAATCCTACCCCAAAGGCCTCCCGGAAAAGCCCCTCCTGCTTCTCCGCCTCCAGGCGCTCCACCCAGGGGTCCTCCGGGGCCCTTAGGACCAGGCGCACCCGCTCCCCTAGCTCCACCCGGACCCCCCGCACCCGGCCCGAGCGGGTGCGGTCCAGCATCTCG
>NZ_JBAMMI010000033.1:0-7506 GCF_039793865.1 Thermus sp.
TATCTTAGCTCAGCCAGTCCGCCAAGGCCCAGACCAGGGGGGCGAGGAGGAGGGCGGGGAGGAAGGAGGCCACCCGCACCCGGGTGAGGCCGAGGAGGTTGATCCCCACCCCGAGCACCATGAGCCCCCCCACCCCGGTCACCAGGAGCACCCTGGGGTCCGCCCCCGGGTTGGGGAGGGCCTGGGCCAGGGTGCCCGCCAGGAGGGCCACCCCCCCTTGGTAGAGGAGGATCACCAGGACGCTGAAGCCCACGCCCACGCCGAAGGAGCTGGTGAGGGCGATGGAGGAGAGCCCGTCCAGGGTGGCCTTGAGGAGGAGGAGGCTCGCGTCCCCGGTGAGGCCGTTTTGGATGGAGCCCAAAAGGGTCATGGGCCCCACGCAGAAGAGGAGGCTCGCCGCCACGAAGCCCTCGGTGAAGCTCCCCCCGCCCCGCACCGCCTGCTTGATCTTCTCCCCGAGGCCCTCGAGGCCCTCCTCCAGCCGGGCCCACTCCCCCAAAAGCCCCCCCAGCACCAAGGCCACGAGGCCCAGCACGACCCCGTCCACCGCGCCCCCCTTCGCCTTCCCCAGGGCCTGGGCCATGGAGAGGCCGATGGAGAGGGTGGTGAGCCCCACCCCCTGCACCATGATCCGGGCCATGCGCTCGGGGAGCCTGCCCCGGAGGAGGAGGCCGAGCCCCGTGCCCAGGGCCACGGTGGCGGCGTTCGCCAGGGTTCCGGAGAGCTTGTCCAGAAGGGTGAGCTCCATGGGGGTATTCTAGCCATAAGGATGGAGCTTCGCCTCACCCAAGACGGCACCCCCACCCTCTTCCACCCGGGGTACGGGGAGGCCTACCACCCCAGGCAGGGGGCGCTTCTCCAGGCGCGGAGGCTTTACCTGGAAAAAACCCTCACCCACCTCCACCCTGCCCCCCGGGTCCTGGAGGTGGGCTTCGGGCTTGGGGTGAACTTCCGGGTGGCCCTGGAAAGCGCCCTTTTGCGGGGGGTGCGGCTTTCCTACCTGGCGGTGGAGCGGGAGCCCCTGCCCAAGGAGGTCTTGGCGCAAATCCCCCTTCCCTTGCCCCGGGCGGAGGCGGTGTTCGCCGAGCTCCTTCGGGCCTGGCCCACCCCCCGCTTCCAGGGCCCTTGGGGGGAGCTTCGCCTCTTCTTCCTGGACGTGCGGGAGGTGGCCCTGCCCGCCCGCTGGGCCACGGCGGTCTTTCTGGACCCCTTCAGCCCCAGGGCCAACCCCGAGGCCTGGTCCCTTCCCGTTCTTATCAAGCTCCGGAGGAGCTTAAAGCGGGGCGGGAGGCTCGCCACCTACTCCGCCCAAAGCGCCTTCAGGCGGGCCCTCCTCCTTGCGGGCTTCCGGGTCCACCGGGTGCGGGGGGTGGGGAAGCGGGAGTGGACGGTGGGTATAGCGCGAGAAGCTCCTCCCGGCTGAGGTAGGCCATCCGGGCCGGGGGCCTTTTCCGCTTGGGGAGCTCCCCCCGGTAAAGCCAAAGGAACCAGGCGCTGGCGAGCCCCGCCACCAGTCTCGGCCATAGGGGGAGGTCTGCGGTCTTGAGGCCGAGGATCCTCCCCCCGTCCGCCAGGTAGGTGTACCCGTAAACGAGGCGGACCTCGGGGTCTTCGGCCACCCTCTCCGCCACCCTCCCGAGGCTTCGCCGCAGGTGGCGGACCGCCTCAAAGGGGGTGAGTTCCATAAGCCTCTGGCTTTCCAGGTGGAGCTCCATGGCGGGGGTGCCCCGGGGGAGGCCGGGAAGGGCGGGGCCGGGAAAGGGCTTCTTCTCCAGGCGGAAGAGGTCAAAGGGGCCAAGCCCCGCCCGCACCACCCTGCGCTTGGTGTTGTAGCGCTCTTCAAACCCCTGGAGCCCCCGGATGAGGGCGAGCCTGGGGGAGAGGGGGAGGGGGGCGAGGTCATCTAGGGTGGTGGGCCGGTACCCCAGGCGGAGCATCTCCGGCAGGGCCCGCTCCAAGAGCCTTAGGGTGCGCTCCGGCCCGTCGTGGAGGAGAACGATGGACCCGGGTCGCAGGTAGTAAAGGAGCCTTTCCGCCAGGGCCTCAGGGGGAAGGGGGAGCCAGTCCTTGGCCTCGAGGTCCCAAAGGGCAACGCGCTTTCCCAAGAGGCGGGCGAAGAGGCGGGTGAAGGGGGTGTGGAGGCCGTGGGGCGGTCGGTAGTAGCGCCCGGGGTTTTGGGCCATGTGCCGCCACTCTACCCAGGGGAGGAGGAGCGAAAGGGCCCGGTGTCCCTCCCCGTGGTCCTCCACCTGGTGGCCTTCCCGTCTTATGGCCTCCACCAGGTCCGGCCTGGCCTTGGCCCGTTCCCCGGTGAGGAAGAAGGTGGCCTTGACCCCGTGGCGGGCGAGGAGGGCGAGGAGGGCTTCCGTGGCTTCCGAAGGGCCGTCGTCAAAGGTGAGGGCCACCTTGGGCTCCCGCCTGCTCCCGTGGGCGTAGGCCCCCACCCCGAGGAAGCGGAAGAGTAGGTCGGAGAGGCCGTAGAGGAGGAGAAGGCCGAGGGCTAGTTCCATCTACCCCTCCCTAAGAATAGGGCGTAGAAGAGGCTCAGGAGGAGAAAAATGAAGCCGCCCGCGAGGAAAGGGGCGTGAAGGCCAAAGCTTTCCCAAAGGGCACCTCCCACCACCGGTCCCAGGGCGACCCCCATCCCCTCCACGCTCATCAGGGTACCCCAGATGGCGGCGCGGTTCTCCTGGGGCAGGTTTTTGGCCAGGAAGCCGTTCCAGCCGGGCATAAAGAGGCTGAAGCCTACCCCGGCCAAAAGGGTTAGGAGGGTCACCTCCCCAAAGGAGGGGGCGAAGGCCAGGCGCAACATGGCCAGGCCCAAGAGGCCGAGCCCGCCCACCAGGGCCGGCCGGTAGCCCCTCCGGTCCACCAGGCGCCCGGTGAAGGGGAGGAGGCCGAAGGCGAGCCCTCCTCCCAGAAAGAGGAGACCCCCCAGCTCCACGGGCTCAAGGCCGAGCCTCTCCTTGGCAAAGCGCAGGAGGAAAAGGGAGACCAAGGCGGGCGCGAAGGTTTGGCCGAAGGCGGCGGGCAAGAAGAGGAGAAGGCGAAAGAGGGGGTAGCGTTCCCGGCTTGGCGGCGGCACGGGGATGCGGAAACGGAGAAGGCTCAGCGCCAGGCCCAGGCCCAGGGCCTGGCCCCAGAGGAGGAGGTGAAGGCCCACTTCGGGATGGCGCTGGGCCACCTGGCCCACCCCCACGAGGCCGATCCCCACCCAGGGCATGACCAGGGTGAGGGTGAAGGAAAGCGCCCGGGCCTCCCTTCCCGGGAGGGCGATGCGGCTGGCGTAGGTCATGAGGCCCGGGTAGAGGGTGGACATGGAGAGGCCCCAAAGAAGCCCCATAGCCCACAGGAGCCAGGCCTCCTGGGCCATGGGGGTGAGGAGGAGGGCGAGAAGCCCGGTGAAGGCGGAAAGGCTCGCCGTCAACCCGAAGCCCACCCGTTCGGCCAGAAGCCCTCCGAGGCTTTTGGAGAGGTTTTCCGCCAGCTGGTGGAGGGTGTAGGCCAGGGTAAAGGCGGTGGGGCCCAGGTGAAGCCTTTCTGGGGCGTAGAAGGGCAGAAGACCGGCGAAATAGCCGCTCCGCACCCCTTCCATGAGGCCCACGGCCAGGAGGAGGCGGAAGAGGACGGAAAGCCCTTCCCGGGCCCACGGCAGGTAGCGAAACACGCTAAAGTATACCCGTGCGGATCAGCGTGGTGATCCCCGCCCACAACGAGGAGGCCTACCTTCCCGGGGCCCTCGAGGCCGTCTTCGCCCAGACCCTCAAGCCTCTCGAGGTCATCGTGGTGGACAACGCCTCCTCAGACCGCACCCGGGAGGTGGCGGAGGCCTTGGGGGCGAGGGTGGTCCTGTGCGGGAGGAAGGGGGTGGCCTTCGCCCGGCAGGCGGGGCTTTTGGCGGCCCGGGGGGAGTGGGTGGCCATGACCGACGCCGACTCCCTGCCCACGCCCCGCTGGCTGGAAAGGCTTGCCGAAAAAGCGCCAGGGGCCGTGGCCCTCTACGGGCCTTTGCGCTTCTATGGGGTTTCCCCTTGGGAGGCCGCCTTTTCCGAGTGGGGCTACCGGGCCTTCCTTAACCTCATGGCCCTCCTCGGGCGGCCTAACCTCGCCGGGGCCAACATGATGGTCCTGAAGGAGGCGGCCCTCCGGGCGGGGGGCTTCCCCGAGGTGGAGGCGAGGGAGGACGTTCTTTTAGGCTGGAAGCTCAAGGCCTTAGGCCCGGTGCGCTACGTCCCCGAGGCCCTGGTCCTCACCTCGGCCCGGAGGCTCAAGGGGGGGTGGCTTCCCTTTTTGCTCCGCCAGGCTAGAAACCTCCTGGGCGATCCTCGAGGTTACTTCGGGGGAGGCGGGGAAAGGGAAAGATGAGCCTCCTGGGCTCAGCCCGGAGGATCTCGCTCGCCTCGTCATAAATGGCCACGACCCTTTCGGCGATGGCCTCCGCCGAGCGCTCCAGGGCGAAGGCCCGGGCCTCTAGGCTGAAGCGCCGCCGCTTCTCCTCGTCCCTGAGGAGTTCCAGGGCCCTCGCCGCCAGGGCGAGGTGGTCCTTGGGGGGCACCAGGTACCCCGTCTTGCCGTCCAGGACCCCCTCCAGCACCCCCTCTGCCCCCACGGCCACCACCGGGACCCCCATGGCCTGGGCCTCCCAGATCACCAGGCCCTGGGTCTCCGTCTCGCTAGCGAAGAGAAAGAGCTCCGCCAGGCGGTAGTAGCCCCCGATGAGGCGGTAGGGCACCGGGCCCAGGAAGCGCACCCGTTCGGCGATCCCGAGTTCCTTGGCGAGGGCCTGGAGGTGGGGAAGCTCGGGGCCTTCCCCGATGTGGACCAGGAAGACGTCTTCCTCCTTAGCGATATCCGCTACCGCCCTCAGGACCACGTCAAAGCTCTTTTCCTTCCCCAGCCGCCCCACGGTGATGAGGCGCCTCTTGCCCTCGGGCCAGGGGGAAGGGGAGGGGAGGGGGGCTTCCTCCAGGAGGCGGTTGTCAATCCCCGTGGGGATCACCCGTATGGGTCTTTCTATCCCGTAGCTTTCCGCCAGGCGCTTTACGGGCTCCGTGGGGGCGATGACCACCTCCACCCGGTTGTAGAAGGCCTTGGCCAGCCTGGGAACGATGCCGGTGTACTTGTCCAGGATGGCCAGCCCGGGCACGTAGTGGGCGTACTTCTCGTAGTGGGTGTGGAAGGTGGATACGTGGGGGAGGTTTTTGCTCCGGGCGATCCTCAGGCCCCACACCCCAAGGGTCAAGGGGGTGTGGGTGTGGACCAGCTCAAAGTCCGTGGGCAGGTAGCGGGCCGAGGGAAGGGCGATCTGCTGTCCCTCGTAGAAGGGGTAGGCCACGGAGGGGACCCGGACCACCCCCTCCTCGCCCTCCGGGGCCTCGGGGTGCGCCGGGGCGATGACCCAGGCCTCGTGCCCCATGCGCCTTAACTCCCTTAGGAGAAGGTAGACGCTGGTGGTGACCCCGTTGGGGTTGGGGAAGTAGACGTCGGTGAAGAGGCCTACGCGGTAGAGGCGCACGGTCCTATCTTACCTGGGCCCCGCAACCTTTCCAGTCAGGAGAGCTGGTCAGGCCAGCCTTGATGCCCTTCTTTATAATAGGCCATCCTTTGCTCCAGCCCGTGCGCCACAGGTACTCCAAGGTGCTACCGGCCAGGTTGAGGAGCAACAGGCCCTTCTCTAAAGGGCGGTAAGCAGGCCCTCTTACTGTCCATATGCGATTCCGCACCTCGTAAAAGAACCGTTCAGGATGGGCGCTCGCAGAGGTGTATTTGGTGGGGGTCTTGTGAATGGCCACGCTGTTTAAGACCCAGAAGCCCTTTTCGTAGCGCAGGATGCGACCTGTGTGCTCCAAGTCGTCCGCGCGAATGAAGAACTCGGGGCAGGGGTAGCCGTAAAGCTTTAGGGCCCAGGTAGCCACCAGTAGGGACGTGTAAGCGGCGAAGCGGATCGGTGGGATGCCTTGTGAGCGGAAACGCAAATACTCGGAAAAAGGAATAAGCTTCGGCCATGGGGTATTCATGGGGTGAAGGGAACCGTCTTTCCAGACAACCCGGCTGGCCAGGATTGCAGGGCGCTCCGATTCAAGGTTATGAATGGCTTGGATCAGACGTTCCAACGCTGAGGGTTTGGGGATAAGGTCATCGTCCATGACCCAAATCCAGTCGTACCCGGCCTCGCACCCCCGCCTCATCCCCTCGTGGAACCCCCCTGCTCCCCCTCGGTTCTCGGGGAGCCTGAGGACCTCCACCTCCGGGAACTCTTCCTTAAGCATCTCCCCCGTGCCATCGGTGGAGGCGTTGTCCACCACCAGGACGTGGTCCGGGGGGCGGGTTTGGGAGAGGACAGCCTGGAGGCACTCCCTTAGAAGCTCCTTCCGGTTGTGGGTCACGATGACCGCGCAGACCTTCTCACCCATCGTTCAGCTCCTCAAAAAGCTTCAGCGCCCGGGCCACCGCCTGGTCCATGTTGTAGTAGCGGTAGTCCCCAAGCCTTCCCGCGAAGTAAACGCCCTTGAGCCGCTTCGCTTCCTCCAAATACCTTTGGTAACGTTCCTCGCTCTCCTCCCTGGGCACCGGGTAGTAGGGCTCGTTCCTCCCGGGCTCGTAGGCCTCCGGGTACTCGTAGCAGAGAACGGTGTGCGACAGGTAGTCCTGCCCGGTAAGGTGCTTGAACTCCGTGGTGCGGGTGTAGGGGTGCTCGTTAGGGTAGTTCACCGTGCCCACCTCCTGCACCCAAGGTCTACCGCGAAACTCCATCCGGAAGCTTAGGGAACGGTAGGGCAGGGGCCCGTGGAGGTAGCCGAAGAACTCGTCTATGGGCCCGGTGAAAATGAGACGGTCAAAGCGCACCTCGCCCTCCACCTCCCTCCAGTCCGCCTGCAGCAGCACCTTGATGTTGGGGTGGGCGAGCATCCGGCGGAAGAGGGCGGTGTAGCCCTCCTTGGGCATGGCCTGGTAGGTGTCCTGGAAGTAGCGGGTGTCGTGGCTCACCAGGACCGGCACCCGTGCGGTGACGGAAGGAGAGAGCTCCTCGGGGCGCAGGCCCCACTGCTTCAGGGTGTAGCCCTCAAAGACGTTGCGGTAGACGTAGTCCGCGAGGAACTTCAGGTCGGGGTCCCCCTCCTCCCGGAGGCGGAGGATGGGCACCCGGGCCCCGTAGCCGAAGCGGGAGACGAGCTTCTCCTCCAAGCGGTCGGCAAGCCTTGGGGAGAAGAGGGCGCGGAGGGTGGCGAGGCTGAAGGGGAGGGGGACCTCCTTGCCCTCCACCACGCCGCGGACCCGGTGGTAGTAAGGGCGCCATTCCGTGAAGCGGGAGAGGTAGTCAAAGACCTTTTTGCTGTTTGTGTGGAAGATGTGGGGGCCATAGCGGTGGACGAGGACCCCGTGGGGGTCCATCTTGTCGTAGGCGTTCCCCCCGATGTGGTTCCTTTTGTCCACCACCAGGACCCGCTTTCCCGCCGAGGCCAGCCGCTCCGCCAAGGTGGCCCCGGTGAAGCCCGCGCCAACGAT
>NZ_JBAMMI010000034.1:0-28557 GCF_039793865.1 Thermus sp.
TCTCCTACGCCACCCTGGACCGGGAAGGGATCCAAGAGGGCGTGCGGCGCCTGGGTAAAGCCCTGAAGGGGCTAATAGCGTCCCTACAACATCCAAGCACCCCGCTAGCTTAGCCTGCTTCGCTTGTAAAATGTCAGCAAATGAGTGCTCAGGTTTCCGAGGTGATTCAAGAGTTGGTAGTCCATCTCGAGCGTTGGAAAGGGTTAAATGAAGCCCAAACAGCTCAGGCCATTATCCTTCGCCTACTTCAGGCCCTCGGATGGAACATTTGGAACCCTTACGAAGTCATCGCGCAGGACGCTTCAGCAAAAGGGTATCGCCCCGACTACATCTTGTCTGTACAAAACACTCCGCTCATAGTATTGGAAGTAAAAGCGCTGGATCGTACCCCCACCAACGAAGACAGAACCCAGGTGGTCAACTACGCGAATGCCCAAAACATTCGGTGGGCCATTCTCACCACCGGCAAGCAATGGGAGTTTTTCGACAACACCCTGCAGGCAAAGGCCCCCGACAAACGCTCCCTTCTCTTTGAGCTAGATAACCCTTCTTCCAGCCGATACTTGGAGCGCACTCTCAAACGTGATTTTTGGGAAACAAAGGAAGCGCCATCAAAACTCGCTCGCATTGTTGAGGACATTCGGAAGGAAATAGAAACTCAGCAGAGTCTTACCCAAATTGAGCACAAGCTAAGAGCGGTGTTAGACGAAGGCTATCAGCGCAACGAAAAAGGCCTACGAAAAGCGATTGAAAAGGAGCTAAACGTCAATGAGCAGGAATTGGCGTTGGCCCACTTTGACCGCTTGGTACACCGATTGTTAGGCGTGGCCACACCCCTTGCAAGTTCCCTACCGCCTTTTTTGACCGTTTTCAGGCAAGCTCTGACCAGGCATACGGGTTCTCCAGCGGAGGCAGATCATCCAAGCTTGCGTATATGGCTCAACGAGGAACCTATCTATACCATACGCAGTTGGCGCGATTTTTACGCATCACTGGTAGAAGCTTTGGAACAAACAGGCCAAAGTGACATTTTGGAGGAATTACGCAAACAGAAGGACGTCGTGGCTTCCAGACTTGACCGGCGCAAGAAGGACGGGAAACCCTATGAGGCCAGTGCCTACAAACCCTTGGCGTCTGGCGAATTCCTGTTTGTCCACCTATCGGCGGAACGCATACGCAAGAAAATCCGGGACCTCTTGGTACTGCTCAACCTGCCTCCGGGAACCTTCCGCGTAGAATACGAAGACAACCTCTTTACTCTGCCGTAGACGTCAACTCTTCCCTTCTTAGCATCTCCGGCCACCTCCCCCCCAGAGCCTCCCAGGCCGCCACCATGTCCTGGGGCACGGGGGCCAAGAACTCCAGGACCCGCCCCGTGCGGGGGTGGGGGATGCGGAGCTCGTAGGCGTGGAGGGCCTGGCGCCCGATATGGGGGCTCCTTCTCCCGTAGAGCTCGTCCCCTAGGATGGGGGCCCCGAGGTGCTTGAGGTGGACCCGGATCTGGTGGGTGCGCCCCGTGTGGGGCCTCGCCTCCACCAGGGCGTAGGGGCCAGAAACCTTGAGGAGGGCGAAGTCCGTCTCGGCGTAGCGGGGGGCGATGCCCCCCACGTGCATCTTGTGCCGCTCCACGGGGTGGCGGCCGATGGGGGCGATGAGGGTGCCCTCCCGGGGATGGCCCTCGGTGAGGGCCAGGTAGCGCTTCATCACCATCCGGTCGCGGAAAGCCTGGGAGAGGGCCTCGAGGGCCCCGGGGTGCTTGGCCACCACCAGAACCCCGCTCGTGTCCTTGTCCAGGCGGTGGACGATGCCGGGGCGAACAAGCTCGGGCCTCGAGGCCTGGGCTTCGCCCCCCTCTAGGGGGAAGTAACGGCCCAGAAGGGCGTTCACCACCGTGCCGGTGTAGACCCCCGGGGCGGGGTGGGTGAGGAGGCCCGGGGGCTTATTCAGAACCAGCATGTCCTCGTCCTCGTAGAGAACGGGCAAAGCAAGGTCCTCCGGCACCACCCAGGGCCTTTCCTCGGGAGGGGCCACCACCACCTCCTCCCCCTTTAGGCGGTAGGCGGGCTTGGAAACCACCTTCTCCCCCACCCGCACCCAGCCCTGGGCGATCCAGGCCTGGGCCCGGGCCCGGCTCACCCCCAAGGCCTCGGCCACGGCTTGGTCCAGGCGAAGGCCCTCCCTGCGGAAGCGCACCACGCTCCCCATGATACGCACCCGGAGGCGGACTAGGCCAGCGGCCACCCCCCTCCTGGCGCGGGGGGACGCCCCGCCCTACATGAACCGCTTCCTGCGCTTGTAGGCCTTGACCTCCTTGAAGCTCTTCCGCCCCCCTCCCTTGGCCACCCCCAGGTAAAACTCCTGCACGTCGGGGTTCTCCAGGAGGCTTTCCCGGTCCCCCTCCAAGACGATCCGCCCCGTCTCCATGATGTAGCCGTAGTGGGCCACGGAAAGGGCCATCCGGGCGTTCTGCTCCACCACCAGGACCGTCACCCCCTCCTCCTGGTTCACCCGGGCCACGATCTCGAAAATCTCCCGCACGAGAAGCGGGGCGAGGCCCAAGGAGGGTTCGTCCAGGAGGAGGAGCTTGGGCCTCGCAAGGAGGGCCCGCCCGATGGCGATCATCTGCTGCTCCCCGCCCGAGCAGTACCCGGCGAGCCGGTGCCTGAGGTCGGCCAGGCGGGGGAAGTAGTGGTAGATCCGGTCCAGCTCCTCCTTGAGGTGCCGGCTCCCCTGGGTCAGGGTCCCCACCTTGAGGTTTTCCTCCACCGTGAGGTGTTTGAAAACCCTCCGGCCCTCCAGCACCTGCACGATGCCCTGTTTCACGATCTCCTCGGGGGGGCGGTTCTGGATGGGCTCTCCCCGGTAGAGGATCTCCCCCCGCACCACCTCCCCGTCCTCGGGAATGAGGAGGCCGGAGATGGCCCTCAAGGTGGTGGTCTTCCCCGCCCCGTTGGGGCCTAAGAGGGCGGTGATCCGCCCTTCCGGGACCTTGAGGGAAACGCCCCTCAGCACCTGGATGATGTCGTGGTAGACCACCTCGATGTTGTTCACCAAAAGGAGGATGGGGCCGAGGTCCTCCGGGCGGGTGGGGTTAAGGGTGTCCATGGCGCTTAAGGAGGGGCCCGGGGTGTCCCGGGCCCCGGGAGGAGGGCTATTTGCCGTAGTGCACCTTGCGGAAGAGGGCCGAGGTGAAGGGCTCGGTCACGGGCACGAAGCGGCCGCCCTTGGCCTCGAGGATCCTAAGCCCTTCCGCCCCGGTGTGCTCGCTCTTGGTGAAGTCAATCTCAATGCCCTGCTTAGTAGAAACGGCGAAGCCCGGCTTGAAGGCGTTGGGCCCGTTCATGCCCACGATGGCCTGGTAAACGGTTTCGTTGTTCACCCGCTTGAAGCGCTCCTGGGCCCGGCGGATGGCCTCCACGGCGATGGCCGCCGCCAGCATCCCGTTGGTGTAGTTGGTGCTTTCGGCGATGGCCTGGGGACGCCCGTACTTCTGGGCCAGCTCCTTCTGCAGTCGGATGCCCGGGGTGTCCTCGTGGTACATGTAGAAGCTGGTCGCCCAGAGGAAGCCCTCCGCCGCCTCCCCCGCCAGCTTGATAAGGTCCGTGCCACCCGTGTAGTGGGCCCCGAGCTGCCGCATCTTCTTGTCCAGGCCCAGGCGCTTGGCGTCCTTCAGGATGTTGGCCACGGGGCCCGCCACGTTCTGGTGAATGATGTACTCCACCCCCACCTGCTCAAAGCGCTTGAGAAGGGCGGTGTTGTCCAGGTTGCCCGAGCCCACCTCCTGCACGTCCACAATCTGCAGGCCAAGCTGCTGGGCGGCCTTCCTGGCGTCCGCCACGGGAGCCCGGCCGAAGGGGGAGGGGTTCACCACCAGGGCCACCTTAGCCCCCTTCTTTTGCCTGGCAACGTACTCCAGGAGGGCCACCACCTGCTCGGAGTAGGTAGAGGTGGGGATGAAGAAGTAGTCGTTGTTGGGAGGGTCAATGAGCTCCACGTGCATGGAGGCGGGGATGGTGGGGATCTTGAGCTCCTGGATCAGGGCCTTGAGCTGGAGGTTGGCCCCGGTGGCGTAGGAGAGGAAAAGGGGTATCTTGAAGCGGTCCACCGCCTCCTCAAAGAAGCGCTGGGTGTTGGCGTTGTTGTACTGGTCGTCCCGCACCACGCAGTTCAGGACCACCCCAGGCACCAGCTTCCGCTCGTTGGCGTACTTGCAGTAGTCCTCCACCGCCGCCCCGTAAGGGGCCCCCGCGTCCGAGGTGGGCCCGGTGATGGCCCCCGACCAGAAGAGGGTGACCTGCTGCTGGCCCATGGCCAACCCTAAGACCGCCGCTACGCCTACCAGTGTCCTCCTCATACGCTTCCCTCCCTTTGCGAACCCCGTGCGGGGGGTTGCCTAATACCTAAAGGGCCAGGTGCGGAAGTAGCTTCGCACCAGGCGCCACCAGTTGTAAAGCCCCCTGGGCTCAAACACCAGGAAGAGGACGATGACGAGGCCGAAGGCCAAGGGCCTCAGGGCGCTCGCCACGTCCACCCCGGCCACGCTGAAGCCCAGGGCCTTGATGAAGTTGGAGAGCGCCTCCATGTTGACGTCCAGAAGCTCCAGGAAGGCGGGCCCGAGGAAACTCCCCACCAAGGTCCCAAGCCCCCCCACGATGGCCATGGCCAGGAGCTTGATGGAGACGGCGAAGGTGTAGTCCTCTATGACCACCGCCCGGGAGAGGTAGGCGTAGAGCACCCCCGCCACCCCGGCGTAGAAGGCGCCCAGGGCGAAGGCGAAGAGCTTGGTGCGACCTGGGTCCATGCCCATGGCGTCCGCCGCCCGGTCGTTGTCCCGCACCGCCACCAAAGCTCTCCCGTAGCGGGTGCGGAGGAGGTTCCGCCAGAAAAGGGCAAGGAGAACCAGAACGGAAAAGGCCACGTAGTACCAGAAGTGGTAGTGGTTGCGGAAGCCCGCCTCGTAGCCCAGAAAGCTCGCCCGGGGCATGTCCATGGCCCCGCCCTGCTTGAGGAGGGGCATATGCCCCACGACCCACTCAAACACCACCTGGAAGGCCAGGGTGGCGAGGGCCAGGTAGAGGTGCTTCACCCTGAGGCTCGGGATGCCCACCAGGAAGCCGAAGAAGGCGGCCACCAAGCCCCCTATGGGGATCAGCAGAAAGAAGGGCAGGCCCTGGGGGGCGAGAAGGGCCGCGGTATAGGCCCCCACCCCCATGAAGGCCGCCTGGCCGATGTTGATGAGGCCGGCGTACCCCGTGGTGATGTTGAGGCCCAAGACCGCCACGCTGTACACCAGGATGAGGTCCAGGATAAACACCTGGGTGCGGGAAAGGAACTGGGGAAGGACCAGGAGAAAGGCCAGGAAGAGGAGCAAGGAAACCAGCTCCCGATGGGTGGCGAAGATGCTGGTGTCTTGTCGGTAGCTGGTGCGGTAGTTTCCGGTCTGCGCCCAAGGGTTCCTCATACGCGCTCAATCTCCTCGGTGCCGAAAAGGCCGTGGGGTTTGAACCAGAGGACCAAAAGGAGGACCAGAAAGGGGAAGACGTCCCGGGTACCCCCGCCGGGCACAAAGGGGTCCAGAAAGCCCGCCGCCAGGTTCTCCAAAACGCCGATCAGGATACCCGCCACCACCGCCCCGGGGATGGAATCCAGCCCCCCCAAGATGACCACGGGGAAGACCTTGAGGCCGATATGCACCAGCCCGTCCAGGTTGAGACCGGAAATGGTGCCCACCACCATCCCCGCCGCCGCCGCCGTGAGCCCGGCGGCCGCCCAGGCCAGGGCGAAGACCCGCTCCACGGAAACCCCGAGGCTCATGGCCGCCATCTGGTCGTCGGCCACCGAGCGCATGGCGATGCCCAGGGTGGAGCGCTGGAAGAACCAGGTGAAGAGGGCGAGGAAGACCAGGGTGAAGGCCACCGCCAGGAGCTGAGCGTAGGAGACCTGCACCCCGAGAAGGCTCACCCCTCCTTGGGGGAGGAAGCTAGGGTAGCTGAAGTTCCCCGCCCCAAAGGGGGTGAGGTGGATGAGCCCGTCCAGCAGGGAGGCCAGGCCGATGGTGGCCATGATGACGGAGATGATGGGTTGCCCCACCATGCGCTTGAGGAAGACCCGCTCCACCCCGAAGCCCAGGAACGCGGTGAGGGCGAGGGCCAAGGCCGCCGCCAGCAAAAACGGAGCGCCCAGGGCCGTCATGGCAAAGTAGGCCAGAAAGGCCCCGATGGCGATGAACTGCCCTTGGGCGAAGTTCACCACCCGGCTCGCCTTGTAGATGAGGACAAACCCCAAGGCCGCCAGGGCGTAGACCAGCCCCAGCACCACCCCGGAAAAGAAAAGCTGCAGGAAAAAGCTCACGCCAACACCCCCTCTTCCAGGTCCCACACCGGCACCCTGGCCCGCACCCGCTGCAAGGTGCCGTCCTGGTAGCGGTACTCCGCCTCCACCTCCACCTCCCCCGCCCCCGAGTAGAGGGCCTCCACCAGGGGGAGGTACTTCTTGGCGATGAGGCCCCGGCGCACCTTGCCCGTGCGGGTGAGCTCCTCGTCATCGGCGTCCAGGAGCTTGTAGAGAAGGACGAAGCGCCGGACCCTAAGCTCCTCGGGAAGCTCGGCGTTCACCTTCTCCACCTCCTTGCGGATGAGCTCGGCCACCTCGGGTTTGAGGGAGAGGTCCAGGTAGGTGGTGTAGGCCAGGCCCCGGTCCTCGGCCCACTTGCCCACGGTCTGGGGGTCTATGTTGAGGAAGGCCGCCAAAAAGGGCTTGCGGTCCCCGAAGACCACGGCCTCCTTGATGTAGGGGGAGAACTTGAGCTTGTTCTCCACGAACTGGGGGCTGAAGGCCGTACCCCTCTCGGTGCGCATCACGTCGGAGAGGCGGTCAATGACCACCAGGTGGCCGTCCTCGGTGAGGTACCCCGCGTCCCCGGTGTGAAGCCAGCCGTCCCCAAAGGTCTCCTGGGTGGCCTCGGGCCTTTCCCAGTACCCGGCGCAGACCGCATCGGAGCGGAGGAGGATCTCCCCCGCCTCGCTGATCCGGACCTCGGTCCCAGGGATGGGCAGGCCCACGGTGTCGTGGCGCACGTCGCCGTCCCGGTGGACGAAGGCGATGCCGATGATCTCCGTCTGGCCGTAGATCTGCTTGAGGTTGACGCCTATGGCGTGGAAGAAGCGGAAGACGTCAGGCCCGAGGGCCGCTCCTCCGGTGTAGGCGCGTCTAAGGCGCAAAAAGCCCAGCTGGTCCCTTAAGGGCTTGAAGAGGGCCTGGTCGGCAAGCCAGTAGGCGAGGCGGAGGGAAAAGGGCATGGGCTTTCCCCGCATGCGGTACTCCGCCGCCCGGTAGCCTACCTTAAGGAGCCTCTCGTAGACGAAGCGGTTGAAGGCGTAGCTCTCGGAGATCCGCACCCAGATCTGGCTTTGGATGCTTTCCCAGACCCGGGGGGGACTGAACATCACGTGGGGGCCGATCTCCTTGAGGTCCTGCATGGCGGTTTCCACCGCCTCGGGGAAGTTCACGGCGAACCCCCCCGTGAGGGCCATGGCCACGGACATCATCTGCTCCCCGATCCAGGCGAGGGGCAGGAAGGAGAGGTAGTCGTCCGTGGGGAGGAGGGGGTCCACCTCCTGCAGGGCCACCCCCATGTGGATCAGGTTGCGGTGGCGGAGCATGGCCGCCTTGGGCCTGCCCGTGGTGCCCGAGGTAGAGGAGAGGTGACAGACCTCCTCCGGGCTCGCCTCGAGGAGGAGCCTCTCCACGGCGTCCGGGTGCTTCCTCCGGTGCTCCCGCCCCCGCTCCAGCACCTCGGCGAAGGAGAGGAGCCAGGGGTCCCGGTAGCCCCGCATCCCCTTCTCGTCCTCGTAGATCACGTGGCGCACGTGGGGGATCTCGTTCCGGATCTCGTAGAGCTTGTCCACCTGCTCCTGGTCCTCGGCGAGGACCACGCTCGCCCCCGTGTACTGGAGCATGTAGGCGATCTCCGGGGGGAGGCTACTCTGGTAGACCCCCACGCTGATCCCCCGCACCGCCTGGGCCCCGAGCTCGGCGTAGAGCCACTCGGGGATGTTGTCGGCGATGATGGCGAGCCTCTCCCCCGGCCGAAAGCCCAGGGAGAGGAGGCCGTGGGCGAAGAGGAGGACGTTCTCGTAGTACTGGGCGTAGGTGACCTCGTTCCAGATGCCGTAGTCCTTCTCCCTTAGGGCCACCCGGTCCCCCTCGCGCTCCGCCCGGAGCTTGAGGAGCTGGGGCAGGGTGTAGCGCTTCATCTCGTAGGAGGGCCTCAGGGCCTTCACGCCTCCACCCCCATGTAGGCCTCCTGCACCCGGGGGTTTTTCGCCACCTCCTCAGGGCGCCCTTCGGCGATGACCTGGCCGAAGTCCAGGACGTAGACCCGGTCGGAGATGTCCATGACCACCCCCAGGTCGTGCTCAATGAGGATGACCGTGGTGCCCCGGGCCCGGATCTCCAGGATGAAGCGCACCATGTCCTCCTTCTCCTCCAGGGTCATCCCCGCCATGGGCTCGTCCAGGAGGAGGAGCTCGGGAGAAAGGGCCAGGGCCCGGGCCACCTCCACCCGCTTCCTCACCCCGTAGGGGAGGTTCCCCACCAGGGCCTTGCGGTAGGGCTCCAGCTCCATGAAGTCTATGACCTCCTCCACCGCCCGGCGGTTCTCCACCTCCTTCCCCAGGGCCCTCCCGTAAAAGACCCCGGCGGAGAGGAGGCCGTAGGCCAGGTGGGCGTGCCGGGCCAGCATGAGGTTTTCCAGCACGGTGAGACCGGAGAAAAGCTCTATGTTCTGGAAGGCGCGGGCGATGCCCCGCCGGGTGATCTCGTGGGGGCTCGCCCGGGTGATCTCCTGCCCCTCAAAAAGGATGCGTCCTCGCTCCGGGTGGTAGAAGCCGGAGATGCAGTTCAAGAGGCTCGTCTTCCCCGCCCCGTTGGGCCCGATCACCGAAACCAGCTCCCCCTTGGCCACCTGCAGGGAGACCCCCGAAAGGGCCGCCACGCCGCCAAAAGTGAGGGTGATGTTCTCCACCAAGAGTTGGGCCACGGGTCCCTCCCTAACGACCGTTTACCGGGGAGTATAGGGGAACTGGGCGGGGGTTGTCAACGCTAAAGCCTGCCTGCAAAAAAGCGTTAGACCAGGTTTCCCTTCCCTTATGCTACACTCTTTAGGGTATCGGGGCCCAGGGCCCCAGGGAGGGAAATGGATGAAAAGGACCTGGCAGCCCAACCGGAGGAAGCGGGCCAAAACCCACGGCTTCCGGGCCCGCATGCGGACCCCAGGCGGCAGGAAGGTGCTGAAGCGCAGGCGGCAGAAGGGCCGCTGGCGCCTCACGCCCGCGGTGCGGAAGCGCTAGGCCAAAGGCCCCCCGCCCCGGGGGGCAGGCTCCTTTCCCTAAAGGGGGACCGGGCCTTCCAGAGGCTCCGCAAGGGCAAGGCGGGGCGGGGGCGGTACGTGAGCGCGAAGTGGCTCCCCGCTCCCGAGCTTAGGGTGGGGATCGTGGTGTCCAAGAAGGTGGGGAAGGCGGTGGTGCGCAACAAGGTGAAGCGCCGCCTGCGGGAGATCCTCCGCCGCCTCCACCTTCCCAAGGCCCACCTCCTCCTGGTGGCGACCCCCGAGGCCCGGGAGGCGGGCTTCGCCGAGCTCTTCCAGGACGTGGTGCGCGCCTTAAGGAAAAGCGGGCTGGTACAATAGGCGGCGTGCGTGGCCTTTTGATCCTGCTCATCCGGGCTTACCGGCGCTTCCTTTCCCCCCTAAAGCCTAGGACCTGCCGCTTTCATCCCACCTGCTCGGCCTACGCCCTCGAGGCCCTGGAAAGGCACGGGGCCTTCTGGGGTAGCTACCTGGCGGCGAGGCGCCTCCTCCGGTGCCACCCTCTCCACCCCGGGGGGCTGGACCCCGTGCCCCTGGTCTTCCCGGCAAAGCGGGGGAAGGAGGGGGTCCGATGAGGCGGCTTCTCGCCCTTACCCTCCTCCTCCTGCCCGCTCTGGCCCTCGAGGCCACCTTCAAGGAGGCCGACGTCAACGGGGACGGGACCCCGGAAAAGGTGGCCATCACCAACCTCATGGACCTGGCCTTTGACGCCCAGGGCCAGGTGGTAGGCTGGTACGTGAAGACCTACAAGGGCACCCAGATCGGCGACTACACCCGGGCCCCAAACCTCGCGGCCGGTGGCCCCGTCCTCTCTCCCCTTGGCTTCCGCCCGGAAAAGGCGGAGTTCCTGGTGGAGGACGGCCGGCTCCTCGCCCGCTTCCAGGGGCCTGAGGGCACGCTCACCTACCGCATCGCCAAGGGGCGGTACACCCTGGAGGTGGCCGCCGACTTCCCCCTCGCCCTCAAGCTCGCCCCTCAGGGCACCCCCAAGGTCCTCCTGGAGGGCCAAAAGGAACCCCTCCCCAGCGGGGAAGGCCAGGTCCGCTACCTGGCCTGGCAGACCCGGCCCAAGGCGGGCTACGCCCTGGTGGCCTTCGCCGAAAAGCCCTTCAGGGCCAAGCTCCTGGGCAAGGAAGGCGAGGTCTTTCTCTCCCCGGGGGAGGCCCTAAAGGTATACGGCGGCCAGAACGAGCTGGTGCGCTTCCACGTGGAGGGCCTCCTCTCCCTGCCCGGCCTCTTCGCCCCCAACCTCTGGGGGCAGCTCTCCCTGGGGCTTCTCTGGCTCATGGAAACGACCTTCCGCTACACGGGAAGCTGGGGCCTGGCCATCCTCTTCCTCACCCTGGTGGTCCGCCTTCTCCTTTGGCCCCTCATGCACCAGCAGTTCAAGAGCATGGCGGAGATGCAACGCCTCCAGCCCCTCATCCAGAAGATCAACGAGAAGTACAAGGACGATCCCAACAAGCGGGCCGAGGCCACCATGAAGCTCTACCAGGAGCACAAGGTGAACCCCGCCGCCGGGTGCCTGCCCCTTTTCATCCAGATGCCCATCCTCTTCATCCTTTGGAAGGTCATCGCCAACTACGAGTTCGGCCAGGGCCTCCTCTGGATCCCCGACCTGGCCCTCCCCGACCCCTTCTACGTCCTCCCGGCCCTCTACGTGGCCACCACCTTCCTCTCCACGTGGCTCTCCGCCCACGGCAACAAGGACCTCATCCGCCAAAGCCTCTTCATGAACCTGGTCTTCGTCTTCCTGGTCCTGCAGTTCCCCTCCGGAGTCACCCTCTACTGGGTGCTGTCCAACCTTATCGGGCTTCTCCAGCAGTGGCTCATCAACAAGAGCTTGAAGTCGGTGGCGGCGTAAACTGGGCTTATGGACGAGAAGAAAAAGAGCATTGACGATCTCCTCGCCGACCTCGGGGTGTTGGAAGAAGCCCCGGTGGAGGTAGGGCTCAAGGAGGCGGGGAAGGAGGAGAAGCCCAAGGACCCCAAGGAGGTTCTGGAAGCCTTCCTGGTGGGGCTTTTGCTGCGGCTGGACCCGGCTTACTACCTGGAGGTGCGCCAGGAGGGAAACCTCCTAAAGGCCGAGGTCAAGGGCGGGGACCTGGGCCGCTTCATCGGCAAGGAGGGGCGGACCCTGAAGGCGGTGGAGTACCTGTGCGGGGTAGTCCTGGCCAAGCACTTTGGCGGGGAGTACCGGGTGGTGCTGGACGCCGCCGGCTACCGCAGGCGCCAAGAAGAGAAGATCCGCAAGCTGGCCGAGGAAGCCGCCCTCACCGTGGAGCTCACGGGCGAGCCCCTGCCCCTTCCCCCCATGCGCCCCTCGGAGCGGCGCCTGGTCCACATGCTCCTCAAAAACCACCCCAAGGTCACCACGGAAAGCCAGGGGGAGGGGGAGGAGCGGCACGTGGTGGTCTACCCCCGTGATAAGGCTCCTCCGGGAACTGGAAGGGAGGCTTGAGGCCGCGGGCCTCCCCAAGGGCGAGGCCTGGGACCTTCTCGCCCTGGCCACGGGCCTTCCCCGCAAGACCCTCCTCCTGAGGCTCAGGGAGCCCCCGCCCCCGGGAAGCGAGGGAAGGGCCTGGGAACTTCTGGCCAAGCGCCTCTCCGGCTACCCCCTCCAGTACCTCCTGGGGGAGGTGGAGTTCTTCGGCCTGCCCTTGAAGGTGGCCGAGGGCGTGCTCATCCCCCGGCCGGAGACGGAGGGCCTGGTGGAGCTTGCCTTAAGCCTCCCCCTCCCTCCCAGGCCCCGCGTCCTGGACGTGGGTACGGGCACAGGGGCCATCGCCCTGGCCCTGAAGCGGTTCCTGCCCGAAGCGGAGGTGTGGGCCACGGAGGTGGACCCGAAGGCCCTGGCCCTGGCTCAGGAGAACGCCCGAAGGCTCGGGCTTCCCGTGCGCTTCCTCATGGCCTCCCTCACCGGGGGGCTTGGGGAGCTGGACCTGGTGGTGGCCAACCCCCCCTACCTGCCCGAGGCCTACCGGAAAGTGGCCCCCAAGGAGCTTTCCTTTGAAAACCCCCTGGCCCTCTACGCCGGGCCCGAGGGCCTTTCCGTGGCCCGCCCCCTGGCGGAGGAGGCCCTCCACGCCCTAAGGCCTGGGGGGTACCTCCTCTTAGAGCTCGCTCCCGAAAACGCCCGCCTTCTCGGGGAGGAGCTTCGGGCGAAGGGCTGGGAGGAGGTTCGGGTGCTACCGGACCTCGCGGGTCGGGACCGGTACCTCCGGGCCCGGAGGCCCGCCGAGAAGCTGGAAGGCGAGGAGAGGCCGCTCGCTGGTCCTTAGGTCCTGGACGGCCACCACCCCCACCCGCGCCACCCCCCGCCTCCCCTCCAGGAGGGCCAGGCCCCGGGCCAGCTCCTCGGGGGAGGGGAAGGTGGCGTACTCTGGGGGGAAGCCCGCCTCCAAAAGCTTCCTCCGGGCCTCCTCCCCAAGCCCCTCCAGCACCTCCCGGTGGCGGGCGGGGGTGGAGAGGCGAAAGGTGGCGCTGGCCAGGACCTCCCGGGCGGCGAAGGCCCGCCTCTCTGGGTAGAAGCGGGCCCGCACCAGAAGCCGCCCCTCCCGGTAGCCCGCCCCCTCCAAAACCGCCACCCCGGGCCCCCGCACCTCTTCCTCCAGGAGGAGCTCCGCCCCCCGGAAGCCCTGGAGGAGGGCCCGGCGCTCCGCCGCCCGCTCCAAGGCCACCCGCCCCTCCTCGGCCCCAAGCCTAACCTCCCCCAGGGGGAGCCCCTGGCTCAAGCGGGCGAGGCGCTGGGCGAGCTGGCCTCGCTCTCCCTGCAAAACCTCCGCCTGTTGCAGGAGGGCCCGCACCCGCTCCTCGGTCCGGCGGAGCTCGGCCCGGCTTTCTTCCAGGCGGGCCTGGGCGGCCTCGGCCTCGGCCTTCAGGGCCTGGCGCTCCCGCTGGGCCTCTCGCAACCTGGCCTGCAGGAGAGCCAGGTCGGCCTCGAGCCGGGCCCGCTCCTCCCGGCGCCTTTTGGCCTCCGCCTCGGCCTCCCGGGCCGCCTCCGCCAGGGAACGCAAGGCCTTCTCCCGCTCGGCCAAGGCCCGCTCCCTGGCGGAGAGGAGGGCGGAAAGCCGCACCTTCTCCTCCTCCAGGGCCCGGAGGCGCCCCTTCAGGCCCTCCACCTGCCCCTGCAGGACCTTCAGGCGGGCCTCCAGGTCCCGAAGCTCCGCCTCCCGCCGCCGCCTTAGGGCCTCGGCGGCCTCGAGGGCCTCCTGGAGCTCCTTCCGCTCCGTCCTCAGGGCGGTCACCTCGGCCAAGACCTGGGCGGCCTCGGCCTCGAGGGCCTCCTTGGCGCGGAGGAGGTCCTCCCGTTCCACCTTGAGCCGGTCCCGCTCCTGGCGGATGGCCTCGGCCTCCAGGATGGTCTCCCGGGCCTCGCGGAAGACCAGGAGGAAGCCCAGGTAGCTGAAAAGGGCGATCCCCACCCCGGTGAGCACCGCCACCAGGGTAGCGGTCTGCCTCGGCCTCAGCCCGAAGAGGCGGTAGTGGCGCTTCCCCGCCCACTTGGCCACCTTGTCCCCCAGGTAGGCCACCAGGGCGGAAAGGAGAAGGATGAGGACAAGGAGGGCCCAGAAGGTCATCTAGAGCTCGTAGTCCTCGCCCAGGTAGTGCCGCCGCACCCCCTGGTCCTTGGCGAAGGTCTCGGGGTCCCCGTGGAAGAGGATCTGGCCGTCGTACATCACGTAGACCCGGTCGGTGATGGCCAGGGTTTCCCGCACGGCGTGGTCGGTGACGAACACCCCCACCCCCCGCCTTTCCCGGAGCTCGGCGATGACCTTCTGGATCTCCTTGACGTTTTTCGGGTCCACCCCGGTGAAAGGCTCGTCCAGGAGGATGAAGTCGGGGTCGGTGGCCAGGGTCCGGGCGATCTCCAGCCTCCGCCTTTCTCCCCCGGAGAGGGCGTAGGCCATGCGGTCCTTCAGGTGGTAGATGGCGAGTTCTTCCAGAAGGGCCTTGGCCTTCTCCAGGCGCTCCTTTTTGGAAAGGGGCTGAAACTCCAGGACGGCGAGGAGGTTCTCCAGGGCGGTCATGCGCCGAAAGGCGCTGGGCTCCTGGGGGAGGTAGCCGAGGCCCAGGCGGGCCCTTTTGTACATGGGCAGGCGGCCGATCTCCTGCCCCTTGAGGAAGATCCGCCCCGCCGTGGGCTTGATGAAGCCCACCACCATGTAGAAGGTGGTGGTCTTTCCTGCCCCGTTGGGGCCGAAGAGGGCCACGATCTCCCCCCGCCTGAGGTAGAGGTCCACCCCCCGCACCACCTCCTTGGGTCCGAAGCGCTTCCTCAGTCCTTGGGCCAAGAGCTCGCCGTCCATTACCTTCAAGCCTAAGGCCCAACCTTTAGGCCCGGGTGAGATAATGGGCACGGTATGGTGGTGACCCGCATTGCCCCAAGCCCCACGGGGGACCCTCACGTGGGCACGGCCTACATCGCCCTCTTCAACTACGCCTGGGCCCGGAAGAACGGGGGGCGCTTCCTCGTCCGCATAGAGGACACGGACCGGGCGCGCTTTGTGCCGGGGGCCGAGGAAAGGATCCTCGCCGCCTTAAAGTGGCTCGGCCTCACCTACGACGAGGGGCCCGACATCGGCGGCCCCCACGGGCCCTACCGCCAGTCGGAAAGGCTTCTCCTCTACCAAAAGCACGCTGAGGAGCTCCTGAGGCGGGGCTGGGCCTACCGGGCCTTTGAGACCCCGGAGGAGCTGGAGAGGATCCGCAAGGAGAAGGGGGGCTACGACGGGAGGGCCCGGAACCTCCCCCCCGAGGAGGCGGAGGAAAGGGCGAGGCGGGGCGAGCCCCACGTGATCCGCCTCAAGGTGCCCCGCCCGGGCACCACCGAGGTCAAGGACGAGCTTCGGGGGGTGGTGGTCTACGACAACGGGGAGATCCCCGACGTGGTCCTCCTCAAGTCCGACGGCTACCCCACCTACCACCTGGCCAACGTGGTGGACGACCACCTCATGGGGGTCACCGACGTGATCCGGGCGGAGGAGTGGCTGGTTTCCACCCCCATCCACGTCCTCCTCTACCGGGCCTTCGGCTGGGAGGTGCCCCGGTTCTTCCACATGCCCCTCCTGCGCAACCCCGACAAGACCAAGATCTCCAAGCGCAAGAGCCACACCTCCCTGGACTGGTACAAGGCGGAGGGGTTTCTGCCCGAGGCCCTCAGGAACTACCTCTGCCTCATGGGCTTCTCCATGCCCGACGGGCGGGAGATCTTCACCCTGGAGGAGTTCATCGCCGCCTTCACCTGGGAAAGGGTCTCCCTGGGAGGGCCCGTCTTTGACCTGGAGAAGCTCCGCTGGATGAACGGGAAGTACCTCCGGGAGGTGCTCTCCCTGGAGGAGGTGGCGGAGAGGGCGAAGCCCTTTCTCAAGGAGGCGGGGCTTTCCTGGGAAAGCGAGGCCTACCTGAGGCGGGCGGTGGAGCTCATGCGCCCCCGCTTTGACACCCTGAAGGAGTTCCCCGAGAAGGCCCGCTACCTCTTCGCCGAGGACTACCCCTTTTCCGAAAAGGCCCGGGCGAAGCTCGCGGAGGGGCTTCCCCTCCTCCGGGAGCTCAAGCCCCTCCTGGAGAGGCAGGAGGAGTGGACGGAGGCCGCCCTGGAAGCCCTTCTTAGGGGCTTCGCGGAGGAAAGGGGCCTGAAGCTAGGCCAGGTGGCCCAGCCCCTCCGGGCCGCCCTCACGGGGAGCCTGGAGACCCCAGGCCTCTTTGAGCTCATGGCCCTTTTGGGCAGGGCGCGGGTGCTTTCCCGCCTGAAGCGGGTCCTTTCGTGAAAAAGGCCGCAAGCCTGGGTATACTGGAAAGGATGAAGCGGCTACTTCTCTCCCTCGCCCTTTTTTTAAGCCTGGCCAGCGCCCAGGGCGCCATCGGGATGCGCTTTGGCTACGGGGAAAGCCTGGGCCTCACCTTCGGGGCCGGGGTGGAAAACCGCCTGCGGCAGAACCTCTCGGGCCGCCTCTTGGCGGAGCTCTCCCCGGCGGCCCCCGGGGTGGTCCTCGAGGCCAACCTCCTCTTCAAGCCAGACCTGGGCCAGTACGAGCCCACCCTGGCCGGAACCCTCCCCTACCTCGGCGGGGGCTTAAGCGGCCTTCTGGGACCTACGCCCACCCTGGGGGTGGGCTTCATCTTGGGGCTAGAGGGGGTTCTGGACCCCTACACCGGCCTCTTCGCCGAGGGCACCTACGTGTACGGCTTCGCCCAGTTCCCCAAGGTCTGGCGCCTGGCCCTTGGGGTAAACTTCCGCTAAGGCGGGGCGGGAATGGCCGGTTTCTTTGAGCGCCTGAAGGCGGGCCTCGCCAAGACCCGGGAAAGGCTCCTCAGGGCCATCCCCTGGGGCGCCGACCCCGAGGCGGTGTTGGAGGAGCTGGAGGTGGCCCTCCTCGCCGCCGACGTGGGCCTTTCGGCCACGGAGGAGCTTCTCCAGGAGGTGCGGGCCTCGGGGCGGAGGGACCTAAAGGAAGCGGTGAAGGAGAAGCTCGTCCAGATGCTGGAGCCGGACGAGCGGCGGGCCACGCTGAGGAAGCTCGGCTTCAACCCCACGAGGCCCAGGCCCGTGGAACCCCAAGGCCACGTGGTCCTGGTGGTGGGGGTGAACGGGGTGGGCAAGACCACCACCCTCGCCAAGCTGGGCCGCTACTACCAGGCCCTGGGCAAGAAGGTCCTCCTTTGCGCCGGGGACACCTTCCGCGCCGCGGGGAGCGCCCAGCTCGCCGAGTGGGGGAAGCGCCTTGGCCTACCCGTGATCCAGGGGGCGGAGGGGGCCGACCCCGCCGCCCTCGCCTTTGACGCCGCCCAGGCGAGGAGGGCGCGGGGCTACGATCTCCTCCTGGTGGACACCGCCGGGAGGCTCCACACCAAGCAGGGCCTCATGGAGGAGCTCAAGAAGGTGAAGCGGGCCATCGCCAAGGCCGACCCCGGGGAGCCCGGGGAGGTGTGGCTGGTGCTGGACGCGGTCACGGGGCAAAACGGCCTGGAGCAGGCCAAGCGCTTCCACGAGGCCTTGGGCCTCACCGGGGTCATCGTCACCAAGCTGGACGGCACGGCCAAGGGCGGGGTGCTGGTCCCCATCGTGCGCACCCTCAAGGTGCCCATCCGCTTCATCGGCGTGGGGGAGGGGCCGGACGACCTCCAGCCCTTTGACCCCGAGGCCTTCGTGGAGGCGCTCCTCGAGGCCTAGTCCCCCTCCCCTTTCCAGGGGCAGTGGCGGCACCCCGAGCCGCAGCAGTAGCCCCGCTTGCGGTGGTAGGCCTCGGTGAAGACCATCCGCCCCTCCTCCACGTAGAAGTCCTCCCCCTCCTTAAGCTCCCGCGGCGCTTCCTCCTCCATAGCCTCCAGTTTAGGGATATGCTCTTCCCGATGAAGCGCGCCCCCCTTCTCCTGGCCTTCGCCTGGGTGATGGCCCTGGTGGCCACCCTGGGAAGCCTCTACTACTCGGAGGTGCGGCTTTTCCTGCCCTGCGAGCTCTGCTGGTACCAGCGGATCTTCATGTATCCCCAGGCGGTGATCCTGGGCCTCGCCCTCTGGCGGCAGGACTTCGGGGTGTGGCCCTACGGTCTGGCCCTTTCCCTCATAGGCGGGAGCATCAGCACCCTCCACCTCCTGGAACAGCGGTTCCCCGACCTCTTTACCCTGGCCTGCAAGCCTCCCGTGCCCTGCGGTACGGAATACATCCCCCAGTTCCCCATCCCCCTGCAGGCCCTCCTCGCCTTCCTCCTCATCGCCCTAAGCATGGCCCTCCTGTCCAGGGAGGCCCGGGGCCCGGCGTGAAGCGGGTGGAGCTCTTCACCGACGGGGCCTGCCTGGGAAACCCAGGGCCCGGGGGCTGGGCGGCCCTCCTCCGCTTCCAGGCCCACGAGAAGCTCCTCTCCGGCGGGGAGCCCTGCACCACCAACAACCGCATGGAGCTGAGGGCCGCCGTGGAAGGCCTGAAGGCGCTGAAGGAGCCCTGCCAGGTGGACTTCTACACCGATAGCCGCTACCTGCAGAGGGCCCTCGCCGAGGGCTGGCTGGAAAGGTGGCGGAAGCGGGGCTGGCGGACGGCGGACGGCAGCCCGGTGAAAAACCAAGACCTCTGGGAGGCCCTTCTCCTCGCCATGGCCCCCCACCGGGTGCGCTTCCATTTCGTGGAGGGGCACGCCGGCCACCCGGAGAACGAGCGGGTGGACCGGGAGGCGAGGCGCCAGGCCCGGGCCCAGGCCGAGGCGCCCTGCCCGCCAAAGGCTTCCACGCTTTTCCACGGATAGGCAGAAAAGCGTTATAATCGGGCCATGCTGGAAACCGCCCTGCGCCCCGAGGACCGGGAAAGCCCCGCCTTCAAGGCCAACAAGGACGCCTGGGTGGCCCTGGTGCGGGACTTCAAGGAGAGCCTAGAGAGGGTGCGCCAGGGAGGGGGCCCGAAGGCCATAGAGCGCCAGCACAAGAAGGGCCGCCTCACCGCCAGGGAGCGCATCCAGAGGCTCATAGACCCGGGCACGGAGTTCTACGAGCTCATGGCCTTCGCCGGGTGGGGGATGTACGAGGAGTGGGGCGGGGCCCCGGCGGGGGGGGTGGTGGCGGGGATCGGGCGCATCCAGGGCCGGGACTGGATGGTCATCGCCAACGACGCCACGGTGAAGGCCGGGGCCTTCTTCCCCATCACCGCCAAAAAGGTCATCCGGGCCCAGACCATCGCCCTGGAAAACCGCATCCCCACGGTCTACCTGGTGGACTCCGCCGGGGTCTTCCTCCCCCTTCAGGACGAGGTCTTCCCCGACCAGGACGACTTCGGCCGCATCTTCTACCTGAACGCCCGCATGTCCGCCCTGGGGATTCCCCAGATCTCGGCCATCATGGGGAACTGCGTGGCCGGGGGGGCCTACCTTCCCGTGATGACCGACGTCCTCATCATGACCGAGGGAAGCGGCCTCTACCTGGCGGGCCCCGCCCTGGTGAAGGCGGCCATCGGCCAGGAGGTTTCCTCGGAGGAGCTCGGGGGGGCGAGGATGCACTTTGAGGTTTCGGGGACGGTGGACTTCTACGAGCCCACGGACGAGGCCGCCCTGGAGCGCATAAGGGAGCTCGCCGCCCTCTACCCGCCCCCCCGCCTCGCCCCCTGGGCGGAAGGGCGCAAGGCGCCCAAGGAACCCCTTTACCCCGTAGAGGACCTCTACGGCCTGGTCTCCCCGGACGGCTCCCGCCCCTACGACCTAAGGGAGGTGATCGCCCGCCTGGTGGACGGCTCGGAGTTTTTGGAGTACAAGGGGGGGTACGGGGAGACCCTGGTCACGGGCTTCGCCCGGATCGGCGGCTTCCCCGTGGGCATCGTGGGCAACCAGCGCCTCGTCCTGAAGAAAAAGGGGCGGATTGAGGTGGGCGGGGTCATCTACGCCGAGGCGGCGGACAAGGCGGCCCGGTTCATCCTCGAGGTCAACCAGATGAATATCCCCCTCCTCTTCCTCCAGGACGTGACGGGCTTCATGGTGGGGAAGGAGTCGGAGCAGGCGGGGATCATCAGGCGGGGGGCGAAGCTGGTGAACGCCGTCTCCAACTCGGTGGTGCCCAAGATCACCCTGATCCTCGGGGGGTCCTTCGGGGCGGGAAACTACGCCCTCGCGGGCAAGGCCTACGCCCCCCGCTTCCTCTTCGCCTGGCCGAGCGCCAAGTACGCCGTGATGGGCGGGGCCCAGGCGGCGAAGACCCTTTTGGAGCTTGAGGTGGAGAAGCTCAGGCGGGAGGGCAAGGAGCCCTCGGACGAGGAGCTAAGGGAGCTTTACGAGCGCATCAAGGGCCGCTACGAGGAGACCCTGGACCCCCGGTACGCCGCGGCGAGGCTTTGGGTGGACGCCGTGATCTTCCCCCACGAGACCCGGAAGTGGCTCATCAAGGCCCTCGAGGCCTGCGCCCTGAACCCCGAGCGGGAGCCCTTCCGGGTGGGGGTCTTCCAGGTGTAGGAGGGCGAGGTGGCCGAGGCCAAGTGGGTGGAGTGCCCCAGGGACGCCTGGCAGGGGTTTTCCCGCTTCATCCCCACGGAGGAGAAGGTGGCCTTCCTAAAAAGGCTTCTGGAGGCGGGCTTCCGCCACCTGGACCTCACGAGCTTCGTCTCCCCAAAGTGGGTGCCCCAGATGGCGGACGCCGAGGAGGTCCTAAGGGCCCTTCCCCCTCCGGAAGGGCGCACCTACCTCGCCATCGTGGCCAACGAAAAGGGCCTGGAACGCGCCCTCGCCGCCCCCCACCTCACCCACGTGGGCTACCCCTTCTCCCTCTCCGAGACCTTCCAGCAGAGGAACACCAACCGCTCCCTCGAGGAGTCCTGGCCCCTGGTGGAGGCCATGGTGGAGAAGACCCAAGGGAGGCTCGGCCTCGTGGTCTACCTCTCCATGGCCTTCGGCAACCCCTACGGGGACCCTTGGAGCGTGGAGGGGGTTTTGGAGGCCATCGCCAGGCTCAAGGCCCTCGGCGTGCGGGAGATCGCCCTCGCCGACACCTACGGGGTGGCGGACGCGGAGCGCGTCTTTGAGGTCCTGAAGGCCGCGGTGGAAAGCTTCGGCCCCGAGGGCCTTGGGGCCCACCTCCACGCCCGGCCCGAGGGGGCCCTGGAGAAGGCGGAGGCGGTCTTGGAGGCCGGGATCCCCTGGCTGGAAGGGGCCCTGGCCGGGGTGGGGGGGTGCCCCTTCGCCGGGGACGAGCTGGTGGGCAACCTCCCCACCGAGGTGGTCCTCCCCTATCTGGAGAGGAAGGGCTTGGCCACGGGGGTAGACCTCAACCGCCTCCCTAAGCTGGCGGAGGAGGCGGCGAGGCTTAGGGCCCTTTACGGCTAGGCCGCCTGCTTGAGGTAGATCCCGGGGTCCGTGGGGTTGGCGATGGCGTTCACCCGCCTAAGCACCTCCTCCGTGGGGTAGCCGAGGAGGGCGGTGAGCTCCCCCGGGGAGACCACGGCCTCGTAGAACCGCCTCGCCCCCCCCTTGAGGAGGAGGTCCACCAGCTCGGAAAGGGCCTCCTCCCCCCCGGGAAAGGCGGGTCCGAAGGCGTCGGGGATGAGGAGGTCCTTTCTTGGGGTGTGGAGGAGGAGGGCGTAGCGGGCCTTATCCCTCCGGTCTTGCCAGTCGGTGATGAGGTAGACCTTGGCCTCGGAAAGCCTCACCCCGCCCAGGGCCGCCTTCAGGGCCTCGAGGCTCGCCCGGGGCGCGGCGCGCATGCCCACGCGTTCCATGCCTCCATCTTATTCCCCTGGGGTAGGGGCAAAACTCCCGAGGAGCTTCCGGGCGTAGATCACCCCCTAAACTCAAGAGGGATGGGCGAGGCCACCACCCCGGAAGCGGCCTGGAAGGCCTTGGACCAAGACCTGGCCGACTACCTAGAGAAGAAGGGGCTGAAGCCCTCCTGCCGCGCGGGGTGCTTCGCCTGCTGCTTCGGCTGGGTAACCCTCTCCCGCCTCGAGGCCGAAGCCCTCCTTCCCCACCTCACCTCCGCCCAGAAGGCCCGCCTCCTGGAGGAAGGCCCAAGGCGCCTCGCCCTCCTGCGCCAGGGCAAGGACGACCCCCTCTTCCCAAGCCGCTTCTTCCAAGGCCGCACCCCCTGCCCCCTCCTGGAGGGGGGCCTGTGCGGGGTCTACCCCCAGAGGCCCCTCGCCTGCCGGGGCCTGCTCACCGCGGGAAACCCCGAGCTCTGCCTCCCCGAGGCCAGGGCCCCCAAGGGCCACTTCCTCCCCGTGCCCTGGCGCATGGCCCGCCTGCGCATGGAGGCGCTATGGGAGGAGGAAAGAAAGCGCCACGGCTTTCTCCTCCTCGGGGAGCTTGCGGGGCTTCTCTACCTCCTCCTCCAGGGCCTCCCCGAGGGGCGGGAGGCGGTGGAGGCCACCCTGGAGGCCCTTGGGGTTTTGGGGGGAAGGTGGGGGTACCAGCTGGGGTGAGGAAAGGGGCGGCCCGGAGGCCGCCCTTTGGCGGAGGGGGCGGGATTCGAACCCGCGAGGCCCCTCGCGGGGCCTACCGGTTTTCGAGACCGGCCCGTTCAACCGCTCCGGCACCCCTCCCTGAGCCGGGCGAAGAAGTCCCTTAAGAGCTTAGCACACTCCCCCTCCCTCAGGCCACCCCTCATGCCCCGCCCGTCCCCGAAGCGGGTGAGGGCCCCCTCCTTCAGGTTCTCCGTCCCGTAGACCACCTCTACCCCGGCCTCGAGGAGGGCGTGGTGGCACATGCGGCAAGGCTCCAGGGTGACGTAAAGCCGCCCGCCCCGGGCCCTTTGGCCGAGCCTCCTCAGGAGGAGCATCTCCGCGTGGGCCGTGGGGTCCTTTGTGGCCTCCACCCGGTTGTGGTCGGCGTGGACCTCTTCCCCCACCACCATCACCGCCCCCACGGGCACCTCCCCCTCGGCGAAGGCCCTCCTGGCCTCCTCCAGGGCAAGCCCCATGAGCTGGGCCTCCTCGGGGGGCGGGAAGAGGCCCAAGACCTCCTCCACCCGCCCCTCCTCCCCCCGCACGGGCCAGAGGGGCCTGAGCTCCCTCGGCACCCCCCTCTCCGCCAGGAACTCCACCAGGCGCTTTCTCCCGAAGGGCAGGGCCAGGTGGTCCCCGGGGGCCGGGCGGCGGAAGCCCGGGGGCAGGGGCACCCTGGGGGCCGGGGGGATGAGGAAGAGCGTCCCCCCCTGCCTGCGGGCGGTGTGGCCCCCCGGCAGGGTCCCCGCCTTCCCTTTAAGGGCCTCCTCCAGGAGGAGGACGAGGCGGTGTTCGGGGCGAAGGTCCAGGGCTTCCAGCACCTGGCGCAGGGCCCTCCGGCGCAGGGGCTCGGGGGCGTGGAGGAGGGGGGCCGCCCGGTAGGCGGGGACGAAGAAGCGGGGGTCGGGGAGGAGGCGGGCCTGGGCCTCCCGCTCCAGGAGGGCGTCCTCGGCCTCCTGCACCTTGGCGAAGCGGAAAAGGGCCTCCCGGGCCCGGGGAAAGCGCTTAAGGAGGAGGGGGAAGACCACGAGGCGCAGGTAGTTCCGGTCCAGGGAGAGGTCCTGGTTCGTGGGGTCCTCCCGCCAGGCCTCCCCCAGGGCCTCGAGGTAGGCCCTCAGCTCCTCCCGGGGGAAGGGGAGGAGGGGGCGGACCACGAGCCCCTCCTTCTCCCGGATGCCAAGCCCCCGGGCCGTGCCCTGGAGGAGCTTGAGGAGGAGGGTTTCCGCCTGGTCGTCCAGGGTGTGGGCGGTGAGGATGGCCTTGGCCCCCACCCCCTTGGCCACCCGGTGGAGGAAGGCGTAGCGCACCTCCCGGGCCAGGGCCTCGAGGTTCTCCCCCCGCTCCTTGGCGAGCCTCCCCACCTCCACCCGCTCGGCGAAGAAGGGGAAGCCGAGCCGCTCCGCCAGGGCCCGCACGAAGGCCAGGTCCTCGGGGCTATCGGGGCGGAGGCCGTGGTCCAGGTGGGCCACCACCGCCCTCCGCCCGGCCCGCGCCACCAGGTGGGCCAGGGCCACGGAGTCCCCGCCCCCCGAGACCGCGAGGACCAGGGGGTCCTTGGGGGCGAGCCTCTGCAGGCGCTCTCCAAAGGCGGCCTCGAGCCCCCCATCCCGAAGCTCCGGGCTCCCCACGAGGGCGGAAGGCTCAGACCGGCCCCCCATGGGTCCAGTCTACCCCGCTAAACTAAGGGCATGCGGATCCGCTTTCGGGAGAACGGGCCCTACGTGGTGGAGTTCCCCCCAGGGACCAGGGTGCGCCTTGGCGGGGAAGAGATCCCTCTCCCCAAGGGGAACCTGGCCTTTGCCGCTGCGGCGGTTCCCAGAAGAAGCCCTTTTGCGATGGCACCCACAAGACCCTGGGGTTCCAGGCCGAGGCGGGGGCAATCCAAATAGAGGTGGGGGGTTTCCCAAACCTAAGTGCCCGCACCTGGGCTTTGCCACACGGGATGCCCAAGCTCTGGCTGTGGGAAAGCTCTTTTGGGGCCCATGCTGGCTTGCGCCAGCACGGGGTGGCATGAGGGGGCCAGGTCCCCGCTCCCAGGGGCGGCGAAGCCGCGCTGGGATAAAGGGCAAAGCCCCGGGAATCCCGGGGCTTTCTGGTGGGCGCGAGTGGACTTGAACCACCGACCCCTACCGTGTCAAGGTAGTGCTCTGGCCACCTGAGCTACGCGCCCTTGCCTTTGGAGGCGCCGGCCGGATTCGAACCGGCGAATGGAGGTTTTGCAGACCTCTGCCTTACCCCTTGGCTACGGCGCCAAGCTATTAGGCATGGTAGCACGGGGAGAAACCCCTGTCAAGGAAAGCCCTTTCCTAGCGGGAAATGCTATGATGCCTGGCAATGGGCGAGATCTTCGTGCGCCTCAGGCGGGGCCGCTGGCCCCTTTCCAAGGGGCTCTTGGTGGAAGCCCTTCTGCCTTTAGGGGTGCCCCTCGAGGCCGCCCAGGCCGTGGCCCACACCGTGGAGGAGCGCCTCAAGGAGGAAGGCCGCAAGGAGGTAGGGCCCAAGGCCCTGCGGCAGGTCTTCCTGGAGGAGGTGGCCAAAGCCCTGGGCCAGGGGGTGGCGGAAAGGCTCTCCCGGCAGACCCTTCCCTTTGAAGAGATCCTGGTCCTAAGGGGAAGGCGGCCGAGGCCCTTTTCCAAGGGGCTCCTGGCCCAGAGCCTGGAGGAGGCCGGGCTCTCGCTAAAGGAGGCCCACGCCCTGGCCCAGGCGGTGGAGCGCCGCCTGAGGGAGGAGGGGGTGCGCAAGATCTCCGCCCGCCGCCTGGAACAGGTGGTGGCGGAGGAGGTGGCCCGGGCCAAGGGCGAGGGCGCCGGAAAGCGCTACCTGGAGCGCCAGGCCTTCGCCGGGGAGCTCTTCGTGGAGGAGGAGGGCGGCGAGCCCCGCATGCCCTTTTCCAAGGGCATCCTGGCCCAGTCCCTCATGGGGATCGGCCTCTCCCCGGAACAGGCTTACCGCCTGGCCCGGGAGATGGAACGGGCCTTGCGCCAGGAAGGAAGGCGGGTGGTGGGGCGCACGGAGCTCAGGGAGCGGGTGTACCAGGCCCTTCTCAAGGAGGTGGGAGAGGAAGCGGCCCGCCGCTACCTCCTCCTGCGGAGCCTCCGGAGGAGCGCCCGGCCAGTCCACATCCTCATAGGAGGGGTTACGGGGGTGGGGAAAAGCGTCCTCGCCTCGGCCCTGGCCTATAGGTTAGGCATCACCCACATCGTCCCCTCGGACGCGGTGCGGGAGGTCTTCCGGGCAAGCCTCTCCCAGGACCTCCTCCCCACCCTTCACCTCTCCACCTTCGAGGCCTGGAAGGCCCTCACCCCAGGCCTCCTCAGCGAGGAGGACCACGAGGCCCGGGTCCTGAGGGGGTTCCTGGACCAGGTGGCCCGGGTGGCCGTGGGCCTCAGGGCCATCCAGGAAAGGAGCGCTCTGGAGGGCACCTCCATCGTCCTGGAAGGGGTCCACGTGGTGCCTCGCTACCTGGACCACCCCCACCGGGAAAGGGTCCTCACCGTGCCCATGCTGGTGGTCCTCCACGACGAGAAGCTCCACCGGGACCGCTTCCTCCTCAGGGACCGGGAGACGGGCCACGCCCGCCCCCAGGAAAAGTACCTACGCCACTTCCCCGAGATCCGCCTCATCCAGGACCACCTCCTCCTCCTGGCCCAGGAGGAAGGGACCCCCGTCATCCCGGGGGAGGACCTGGACGAAGCGGTGGAAAAGGCCCTGGAGGTGCTGGTGGCCTACCTCGAGGCCCAAAGCCCGGGGGTGGCCCGTGCTTGAGGCCCTGGCCTTCCCCTTCCTCATGGCCCTCGCCTTCCGGCTGGAAAAACGCCTCCCCCTTTGGGCCCTGGGGATCTGGCTCAACCTCCTCTGGTTCGTCTACCAAGACCGGCTGGGCTCGGGGTGGCTCACCTACCTCCGGGGCCTGGGAGCGGGCCTCTTTCTGGCGGCGGGCTACGGGCGGCCGGGCCTGGTCTGGGCCCTCACCCCCTGGCCCCTTCTCCTTTACCTGCGCCTGGACGTAAGGGAACTGGCCCTCTACCTCCCCGCCATGGGGGAAGGCATGCTCTTAGGGGCCCTCCTCTACCTGGCGGGCTTCCGCAGGCGGTAGGCGAGGTAGGGTAGCCCGAGGCCTAAGGCCCCCCCCAGAAGGGCGTGGAGGGGGTGGCCGAAGAGGAGCTGGAGGAGGAGGTAGAGGGCCAAAAGCCCAAGGAAGAGGGGCACGGGAAAGGGCCTTTCCCCATAGGCCAGGCCCGCGCCCCCTAGCGCGAGGCCCAGGGCCAGGGCGATGCCCTCCTGGTCCGGGCGAAGCCAGAGGAAGTAGAGGTAGCCCGCCACCCCAAGAAGGGAAAGGACCTGGGCCAGGCGGTTCGGGTCCACTATTCCTTCACGAGGCGGGCCACCAGGAGCTGGGAGAGGAAGAGGGCCACGCCCCCCCAGGCCACCTGGGGCTCCCGCCCCAGAAAACCCATGACCGCCGAGAAGGCCCCGGCCACCAGGAAGTAGGGCACGTACTTCGGGCTCACGGTGAGCCCCAGGACGAAGGCCACCAGAAACCCCGCCACCCCGGGGGGAAGGCTCGCCCCCAGGGCCAGGAAGAGGAGCATGAGGGCGAGGGTGATGGCCCCGGCCACGTAGTAGGCCCCGGGAAAGGGCTCGGGGACTTTCTTGCGGGCGCGCTCGGCCATACCCCAAGGCTACCACAAAAGCCCTGCGGCCGCGGCCACCGCCTCGAGGCGGGCGGGCACGGGCGGGGGAAGCTCGGCCACCCGCTCGGCGGTGGCCGGGTCCTTGAGGCCGTGGCCCGTGAGGGTGAGGACCACGGCGCTCTCCGGGGCAAGCCTCTCCTCCCGCAAAAGCTTGAAGACCCCGGCCATGGCCGCGGCGCTCGCGGGCTCGCAGAAGATCCCTTCCTCCCGGGCCAGGTAGCGGTAGGCGAAGAGGATCTCCTCGTCCGTCACCGCCTCTATGAGCCCCCCCGACTCCTCCTTGGCCCGGACGGCCCCTTGCCAGCTCGCCGGGTTGCCGATGCGGATGGCGGTGGCCAGGGTCTCGGGGCGCTCCACCGGGCGGCCCAGGACCAAGGGCGCCGCCCCCGCCGCCTGGAAGCCGAGCATTTGGGGAAGCCTTTTGGCCTTTCCCAGGGCATGGTACTCCTTGTAGCCCATCCAGTGGGCGGTGATGTTCCCCGCGTTCCCCACGGGAAGGGCGTGGTAGTGGGGGGCGTCGCCGAGCTCGTCCACCACCTCAAAGGCCAGGGTCTTCTGGCCCTCTAAGCGGTGGGGGTTCACCGAGTTCACCAGGGCCACGGGGAAGTTTTCCGCCAGCTCCCGGGTAAGGCGCAGGGCGTCGTCAAAGTTCCCCTCCACCTGGACGATCCTCGCCCCGTGCACCAGGCTCTGGGCCACCTTGCCCAGGGCCACGTAGCCCGCCGGGAGGACCACGATGGCCCGGATCCCGGCCCTGGCGGCGTAGGCCGCGGCGGAAGCGGCGGTGTTCCCGGTGCTGGCGCAGGCGATGGCCCTTGCCCCCCCTTCCACCGCCTTGGAGACGGCGAGGGTCATCCCCCGGTCCTTGAAGCTCCCCGTGGGGTTTAGGCCCTCGTACTTGGCGTAGAGGCGGATGCCCTTCTTCCTCGCCTCCTCGGGGCCCTTGAGGGGGATGAGGGGGGTGGAGCCCTCGAGGAGGCTCACCACCGGCGTCTTCTCCGAGACCGGGAGGAGGTCCCGGTAGCGCTCAATGAGGGGAAGCCGCATGACCCCATGCTCCCGCCCCAGGGCCCCGCCGTCAAGGGAGGAAAAGGCCTCGGGTCTCCAGGGCGAAGCCGGGAAGCTCGGGGTCTAAGGGCACCCGCTCCGGCCCCTGGTGGCTCTCCACCCCTCCCGGCCGGAAGACCTCCACCCGGTGGGCGTAGGGGTCCAGGAGGACCACAAGACGCACCCCGTTCTTCAGGTACCACGCCGCCTTATCCCGCAGCTCTTCCAGACTTTGGCTTCGGGAACGGACCTCAAAGACCGCGTCCGGGGCCAAGGGAGGAAACCCTTCCCGCTCCTCCGGGGAGAGGGCCCGCCACCGCTCCCCCTGGAGGAAAGCGGCGTCCGGGGCGAGCACCGAGCCGTCGGGGAGCCTGAACCCCGTGGAGGCGTCAAAGACCACCCCCAGGCCCTGCGCCTCGTTCCAGCGGTAAAGCTGGCCCAGGACGGCGGCGCTAATCCGCCCGCTTTCCCCGCCCGTAGGGGACACGGCTAGCCTCCCGTCGGCCAGGCGCTCAAACTGCCAACCTGGGTTCTTCTCGGAAAGG
>NZ_JBAMMI010000034.1:28657-45785 GCF_039793865.1 Thermus sp.
TAGCCTCCCGTCGGCCAGGCGCTCAAACTGCCAACCTGGGTTCTTCTCGGAAAGGGCGCGGAGCTCCTCATCGCTTATGGGGCGCAGGAGGTCCAGAAGGGGCACGGCCTCATTCTACCCCCGGCCAGGGGCTTCCCTCCTCCAGGGGGGGCCTCGCCCGGGGCGCGGGGAGGTGCCCCGGGGCCCCGGAGAGAAAGCGGAGGAGGTCGGCGAAAAGCCCGCTCGCCGTGGCCCCGCCCCCGGCCCCAGGCCCCGCGACGAAGACCTCGCCCAAGGGCCTCGCCCTGACCCAGAGGGCGTTCCCCTGGGCCCTCGCCAAGGGGTGGTCCTGGGGAAGGCGCCTTGGGGCCACCACCGCCCGCCACCTCCCCCCCTCCCCGTAGAGGCTCGCCACGAGGCGCACCCTCTCCCCCCGGGCCTCGGCCTCCTCTAGGGCCCTCGGGGTGAGGCGGGCGATGCCTTGGGCCTCCACCTCGGCGAAGGGGAAGCCGGGGTCCACGAGGAGGCGGGCGAGGAGGGTGAGCTTGTGGGCGGCGTCTATTCCCTCCACGTCCAGGGTGGGGTCGGCCTCGGCGTAGCCCAGGCGCTGGGCCTCGGAAAGGGCCTCGGCGTAGGTCCTCCCCCGCTCCATCTCCTTCAGGATGTAGAGGGTGGTGCCGTTCAGGATGCCGTGGAGCTCCACGGGCTCGCTTCCCCTAAGGGTTTCCAGGAAGGAGAGGGCGGGGGTGCCCGCCATGACGCTCGCCTCGTGGTAGATGAGCCCCTCCTCGGCGAAGGGGCGGAGGCGGTCCCAGGCCTCGGCCAGGAGGGCCTTGTTGGCGGTGATGAGGGGGATGCCGGCCTCGAGGGCGGGAAGGACGAGCCTAAGGGGGGCCTCCACCCCTCCCATGGCCTCCACCACCAGGTCGGCCTCGAGGAGGTCAAAGGGCTCGGCGCGAAGGAGCTCCTGGGGAATGGCCCGGGGCCTCTTCGGGTCCCGCACCAAGACGCCCAGAAAACGGGGAACCACCCCCAAGGCGGCAAGTTCCTCCTCCCTCTCCAGGACGAGGGTATAAAAGGCGCTCCCCACGGTGCCCCCACCCAGAAGGGCGATCTTCAGGGCCTCCATGGGGGGATTATACCCCTTGCCCCTCTTAGCTAAGCTGGCTAAGCTAAGTCCGTGAAGACCTTCACCGTGCACCAGGCCAAGACCCATCTCTCCCGCCTCCTGAGGGCCGTGGAGGAGGGGGAGGAGGTGGTGATCCTGAGGGGCAAAACCCCCGTGGCCCGGCTCGTCCCCTACCGCAAGGGGAAGCGCCCCCTGGGGTTTGTCCCTGGGAAGCTTTCCGAGAGCTTCTTTGAGCTCCTTCCCGAGGAGGAGCTCGCCCTGTGGGAAGGCGCTACCTCCTAGACACCCACGTCCTCATCTGGGCCCTCACGGAACCCAAGCGGCTGAGCCCCAGGGTCCGGAGGCTCTTGGAGGACCCCGACACCCCCCTTCTCGTCTCCTCGGCCAGCGCCTGGGAGATGGCCACCAAGCACCGCCTAGGCAAGCTTTCCGGCGCCGAGGCGGTCCTGGAGGGCCTGGAGGGCCACCTCTCCCGCCTGGGGGCCGAGGAGCTTCCCATAAGGCTTGCCCACGCCCTCCTGGCGGGAAGGCTTCCCAGGGAGCACCGGGACCCCTTTGACCGCATCCTGGCCGCCCAGAGCCTGGTGGAAGGCCTCGTCCTCCTCACCACCGACCGCGCCTTCCCCACCTTCGGCGTGGAGACCCTGTGGTGAAGGACCTCCTGGAGGAACGGGCAGGGGAGCTTGGGCTCCTCTTCGCCTGGGCCCCTTTGGACCTTCCCCCGGAGGCCGAGGCGCGCCACCGGGCCTGGCTAAAGGCGGGCCGCCACGGGGGGATGGCCTACCTCGAGGCCCCGGAGCGCTTCCGCCCCAAAAAGCGCTTCCCCTGGGCGAGGAGCGCCCTCCTCCTCTTCGCCCCCTACGCCTACCCCGACCCCGGGACCCCCCCAGGGGGCCTCCGGGTGGGCCGGGTGGCCCGGTACGCCTGGGTGCGGGACTACCACCTCCTCCTGGGGGAGGCGCTGAAGGCCCTGGAAGGGATGGCGAGGGGCCTGGGCCTCGAGGCCAAGGGCTACGTGGACCACGGGCCCCTTCCCGAAAGGACCCTCGCCGCCCTCTCGGGAACGGGCTGGATCGGCAAAAGCGGCTACTTCCTCTCCCAGGCCTTCGGGGCCCACAGCTTCATAGGGGTCCTCCTCACCCCCCTGGAGGTGGAAGCCCTTCCCCTCCACCCTAACCGCTGCGGCCGCTGCGCCCGCTGCCTTTCCGCCTGCCCCACAAACGCTCTCCTTGGGGACGGCACCCTGGACGCCCGGCGGTGCGTGAGATACCTCACCGTTGAGCACAAGGGGCCCATCCCTCCCGCGCTCTGGAGGGGGATGGGGGACTGGCTTTTCGGCTGCGACCTCTGCGGGGAGGCCTGCCCCTGGGGGAGGTTCGGCAAGGTCTGGAAGGCCTTAAGGCCCGAGCCCGAGCTCGCCCACCCGGACCTCCTGGACTTCTTTCGCCTCTCGGGGCGGGCCTTCCAGAGGAGGTACGCGGGCACCGCCTTCCTCCGGGCGGGGAGGGCCCGCATGGCCCGAAACGCCCTCGTCGTCCTCTTCAACCTGGGCCTGGGGGAGGCCCTCTTCCGGGAGGCGGCAAGGGACCCAAGCCCCCTGGTGCGGCGCACCGCCCTAGGGGCCCTCCACCTCCTGGGAAAGCCCCTGGACCCCTTCCTGGAGGACCCCGACCCCGGGGTGCGGCGGGAGGCCCTACTCCTCCTGGAAGCGCCCGGTGCGGTAGACCTTCTCCAGGACCGGGGGCAGGCCCCAGGCCCTGAGGTCAAAGAGGAGGGGGCCTAGGTCGTAGGGCACCTTGAGGAAGCGGGCCTCGAGGGTCTCGGTGTCCAGGACCATGGCGTCCGCCCCGTGCTCCCCGGTGAGGCTTAGGCCCACGCTCCCGGGGTCCGCGAGAAGCCCCGCCCCCACCCGCCGGGCCAGGGGGAGGTGCCGCCCCCCTAGGAGGAGAACCCCGGCCCCGTAGCGCTCCAGGAGGGGAAGGAGGTCCCGGGCCGGGGAGAGGAGGTCCACCCGCCCCTCGGGGTTTCCCGGCGCCCCGTGAAAGGCCACGAGGCGCCGCTCCCCGTAGGCCTTGCGGTGGGAGAGCCTTAAGGAGCGGAGGTAGGCGAGCTCCTTCTCCCCAAGCTGGCTTCGGGTCCACTCCAAGGTGGCCCGGCCCACCCCCTCAGGGAGAGACCCAGGGAGGGGGTAGGCCACCCTCAGGTCCCAAGCCCCGGCAATGGCGGAAAGCCCTTCCTGCCAAATCCTGTGGATCACCTGCCGGGGGTGGGGCCCGTAGCCCACCAGGTCCCCGAGGACCAGGACCTCGTCCACCCCTTCGGCCCTCAGGGCCTCCAGGGCGGCCTCGAGGGCGGGAAGGTTGGCGTGGAGGTCGGAGAGGACCCCAAGGCGCATGGCCCCATTCTGCCATCCCCCTCTTCAAAACCCGGTGAAAGGCGCACGGGGAGGCCTTATGGTGGAGGGGTGCGGGCCTTCCTCTTGGGCCTCCTCCTCGCCTTAAGCCTCCCTCCCTTCCCCCTGGGCTTCCTCGCTCCCCTCTTCCTGGCCTTCCTCCTCAAGGGGGGCTTCCGGGAGGGGTTCTTCGCGGGCCTGGGGTTTTGGGGGCTCCACCTCCTCTGGCTTCCCCAAAGCTTCGCCCAGAACTTCGGGCCCTGGGGGGCGGTCCCCTTCCTCCCCCTGGTCCTCGTCAAGGCCCTCTCCTTCGGCCTCCTCTTCGCCCTCACCCCAACGCCCCTCATGCGCATCGGGGGGTGGGTCCTCCTGGAGTGGCTCACGGAGAAGGGGGAGCTCGCCTTCCCCTGGGGGCTTTTGGGCTACGCCCTGGTGGAGGCCCCGGGGCGGGTCCTCGCCGCCTTGGGCGGGGTCTACCTCCTCTCCCTCCTCGTCCTCCTCGTGGCCTATGGCCTCAGGGCGAGGCGGCCTTGGGTCCTCCTCCCTTGGGCCCTCCTCTGGCTCCTCCCCCTCCCCGAGGCCAAGCCCGAGGGAAAGGCCCTCCTGGTCCAGGGGAACATCAACCCCCTAAGGAAGTTCCAGGGGGAGCTGGACGAGGCGGTCTACCTGAGGCTCACCGAGGCGGGGCTTAGGGCCCACCCTGAGGCGGACCTCGTGGTCTGGCCCGAGACCGCGGTCTGGGCCATCCCCAAGGGGGTAGACGCCCTCCTCCAGGGCCGCCCCCTCCTCACCGGCCTCAACCTCTTCGGCCCCAACCGGGCGGTGCTCTACCAAAAGGGCGAGGTCCTCGGCCACTACGACAAGACCCGCCTCGTCCCCTTCGGGGAGCGCTTCCCCTTCCGGGAGGCCTTGGGCGGGGTCTACGCCTTCTTCTTCCGGGCCCTGGGACTTGGGGAGCTCGCCGACCGCGTCCCCGGGGAGAAGGTGGCCCCCATCGGGCCCTACGGGGTACTCATCTGCTACGAGTCGGTATTTCCCTCGGTAGCCAGGAGCCTGGCCCGGGAGGGCGCCGGGGTCCTCGTCCTCCTCACCAACGACGCCTGGTTCGGCCCCTCCTTCGGGGGCAGGCAGCACTTCGCCATGGGGCGCCTAAGGGCGGTGGAAACGGGGCGCTGGCTCCTCAGGGCCGGGAACGACGGGATCACCGCGGCCATAGACCCCTTCGGCCGGGTAGTGGCGGAAATCCCCCCGCACCAGGAGGGCTTCCTCCTCGCCCCTTACGCCCGGGAAAGGGGCCTCACCCCTTACGCGCGCCTCGGGAACTTCCCGGTGGGCCTGGCGTTGACCATCTTCCTCCTTGGCCTTATCCTTAGGGTGCGTCCGCCGGGGTGGCGGAACCGGTAGACGCGGCAGACTCAAAATCTGCTGTCCGCAAGGACGTGCGGGTTCGAGTCCCGCCCCCGGCACCAAGGGGCCCCGAAAGGGGCCTTATTCCTTGTCCCAGAGGGCGAGCACGTAGTCCTCCGACGCCTGGAAGCGGGGCGGGCTTCCCAAGGCCCCCCGGAAGAGGCCCTCCAGGGCCTCCAGGGAAAGCCTCCGCCCAAGGGGCGGCCCCACCTCCTCCTCCCGGTAAGGCCACTCCAAGACGTCGGGTAGGGAAGGCGCCTGAGCCAGTACCCGGTCCCCGCGCCCACTTCCAGGAGGCTTTCGCCCAGAGGAAGAAGCCCCCTCAGGACCCGCTCCTCCTCGGCGATGACGTAGGCCCCCAAGGGGGTCTCGTACCAGGTCTCGTAGGCCTCGGCCAGGGAAGCGAAGGGGTCCACGCCCCTAGTCTAGCCGCACCGCCACGCCCTCGTCGGGGCGCAAGAGGAACCTCTCCCCCATTGGTGTCCTGGAAGCTCCGGGGGTAGACCTGGTAGATCACCGCCTCTTTCCACCACATGGCCTCAGTCTACACCCAGACCTGGAAGCTCTTCCACAAGCCGGAAGGGGGGAACCTCCCGCCCCCGGTGAAGCCCTCCCTTAGGGGCGGCAGACCCCGGGCCTAACCCCCACGGACGGGCTCCACCCGGGGCCGGAAGGCGGCCTCCTCCGGCAGGAGGCGGCGCTTCTTGGCCCGGCGGTAGACGGCGTCCCACATGCGGCAGAAGGAGCAGACGGCCCCCGTGGTGGGGTAGCCGCACCGCTCGCACTCCCTTAAGGGCACCTCCTCCTCGGCCTTCAGCCGGGGCTGGATCTTCTCCAGAAAGCCTTCCAGGAAGCGGAGCTTGGCCCCCGGCATCTCCTTCTCCACCAGGTTCAACGCCTCCTTGTAGAGGAGGCTTTTCGCCCCCTTGGCGTTGGGGCACTCCTCGTGGAGGTAGCGGATCCCCCTAAGGAGGGTGTAGGAGAGGACCTCCCTTTCGCTGAAGCGGTAGAAGGGCTTGACCCGGGCGGCGAGGCCGGGCTTCTCGGGGAGCACGGGCCCCTGGCGCACCAGGGCGTCCTCCTGGGGGTTCAGGAGGTTCCCGAAGAGGACGGCGGCCTCATCGTCCAGGTTGTGCCCCGTGGCCACCACGCGGAAGCCCCCCTCCACCGCCACCTGGTTGAGGATGTACCGCTTGGAGAGGCCGCAGGCGGAGCAGGCCACCCTCCCGGAAAGCTCGGCGAGCTCCGGCACCCCGAAGCCGTAGGCCCCCTTCAGGTCCACCACCCATAGCTCCAGGCCCCTTTCCCTGGCGAAGGCCCGGGTGACCTCGAGGCTCCGGTCGGAGTAGGCCCCGATGCCGAGGTGGATGTGGAGGCCCACGGCCTGGTAGCCCAGGCGGTGAAGCACGTCCCAAAGGGCAAGGGAATCTTTCCCCCCCGAGACCGCCACCAGCACCCTCTCCCCGGGCTTCAGCATCCGGTGGCGGCGGATGGCCCGCTCGGTTTCCTTGACGAACCAGTCCAGGTAGTGCTCCCGGCAGAGGGCGAGCCCCCGGGACCTCACCTCCACCTGGGCCTTCTCCCCGCAGACCTTGCAGACCACGGCTACCCTCCCGAGATGGCGGAGAGGACCTCTATGGTGTCCTCCTCCTCCACCACCTCGTCCGGGGTGAGAAGCGTCTCCCCCCGCACCGCCACCACGGTCTCGGGGTTCACCCCAAGCTCCTCCAGGACTGCCCGCAAGGGGCGGTTCCCCTTGACCTCCACCTCCTTGCGCTCGGGCAGGCGCAGAACGACCCTCACCCCGCTAGTGTAGCAGGTGGGGGGCCACGAGCTCCGTGAGCCTCTGCAGGGTGAGGCGGTTCCGCTTGGCGATCTCCTCCCGCCTGGGGATCCCCGGGTAGGCCCCCTCGGGGTCGTGGAGGGTGGGGGTGAGGGGCTTCCCGAGCCTTTCCTCCCACGCCCTCCGCCACCCCTCGGGCAGGCGCTCGGGGAGAGGAAGGCCGTGGAAGACGTGGTAAAGGAGGGCCCAGACCCGCACCGCCCCGTCCAGGCTGTACCCGCCCCCCAAGGTGAAGAGGACCCTGCCCCCGGCGTAGGCCTCGGCGTACTCCAGGAGGAGGCGGAAAAGCCTTTCATAGGCCCGGGTGGTGAGGAGGAGGTCGGCCAAGGGGTCCAGGAAGTGGGCGTCCGCCCCCGCCTGCACCACGAGGACGTCGGGGCGGAAGGCCTTTAGGGCCCAGGGCAGGAGGGCCTGGAAGACCTCGAGGTAGCTTTCGTCCTCGGTGAAGGGCTCCAAGGGGAGGTTGAGCTTCCTCCCCAGGCCCGCCCCTCGGCCCACCTCGTGGACGTGCCCCGTGCCGGGAAAGAGGTAGCGGCCCGACTCGTGGAGGCTTAGGGTGAGGACCTCCCCCTCCTCGTAGTGGATCCACTGCACCCCGTCCCCGTGGTGGACGTCAATGTCCACGTAGGCCACGCGAAGCCCGGAGCGGGTCATGTGGCGGATGGCCACGGAGAGGTCGTTGTAAACGCAAAACCCCGAGGCGCGGTCGTACTGGGCGTGGTGGAGGCCGCCCCCAAGCTGCAAGACCCGCTTCTCCCCCGAGAGGATCCGCCTCGCCCCCTCCAGGGTCCCCCCCACCAGGACCCGGGCCGCCCGGTCCATGCCGGGGAAAACCGGGGTGTCCCCCGTGCCCAGGCCGTAGTGCTCCAGGTCGGGGTAGAGCTCCCCCCGGCTTGCCGCCTCCACCCGCTTCACCAGGCGCTCGGAGTGCACCGCGAGCACCTCCTCCCTCGAGGCCTCAGGGGGCGCAAGGGGCTCCCGCCACACCCCGAGGGCCTTGAGGAGGGAGGTGAGCATCTCCAGGCGGACGGGGCTGAAGGGGTGCTGGGGCCCGAAGTTGTAGAGGCGGTACTCCTCCCGGTAGATCACCATGGCTTCCTGGGAGGCCAGAGGACCGCAAACCCCTCCCGGCGGAGGTCCTCCGCCAGGGGGTGGGTCTCCAGGGTGTTCACCCGCACCACCGCCCGCACCGCCTCCTCCCCCTCGGGGTAGGAGAGGAGGGAGTGGATGTTCACCCCCCGCCCCGCCAAAAACCCCGTGAGGCGGGCGAGCTCCCCGGGGCGGTCAGCGAGGCGCACCTCGAGGCGGCCCGAGGGCTCCGTGACCCCGGTGAGCTTGAGGAGGGCGTCCAGGAGGTCAATCCCCGTGACGATGCCCACGAGGGCCTCGTCCTCCAAAACCGGGAGGCACCCGATCTTCCGCTCCCGCATGGCCCGGGCCGCCTCCTCCACGGGGTCTAAGGGGTGGGCGGTGACCACGGCCCGGGTCATCACCTCCCCCACCTGGGTGCACCCGGGGCAGGGCCCCTTGGGGTTCAGGTGGCTCGTGGCCAGGCGAATGTCCCGGTCGGTAAGGATGCCCACGAGCCTCCCCCCCTCCACCACGGGGAGGTGGCGGATCCCCCTTTCCAGGAGGAGGCGGTAGGCGTCCTCGAGGGTGGCCTCCGGCCCCACGGTGAGGACGGGGCTTTTCATCACGTCCCTTACCAGCATGGGCCCAGTATACGGCGAAAGGGCCCCGGAAGCCGGGGCCCTGGCCTCACCTGGGGAATCACCCCCCCATGCGGGCCTGGGGTGGCCTTAAAGGATGTCGTCCCGGATGCAGGCCTTGTAGTGCCCCGGGGAGACCTCCTTAAGCTCAGGAACAGTGTGGGCGCACTCGGGCAGGGCGTAGCGGCACCGCGTGCGGAACACGCACCCCGAGGGCGGGTTGATGGGCGAGGGAATGTCCCCCTGGAGCACGATCCGCTCCCGCTTCACCGTGGGGTCGGGAATGGGCACCGCCGAAAGCAGGGCCTCCGTGTAGGGGTGCTTGGGGTTGCGGTAAAGCTCCCGGGCAGGGGCGAGCTCCATCACCTTCCCCAGGTACATCACCGCCACCCGGTCCGAGATGTACTCCACCACCGCCAGGTCGTGGGCGATGAAGAGCAGGGTGAGCCCGAGCTCCTCCTTGAGGTCCTGGAGGAGGTTCACCACCTGGGCCTGGATGGACACGTCCAGGGCGGAGACCGGCTCGTCCGCCACGATGAACTCCGGGGCCACCGCCAAGGCCCGGGCGATCCCGATCCTCTGCCTCTGCCCCCCGGAGAACTCGTGGGGGTAGCGCCGCATGTGGTCCGGGGAAAGCCCCACGAGCTTAAGGAGCTCCGCCACCCTCTCCGCCCGCTCCTGGGGGGTCTTCCCGATCCCGTGGATGACGAGGGGCTCGGCGATGATGTCCCCCACCGTCATCCGCGGGTTCAGGGAGCTGAAGGGGTCCTGGAAGATGATCTGCATCCGCCGCCGGAAAGGCCTTAGGGCGTTCTTGGGGATATCCGTGATGTCCTGCCCCTCAAAAAGAATCCGGCCCCCCGTGGGCTCAATGAGGCGAAGAAGGGTCCGGCCCACCGTGGTCTTCCCGCTCCCCGACTCCCCCACGAGCCCCAAGACCTCCCCCCGCCTTATGGCGAAGGAAACCCCGTCCACCGCCTTGACGCTGGCCACCACCCGGGAAAGCACCCCCCCGCGGATGGGAAAGTGCTTCTTGAGGTCCTTGACCTCCACAAGAACCCCGTTCCCCTTCATGCCCTAACCTCCCGGATCTCCCGCCAGCGAACGCACCTCACCCGGCGACCCTCCCCAGCCTCCTCTAAGGGCGGCACCTCCCGGTCGCAAAGCCCCTCCACGTAGTGCTTGCACCGGGGGTGGAAGGCACAGCCCGGAGGCAAATAAAGGGGGTTCGGCACGTTCCCGGGAATGGCCTCAAGCCGCTCCTTGCGCTCCGCCGCCAGGTCCAGCCGCGGCACCGAGTGCAAAAGCCCCCGGGTGTAGGGGTGGAGGGGCTCCTTGAAAAGCGGCACCACGTCCGCCTGCTCCACCGCACGGCCCGCGTACATCACCACCACCCGGTCCGCCATCTCCGCCACCACCCCCAGGTTGTGGGTGATGAAGAGGATGCTCATCCCGATCTCCTCCTGGAGCTTCTTCATCAGCTCCAGGATCTGCGCCTGGATGGTCACGTCCAAGGCCGTGGTGGGCTCGTCGGCGATGAGGAGCGAGGGGTTGCAGGAAAGGGCCATGGCGATCATCACCCGCTGCCGCATCCCCCCCGACATCTGGTGCGGGTAGTTGCTGAGCCGCTTCTTGGGCTCGGGAATCCCCACCAGGTCCAGCATGTGCGCGGCAAGCTCCATGGCCTCCTTGCGGCTTTTCCCCTGGTGGAGCATGATGGCCTCGGCGATCTGGTCCCCCACCGTGTACACCGGGTTCAGGGAGGTCATGGGCTCCTGGAAGATCATGGCGATGTCGTTCCCCCGGATCCGGCGCATCTCCGCCTCGGAGAGCTTGGTGAGGTCCCGCACCCGCCCGTCCTTCCCGCGGAAGAGCACCTCCCCCCCCACGATCCGCCCGGGAGGCGTGGGGATGAGCCGCATGATGGCCAGGGAGGTCACGCTCTTCCCAGACCCCGACTCCCCCACCACCGCCAGGGTCTCCCCCTTGTCCACGTGGAAGGAAACCCCGTCCACCGCCTTCACCACCCCGTCGTCGGTGAAGAAGTGGACCCTGAGGTCCCTCACCTCCAAAAGCCGCTTCTCGTCCATGGACACTCCTTCAGCAAAGCCCTCAAAGCACCTCACCCGTTATACGCCATACCCGGTCAAAAGAGAAGCCCTACTGCCGCCGCCTCGGGTCCAGGGCGTCGCGCAGGCCATCCCCGAGGAAGTTCCAGGAGAGCACCGAGAGGAAGATGAAAAACCCCGGCCAGAGCACCCAGGGGCGGTCGGTGAAGGAGGCGAAGCCGCCCTGCTGCGCCGCCTGCAGGAGGAGCCCCCAGCTGGTGTAGGGCTCGGTGACCCCGAGGCCCAGGAAGGAAAGCCCGCTCTCCCCCAGGATGAAGCCGGGGATGGTGAGGGAAAGGCTCACGATCACGTAGCTCGCCGTGGCGGGAAGCACGTGCCGGGTGATGATGCGGCCGTCCGAGGCCCCGAGGGCCCTGGCCGCCTGCACGTAGTCCATCTCCCGCACGGAAAGCACGATCCCCCGCACCACCCGGGCGAGCCCTCCCCAGCCGATGAAGCCGAGAAGCCCCACCACCAGGTAGAAGGTGAGGAGGGGATCTATATTGGTGGGGAAGACCGCCCGCAAGGAGATGAGGAGGAAGAGGGAGGGGATGGCGGCGATGATCTCCACCGTGCGCATGATGAGGTCGTCGGGGTCCAGGCGGATGGGCTCCCGGAAGAGCCTAAAGAGGATGGCCCACGCCGCCAGGGACCCGAGGAAGACCACCAGGAAGTCCAGCCCTCGGGAGAAAAGGTCATCGCCGGGGCTTAGGCGGGCAAAGGAAAAAGCGAGGAAGAGGGCCGAAGCGGCCACCCCGAGCCAGAGGAGGAGGCTCAAGGGGCCAAGGAGGAGGCCCAGGCCCCGCCACCGGGAAGGGGGCAGGGAGAGGTGGAAGGGGCGGCCCGAGAAGTAGCCCGCAATCCCCCCCAGGAGAAGCCCCAGGGCGAAGGAGACGAGGGCCGAGAGGATGCCGATGGTGAGGGACACCTGGCCCCCGTAGACCACCCGGCTGAAGAGGTCGCGGCCGAAGTTATCGGTGCCCATGAGGAAGATGCGCCCCGGGGGGTCCACGCCGAAGAGGCGGAGGTCGGAGCGGAAGACCTTGAAGATGGTGTAGGGTTGGTCCGGGGTGCGCACGAAGAAGCGGACGTAGAACTTCCCCTGGCTCGGGTCCTCCTCATAACGGGGCTGCAGGGACACGGGGTCAATGCTCCGCTTGGTGGCGTAGACGAAGGGGCGGGTGAGCCTGCCCGTTTCGGGGTCTACGAAATGGATCCGGGTGGGCGGGTGGTTGCCCTTGGGCGGGTAAAGCTCGTAGTAGTTGGGGTCGTAGGGGCTGAAGAACCCGGCGAAGGCGGCCATGAGGTAGAGGACGAAGAGAATCCGCCCGCCCCAGACCGCCAGGCGGTGCTTGCGGAACTGGCGCAGGACGAGTTGGGTCCGGCTTAAGGAAAGGGCGCGCTCCACGGTCCACCCCCTACTCGTAGCGGATCCTGGGGTCCACCCAGGCGAGGAGCAGGTCGGAGATCAGGTTGCCGATCATGAGGAGGACCAGGCTCACGGTGAGGAATCCGGCGATGACGTAGAGGTCCTGGTTGGCGATGGCGTCCAGGAAGAAGGGCGTGATGCCCGGCCAGGCCATGACCACCTCCACGAAGCCCGCTCCGGAGATGAGCCCGGGAAGAAGCCCGCCCAGGGTGGCCACGAAGGGGATCACGGCGTTGCGGAAGGCGTGCTTGTAGAGGACCACCCGCTCGGAAAGCCCCTTGGCCCGGGCGGTGCGGATGTAGTCCTGCCCCAAGACCTCCAGCATCTGCCCCCGCATGAGGCGGGAAAGCCCGGCGATGTCGTTGGCCGTGGCCACCAAAACCGGCACCACGGCGTGCCAGGCGATGTCCAAGACCTGCCTCAAGGGGGGCATCTGCTCAAAGCCCGTGGAGGTCATGCCGGAGACCGGGAAGAGGAGGGTGCCCGTTCGGAACTTGATCTGGAGGAGGACGTAGATGGCGATGAGGGCGAGGAAAAAGCTCGGCACCGAAAGCCCGATGTAGGCCAGGAAGGAGAGGAGGCGGTCCCCCAGGGAATACTGGCGCACCGCCCCGTAGACCCCGATGGGGATGGCCACCAGGTAGAGGAGGAGCGTGGAGGGGATAACGATCACCATGGAGTTCACCACCCGGGGCCAGATGACCTGAAGCACCGGCGCCTGAAAGGCGAAGGAGTAGCCCAGGTTGAGGTGGAGGAGGTTGTTCATCCAGAGAAGGTACTGCTCGTAGATGGGCCGGTCTAGGCCGAACTGGGCGCGGAGGCGGGCGATGGTCTCCGGGGTCACCTTGGGGTCCAGCTCCAGCTGGGTCAGGTAGTCCCCGGGGGCCAGCTGGATGATGAGGAAGGCGAGGAAGGTGGCCCCGAAGAAGGTGGGGACGAGGTAGAGGACGCGGCGGAGGATGTAGGCGGTCATGGCTTCTCAAAGAGGCCCCGGGGCCATGGGGCCCCGGGAGGCCTCGAGCCCGCTTACTTCTTGATGAAGGTGAGCTCCTCTTCCCTGGAGTCCCAGATGCTGGAGATGATGGCGTCCGGGTGCTCGCCGCCCAGGCGGTTGTTCCAGGCGGGGTGGTAGTTGGGCCCGGCGATGTAGATCACGGGGAGGAGGCTCGCCTCAATCTCCTGCATCCGGTAGCCGATCTCCACCCGCTTCTTGAAGTCCAGCTCCGTGCGGCCGCGGGAGTAGAGGGCGTCCAGCTGGGTCTCCCTGGGGTCCAGGCACTGGCCGGACTTGTTCCACATGTGGAGGTTGCCCTTGCAGGGGACCACGTTGGAGCCGAAGGGCCAGTCCAGGCCGCCGCCCGAGAGGCCGATGATGATGGCGTCAAAGGGCCGGTCGGGGCCGGAGGAGAGGAGCTGGCCCACCAGGGTGTTGAAGTCTATGGCCTGGAAGTTGACCTTGACCCCCACCTTCTTGGCCTCGTCCACGATGAGCTTGGCGATCTGCTCCCGCTGGTTGTTGCCGGCGTTGGTGGCCAGGTTGAACTCAAGCCTCCGGCCCTTAGAGTCCACCAGGTAGCCTTCCTTATCCTTCTTGGTGAAGCCGAGCTCGGCGAGGAGCTTCGCCGCCTGCTTGGGGTCGTACTCGTACTTGGGCGCCTTGGGGTTGATCCACTGGGTGAGCACGGGGTAGACGCTGGTGTACATGGGGGTGCCCAGGCCCCCGTAGACGATGTCAATCACCGCCTGGCGGTTCACCAGGTGGCTCATGGCCCGGCGAAACTTGTCGGAGCGGAAGAGGCTCTGCTTGAAGGGGTCCGAGGCCTTGTTCCAGTTGAAGACCATGAACTGGCTCGAGGCCACGGGGGAGGCGTTCACCTTGAGGGTGGCGTCCAGGCGGCCCTGCTGGATGGCCTGGCGGACCTGGGAGATGTGGTCCACAGTTCCAGGGGTGAAGACGTCAATGTTCCCCGCCAGGAACTCGGCGAGCTGGGCGTTGATGTCCTTCACGATCTTGATCTCGTAGCGGTCCAGGTAGGGGAGGGGGTTGCCCGCCTCGTCCTTGTTCCACTCCCCGAAGGCGGGGTTGCGCTTCAGGACCAGGCGCTCCCCGGGGCGGTAGCTCTCAATGAGCCAGGGCCCGCCGGAGACGATGTTCTCCGGCTTCTCGCTCAGGGTCCACATCTTCTTGATGCCCTCCGCCCCCTCCTTCTGGTAGACGGGGCCGAAGACGTGGGCGGGCCAGGGCTCAAAGCTGGCCACGGCGAAGGCCTCGGCATCCGTCTTGGGATAGATGAAGCGGAGGGTGTAGTCGTCAAGCTTCTTGAGGACGATGGGCTTGCCGTCAATGAAGAAGGAGTCGTAGCTGTTGGAGCCCACCGCCTTGTCGGTGTGGATGCGCCAGGTGGTGATCCAGTCGTCGGCGGTGATGGGCTGGCCGTCGGACCACTTCATCCCCTTGCGGATCTTGAAGGTGATCTCCAGCTTGTTGGGGCTGATGGTCCAGGACTCCGCCATGTAGGGGATCCAGTCCCCGGTGGTGGGGTCGCGGGTCGCGAGGCCGCGCCCTCCGGAGATGAGGTCCGGCACGTTGGTCGCCTCGGCGGTGAGAAAGGGGTTGAAGGTGCGGAAGTCCGAGATCACCGCCGCCCTAAGCGTCCCTCCCCGCTTGGCCTCGGAGGGCTTGGCCACCGTCCACTTCTGGGGCCAGACGAAGGTCTGAGCCGAGGCGATGCCCGCCAGCGCTAAAATGCCCGCCAAAAGGATTCCTTTTCTCATAGCGCCTCCTTCGCGCGTACGGCCTTACGTTATCGGGGGAAGCTAGACCCTGTCAAGGGTTGACCCTAGGGCCCCTCCGTGAAAAAATCCTCCCCATAAGGAGGGAAGCATGCGCGCAGTGGTCATGCGAGCCAGGGGAGGCCCCGAGGTGCTGGAGGTGGCCGACCTTCCCGTCCCCGAACCCGGCCCCAAGGAGGTGCGGGTGCGGCTTCGGGCGGCCGCCCTCAACCACCTGGACATCTGGGTGCGAAAAGGGGTGGCAAGCCCAAGAATCCCCCTGCCCCACGTCCTGGGAGCGGACGGGAGCGGGGTGGTGGACGCCGTGGGCCCCGGGGTGGAGGGCTTCGCCCCCGGGGACGAGGTGGTGGTGAACCCCGGCCTCTCCTGCGGGCGGTGCGAGCGGTGCCTCGCGGGGGAGGACAACCTCTGCCCCCGCTACGAGATCCTGGGGGAGCACCGCCATGGCACCTACGCCGAGTACGTGGTCCTGCCCGAGGCCAACCTGGCCCCCAAGCCCAAGAACCTCTCCTTTGAGGAGGCCGCCGCCCTTCCCCTCACCTTCCTCACCGCCTGGCAGATGGTGGTGGATAAGCTAGGGGTGCGCCCGGGGGAGGACGTCTTAGTGATGGCCGCGGGGAGCGGGGTGAGCGTGGCCGCCATCCAGATCGCCAAGCTCTTCGGGGCGCGGGTCATCGCCACAGCGGGCTCCGAGGAGAAGCTCAGGAAGGCCCGGGAGCTCGGGGCGGACGAGGCGGTGAACTACACCCACCCCGATTGGCCCAAGGAGGTGCGCCGCCTCACCGGGGGCAAGGGGGCGGACAAGGTGGTGGACCACACCGGGGCCCTCTACTTTGAGGGGGTCATCCGGGCCACGGCGAACGGGGGAAAAATCGCCATCGCCGGGGCCTCCTCGGGCTACGAGGGCACCCTGCCCTTCGCCCACGTCTTCTACCGCCAGCTCGCCATCCTGGGCTCCACCATGGCCTCCAAAAGCCGCCTCTTCCCCATTTTGCGCTTCGTGGAGGAAGGGAGGCTCAAGCCCGTGGTGGGAAAGGTGCTTCCCCTGGAGGAGGCCGCCGAGGGCCACCGCCTCCTGGAGGAGAGGCGGGTCTTCGGCAAGGTGGTGCTCAGGGTGGAGTAAGGACGCCCGTCCCCCCGAGGCGGCCTTAAAATGCCCCGAGAGGTGAGGCCATGGAGCACACGGACGTGATCGTCATCGGCGCCGGGCCTGCGGGGCTTTTCGCGGGGTTCTACGTGGGCATGCGGGGGCTCTCCTTCCGCTTCGTGGACCCCTTGCCCGAGCCCGGGGGGCAGCTCACCGCCCTTTACCCGGAGAAGTACATCTACGACGTGGCCGGCTTCCCCAAGGTCTACGCCAAGGACCTGGTGAAGGGCCTCTTGGAGCAGGTGGCCCCCTTCAACCCCGTCTACAGCCTCGGGGAGCGGGCCGAGACCCTGGAGAAGGAAGGAGACCTCTTCAAGGTGACCACCTCCCAAGGGAACGCCTACACCGCCAAGGCGGTGATCGTCGCCGCCGGGGTGGGAGCCTTTGAGCCGAGGCGGATCGGGGCCCCGGGGGAGAAGGAGCTGGAGGGCCGGGGGGTCTACTACGCCGTGAGGAGCAAGGCGGAGTTCCAGGGGAAGCGGGTCCTCATCGTGGGCGGGGGGGACAGCGCCGTGGACTGGGCCCTAAACCTTCTGGGTACCGCCCAGGAGATCACCCTCATCCACCGCAGGCCCCAGTTCCGGGCCCACGAGGCGAGCGTGAAGGAGCTCCTGCGGGCCCACGAGGAGGGGCGCCTTCGGGTCCTCACCCCCTACGAGGTCCGGCGCATTGAGGGGGAGGGGTGGGTAAGAAAAGCGATCATCTTCCAGAACCAGACCCAGGAGGAGGTGGAGCTGGAGGTGGACGCCGTCCTCATCCTCGCGGGCTACCTCACCAAGCTCGGCCCCGTGGCGGGCTGGGGGTTGGAGCTGGAGAAGAACAAGATCAAGGTGGACACCACCATGGCCACCAGCATCCCCGGGGTCTACGCCTGCGGGGACATCGTCACCTACCCCGGGAAGCTCCCCCTCATCGCCCTGGGCTTCGGAGAGGCGGCCATCGCCGCCAACCACGCCGCCGCCTACGCCAACCCCGCCCTCAAGGTGAACCCGGGGCACTCCTCGGAAAAGGGCGAGGAGAAGGCCCCCGTCTAATACCACCCCAGGCTGGCTTGCGCCAGCCTGGGGGCCCCGGGAAAGAAGGCCCACAGAGGCCTTATGGCCTTGGCTTAGGCGAAGGGTTCACGCCAAAAGGATATAACACCCCATGCTGGCTTGCGCCAGCATGGGGGCCCCCGGAAAAGAACGCCCAA